>CAZUCI010000042.1:0-27255 GCA_964619485.1 uncultured Lachnospiraceae bacterium
GAATGTGCTCTTGAGACACAGCCAAACATCTGCCTGATTTCTGAAGAAGTTGCAGCCAAGAAAATGTCTCTTTCCCAGATCGCAGATTACATTGCTGATTCCGTAGAGAAGAGAGCAGCTAAAGGCATGAACTTTGGTGTTGCTATTATCCCTGAAGGTGTTGTAGAATTCGTTCCTGAGTTCTCTGCATTAATTGGAGAAATCAATGAACTTCTTGCCGGAAGCAAAGCGGAAGCTTTCAACGCTCTTGCTACATGGGCTGAAAAATATGCATTTATTGAAAAAGGTCTTTCCAAAGATTCTATGGCTGTATTTGCTATTCTTCCACAGGGAATTCAGCAGCAGTTATTCTTAGAGAGAGATCCTCATGGAAACGTACAGGTATCCTTAATTGAATCTGAGAAATTATTCTCCGCTCTTGTTGCTGACAAGTTAGCTGAGCGTAAGAAAAACGGCACATACAAAGGAAAATTCGGTGCCCTTCATCACTTCTTTGGTTATGAAGGAAGATGTGCTTTCCCTTCAAACTTTGATTCAGATTACTGCTACTCCTTAGGATACAACGCATTTATGCTGATTCAGTATGGTTACAATGGTTATTTATCAAAAGTATCTAACCTTTCCGCACCTGCAAGTGAGTGGGTTGCCGGTGGTATGCCAATTACCAAGATGATGAACATCGAGAGAAGACATGGCGAAGACAAACCGGTTATCAAAAAAGCACTTGTTGAGCTTGATGGAAAGCCATTCAAATATTTTGAAGCACACAGAGATGAGTGGGCTGTTGAAACATCCTTCGTATATCCAGGTGCTATCCAGTACTACGGACCTGCAGAGGTTTGCGACATCACAACAAGAACTCTTGCTCTTGAGCAGAACTAATCAGTCATATATTAATCAAAAAAGTGCTGCACGCATAGCGGGCAGCATTTTTTTGATGGCATGTGCCAGAAGGCAGCGTCGTTTTTGAAATGTGTAGCATAGGAGGGCAGCATTTTTCAAATGTGCGCCGTCAGGTGCACATTTCTTGTCTGGGTGGTCTGATTTACATTTCGACGAAGGGTGCCTTGAGCTGTTAGGGCAAATATTATTGTATACAAAATTTTGCATGTACTTTTTGGCTTTTTAAGCCTCATTTTGCCGTCAAAAACTGAATTTAGAGCCAAAAACACATGCAATTATTGATAGCTGCAAGAAATTTGCATGTACGACAATGGTAAAAATACATGCAAATTTCCACGAAGCAGAAAAATTGCATGTTTAAAGAGAAAAGAGAACGCCGCCCCACCTTATAGATACTTAAAACGGTTTAGAAACAGAGTACTTTGAGAGCAAACGTAATTATAGATGTAAGCTTTTCTGCTCTAAGACAATCAGACTGGCTTCCTCGGACAGGAATTCCTGTGTAGTAAGCATGGATTTCTGCTGCTGGTCTAACTGAGCATTTTTAAAGCTCTTGCGGTATTCCTTTGGAGAAGAGCCATATTGCGCGAGAAAACCTTTGTTGAAATACTTTACATCAGAGAATCCACAGCTGATGCTGATGTCTAAAAGGGAATAATCTGTAAGAATAAGCAGCTGCCTTGCACGTTCACAACGAATTCTGGTCAGATAATTTTGAAATGACATACCAAAGCTGTTCTTGAAAAAATGAGATAAATAATAGAGATCCAGCTCCTCCTGCTCTGCAATGTCAGACAGGAGGAGCTTTTCTGTAAAGTGCTCATCGATGTAATGAGTGATTTTCCGCATTCGCTCACCCTTTACCTGAGTAGTAATCTTATTCTTTTCCTCAACGATATGATGAGGATAATTTACAAGCAGCTGCCAAAAGAGCTGATTTAATAAAAGAGCACACTGTAATTCGTAGAAGCTTTCCTTTTTAAAAAAGCAAAATGCCAGATCAAACATCAGCCTGTAAATGGATGAATATGCCATGCCTGATGAATCATTATGAGCAGCTGAAGCATTGTCACGGACAGCGGAGACGCAATTCGCATGAATGACAGAAACATCAAACTCTGTGTGATCAATCTGGGGATAGTAAGAAGAAAAAAACAGGGGTGAGACCTGCAAAGATAAAATCATGGCAGGCTTGTCTGCAGATAGTTCGTGGCTGGAAAAGGGATTTGTAACAAAAATATCACCTTCTGACAATTCGTAGGTTTTGTCTGCTGTATGAACGGACAGAGCTCCGTCAAGCAGAAGACTGATCTCGTAGTCCTTGTGAATATGAGGGGTACGATACAGTAGATTTACAAGGAAAACATGAAAGTTTGCATTATTATGTGTGATAATTTCATATTCGTTTTGCATAGCCATTTAATCATCCTCTTTTCGTCTGCTTACATCAGGTATCTGGAAATTCTATTATACAATCATAAATCCAAACAGCAAATTTGTCATGCTTTTTTGCAAGCTCTGGATTTGTGCTCATGATTTTGTGAAATTTATAATTGAGAATAAACAGGCAGACGGTAATTAAAATACTTAGAGGAAATTTTAAAAAAGTGCTTGAAAACAATTTTTAATAGAGATAGCGTATATGTATCAGTACTGAAACAGATCATTGACCGGTCAAAGTAATCAGGAATGGAGAACAGATGTATATGGAGAAATTAGGAATTCATAAAGTAGTTGAAGAAAGAGAACCCAATATATGTGAAGTGACGGTTATAAAGGATGGAGCAGTTGTATATGAGGATTTCTGGAATGGATATCAGAGGGGGGATGCACTGAATGTTATGTCAGTAACAAAGAGTGTAATTGCACTTTTGACGGGTATAGCCAGGGATAAGGGATGGATTCAAAGCGTTGAGCAGAGGGTCTTGGAGTTTTTTCCTGACTATACGGTAAAGCGTGGGGAAAGGACTATTCAGAATGTGACAATCAGACATTTACTGACAATGTCAGCTCCCTATAAGTACAAGTCAGAGCCGTGGACCAGAGTATGCACAAGCGAAGACTGGACAAGGGCTGCGTTGGATCTGCTGGGAGGAAGAGCCGGCATAACCGGAGAATTCAGGTATGCAACCCTTGGAATTCAGATTATGGCAGGAATATTGGAGAATGCCTCTGGAATGAAGGTGATTGACCTGGCAAACCAATATTTGTTTGAACCGCTGGGGATTACCGGACGAAGGATACATGGGGACAGCTCCAAGGAGGATCAGTTTGATTTTCTGATGAACAAGACTCCGAGGAAAGAAGAGTGGTATTGTGATCCACAGGGATCAGTAACGGCCGGCTGGGGCTTGACACTGTCGGCGACAGATATGGCTAAGCTTGGATTGCTGTGCCAAAATGGCGGTATCTATGAGAACAGGAGAATCATCAGTGGGGAGTGGATTAAGGAGATGACAACTCCGTACAGAACCCTGGGTGAAAGCTTTGGAAACCAGTCCTATGGATACCTCTGGTGGATTCCGAATACTTCAAAGGGCGTATATGCTGCAATCGGAGATGGCGGAAATGTCATTTATGTGAACCCGGAAAAGAATATCGTTGTCGGAGTGGCAGGGACCTTCAAACCAAGAATCTTCGACCGTGTGGAATTTATAGAAAAAGAGCTTCTTCCTGCTTTTCTATAAGAATAGAGACCGGATTAGTTCATGCTGTTAAGAGAAAGTGCAATTTAAGTCAAAAAGATAGCAATAAGTGAATTGCGCCCTCACATTATAGCTTTATATAATGAAATAGGAATATACAAATATTGCTATATAGGGATAGGAAAAAGCCATAGTGCGAGGGAGAAAATAGAATGGGTGGAAAACAGAAAATGGTGTTGGGAGCTGGAATTGGAGTTTTGCTGCTCTCAGCAATAGTAGTTGGGGCAATCTTCTTTTTCGGAAGTAAAAAGGATGAGGAGACATTCGTGAAAACGGAAACAGAAGGCACAACGGGAGAAACAAAAGAGACCAAAGAAACAGCAGAAACAGCTTCAACAACCCTGAAGCAGGCTTTTGCCGAAAATGGAATCCCATTGGCGGGAGTGTGCATTCCGAATGCTGCACTTTCAGATCAGGCACGTATGAACCTGGTATTTGAACAGTTTAATGCAGTTACTCTGGAGAATGAAACCAAGCCGGAGAGCATTTTGGGAAGTACCCCTTCCAGTGCGGATAACGAACTGGGACTGGCACTTCATTTTGAGAGTGCGGATGCAGTTTTTGATAAACTTTTAGAGCACAATGCCGGCTGTGATGAAGCCAATCAGATAAAAGTCAGAGGCCATGTTCTTGTGTGGCATTCTCAGACGCCAACCTGGTTTTTCAGGGAAAATTATGACAGTAATGCAGACTATGTCACACCTGAGGTTATGAGCCAGAGGATGGAGAGCTATATCAAGCTGGTATTTGACCATTATTTTAATGAAAATTCTCCTTATAAAGACCTGTTTTATGGATGGGATGTTGTCAACGAGGCCGTTAACGATGGCTCCGGCGGAATGAGATCCAATGGTTCAGACTGGTATCAGATTTATAAGAGCGACGAATTTGTTATCAAAGCATTTCAGTATGCAAATAAATATGCACCGGAAAGTGTAAAGCTTTTCTATAATGATTATAACGATTCTGTGCCGGTAAAACGCAATGGAATCTGTAAGCTGATTACAGCAATTAAAGAGGCTGAGGGAACCAGAATTGATGGGATGGGAATGCAGGGCCATGATGACATGTATTTGCCATCCCTGGAGGACAGAGAACAGGCCGTGCGTGCCTATGCGGCACTGGTCGATGAAATTCAGATCACGGAGTTTGATATGAAGGCTTCCAGTGGCTATGATGGCAGTAATCCGGAAGAAGAGTATCAGAAACAGGCAGAGCGCTATCAGGCTATTTATGACAAGCTTGTGGAGCTGAACAGTGAGGAAGGAATTCATATTACAGGAATTACCTTCTGGGGAACAGATGATGGACACTCCTGGCTGCAGACCTTTAATGGTGCAGGTGGTGGAGCAGACGGTTCCCAGAAGCAGTGCCCACTTCTGTTTGACGCAGAGTATCAGCCTAAACCGACGTATTATGTATTTACAGGTTCGGACGAAAAAGTTACTCTTGAATAAAATCGAGTATCAGTTTCTGGGCTTTCAGATCAGTTTCCGGTGAAAAGCCATGGCCCTCCTTTGGAAAAATGACCAGTTGGGCGTTCTGATACAGTTCACTGGCCTTTTGACTGTAGGAGACAGGAACCACATCATCATCTGCACCGTGCAGGATGAAAACCTTCTTATCAAATTTCCCGATTGTTTTAAAGATATCCAAATCGCGTATGGAGAGAAAATAGTTTTTGCCAAGGAGCCATCCCCAGAGGTCATAGGTCTCGGGGATATCTTTGATTTCAGGAAAGTTTTTGTTCCAGTCATCAGCGATGCACAAAGCAGGATATTGCAAAATCAGACCTTTGATCTTGTCCATATGGTCTTCTGCCACAAGAGCAGAAATCATACCGCCCTGACTTGTTCCCAGTAAATAAATCTGTTCTCTGTCCACACTTTCCCAGGTTGATACTTCCGATAGAACTGCTTCCAGTTCTTCCTTTTCTGTGTATAAAGTCATTTCGGTTGAGCTTACGCCGCTTTCGTCCTTCGGACCACCGCCACAAAAGTTAAAGCATACAGCACCAATTCCGTGTTCCGCAAAAAAAGGAGCACACTGGTAGGAGTCATCTCGGCTTCCAAGAAATCCGTGACTCATGATAATGAGAGGGTAAGGTGCGCTGCATTCCGGTAAAAAGGCGGAAGCGTCAATAGTGCGGTTATTTACATTTAATTTAAAATTTTTCATCATTTTGCCGCTTTCTTTTTTTGATAACTTAATTTTAACGAAGTTGAAGGAGAAATTCAATGGGGAGAAGTATAGTTTTCAGCTGAAATAGTGTATAATAAACCTATCTGAAAGTAACAAGCATGAAGGAGAGTCGAACTTATGAAAAAAGCAACCTCAATTCTTTTAGTCATAACAATATTATTTACTTTGGCCGGGTGTGGAGAAGCAAAAACAACAGAGATTCCGGATACCTTTGGCGGCGCAATTTTATCAGATTTCCTGGACCGCATGAGTGCAAATCCTGATATATCACCTCAGGAGATGGCAGATGCACTTTTGACCAACGAAGAAATTCAGTTTTCCGGTGCAACAATGGAAGTGAAGGAAGGAATGCTTACGGGATTCGATGGAGAAATTTCCGGATTTGAGCAGGGCGTTATGTTTGCACCAATGATTGGCTCCATTCCTTTTGTAGGGTATATCTTTAAGGTGGCAGACGGACAGGATGTGGATGCCTTTGCAGAGACCCTGAAAACCAATGCCAATCCAAGATGGAACGTATGCACAGAGGCTGATGAGACCCTGGTGGAAGCATCGGGAAATACAGTATTCTTTCTGATGTGTCCGAAGGAGCTGGAGGAGTAGCAGAATGCTGTTTTCAAGTATCACCTTTCTATATGTTTTTCTTCCATGTGTACTGCTTTGCTATTATCTGGTTCCAAAGAAGCTTCGAAATTATGCACTTCTTTTAGCCAGCTTGTTTTTCTATGCCTGGGGAGAACCAAAGCTCGTTCTGGTTATGCTTGCAGAAATTGCATTGGCATATATATCTGGTCTTTTGCTTGAAAAATATAGCGATAGAGCCCCTTCGAAGATATTTCTGGGGGCTTCTTTGTTTTTCTTTCTTGGCGCATTGGGTTATTACAAATACGTCGATTTTTTCATCACGAGCATAGGAAGGATAACGGGAATATCTATAAAAACGTTGGGAGTTGTTCTTCCCATAGGAATCAGTTTTTACACGTTTCAGATTATCAGTTATGTTGTCGATGTCTATCGTAAAGATGTCCCGGCCCAGAAAAATCCTTTTTATCTGGCAACCTACGTAGCCATGTTTCCACAGCTGATTGCAGGACCAATTGTCCGTTACGAGGACGTGGAGAGACAGCTGGTCGGCAGAGTCTGCAGCTTTGATAAGTTTGCTGTGGGAGTGAGACGTTTTGTCTTCGGTTTGGGGAAAAAGGTATTGATTGCCAATTCTCTCGGGCAGCTTTGTGATCTGTTCAAAAGCTCGGGAGACCTGTCAGTCGCCTATTACTGGCTTTATGCAGCTGCCTATACCTTACATATTTACTTTGACTTTTCCGGTTATAGTGACATGGCTATTGGCCTGGGGAAAATGCTTGGATTTGATTTAAAAGAAAACTTTGACTATCCTTATATGTCGAAAAGTATTACCGAGTTCTGGAGAAGGTGGCATATGTCCCTGGGAAGCTGGTTTCGGGATTATGTTTATATCCCGCTTGGAGGTAACAGAGTTTCAAAGTGGAAATGGTATCGTAATATTGTAATTGTCTGGTTTCTTACCGGCTTCTGGCATGGAGCAGCATGGAATTTTGCGGTATGGGGACTGTTTTTTGCGTTTTTCCTTGTTCTGGAAAAGGAATTTTTATATCAAAAGTTAGCAAAGGCTAATATATGGAACCATATATATGTGATGGCTGTGATCATAATTGGATTTGTGATTTTTGACGCAGATTCCATGGGACAGGCTGGGGAGCGGATATCCTGTATGTTTGGAATGGGTGGGCTGCCATTTTTTTCCAGGGAAGCAGGTTATTATGCAATCAGTTTTTGTATTATTATGCTGGCCGCTATTGCAGGAGCAACCTCCTTGCCCGCAAAATTGTTGGAAAAAGTAAGGACAACATCGTTGGGCAGTCGTGCTTTGGATTTTCTGGAGCCGATAGTGCTTCTTGGTATTCTTGTAATAGTAACAGCCTATTTGGTGGATGGATCCTTTAATCCATTCCTGTATTTTCGATTCTAGAAGGAGGAGCCTGATGAAGATAAAAAATAAATTGTTATCCCTGGGCTTTTTCCTTTTTCTGGCAGGAATGGGTACATGGCTTTTGGCAAAAGAGCCGGAAGATTATTCTGACAGTGAGAGAAGGGTTCTGAAACAAAAAAGCACGTTTACAATAGAACGAATAGAAAACGGAAAATATATGTCAGATTTTGAGAATGTTTTGCTGGATCAGTTTCCAGCCAGAGACAGCTTTCGAAGGGTGAAGGCTGAGCTGGAACAATATATCTGGCATAAAAAGGATAACAACAATATTTACTATGCGGATGGATATCTGTCCAAAATGGATTATCCGCTTAATGAAAAGCGTGTGGATATTGCCTGCGAACAGGTCAATGAAATTTATGACAAATATTTAAAGGAAAAGGGAATTCAGCCATATTTAGCAGTGATTCCCGATAAAAATTATTATCTGGCAGAGCAGACTGGACATTTGACATTGGATTATGAGAAGCTGTACGCAAAGGTTTATGAAAGTCTGGATCAGATGGCAATCATTGAGGTGAAGGATTTACTTTCTTTGGAGGACTATTATTACACAGACACACACTGGAGACAGGAATGTATTGCAGATGTAGCCGGGCGGATTATACAGGAGATGAAAAACGGCGCAGTAGAAGAACTCAATGAGACGCCAGAAAATTATAACAGTCTGTATGAGATAAAAACCCTGGAGGCCCCCTTTTACGGAGTCTATGCAGGTCAGGCGGCACTGAATGTAAAACCCGATGTGTTGACGGTGTTGACCAATGAAACATTATCAAATTGCAGGGTGACAAGCTTTGATTCCGGAAAGCCAGAGGAGACGGTTATGTATGACTGGTCAAAAGCCTCAGGAAAAGACCCCTATGAGCTTTTTCTCAATGGTGCGGCTGCCATACTTACCATCGATAATCCGGCTGGGGACAGGGAAAGAGAACTGATTATATTTCGAGATTCCTTTGGCAGCAGTCTCGCGCCATTATTGGTGGAAAACTATGGTAAAATTACGCTGATTGACTTAAGATATATACAAAGTGATTTAATAGGAGATTATGTTGATTTTGAGGATCAGGATGTTCTGTTTTTGTATAGTACGCTGATGATTAATAATGGGCTGGGAAAGTAGGAAAAGTAATGAAAATCCATGCAAAAGAAAAAACTGGAAACTGGTGATGGCAATGTATGAATTATTAGTTGGAATGCAATATGTGGGAATCGTGCTCCTTTTGGTGGAAATAGCCATGATTCTCTATAATGAAATATCTTTGAACAAGGCACTTATGCTCATGTTCTCTATTTGTGCGCTGATTAATACGGTGGGATATCTCTTACAGATGCAGGCGAGGAGCATGGAGGCCGCGATGTATGCGGTGAAGTTTACTTATTTTGGTAAGCCCTTTCTGATATTAAGCATGTTCTTTTTTGTCCTGAATTACTGCAGAGTGAAGTGCCCAAAATGGATTATTTCAGTACTTTATATTTTTCATGCAATGATTCCAATGCTTGTTTTACACTATGAAAATAATACACTTTTTTATACGAAGGTGGAATATACAACGGAGGGACTTTTTCCACATTTAATTCTGAGCCATGGCATTGTCTATAACCTGTTTATGGTCATGGTGGCTGTTTTTTCCGTCGTTATGGTTTATAACTGCATAAAGCGGTTGAAGGTGGTAAGGGATCACAATGAAAAAATGATTATTTACTATCTGATGCTGATTATTGGATGTGCGGTATTGTCAATTATTTTATATGCGTCGGGGGTAACGGACGGTTATGACGTGACTGCACTGGGATATGTAATTTGTGCAACAATCATTGCCTGGATCTGTATTCGCTATAATCTGTTTGGAACCTTAAAGGCAGCACAGGACAGTGTGCTTGACAATATGTCAGATGGCGTTATGGTGTTAAATAATTCCCAGGAAGTGCTTTATTCCAATAATCAGGCAGAAAAAGTATATCCACAGATTATGATTGCGAATGAACAGGAAAATGTTGTGGATGAAATCCACAAAAAGATGGAAAAGCATGAAAAGATATTCAGGGACAGTGATATTTATACCATTAAGGAAAACCAGCTGGTCAGTGGTAAGACCACGCTTGGTTCTGTACTTGTCATTGAAAATGTAACAGATGATTACAATTATAAGCAGAGGCTGGAATTTGATGTAAAGGAAAAGACAAAGGAAATTGAACATATTCAGCATGCAATTATTACCGGTATTGCCAATATGGTAGAGGCAAGAGATGATGTGACGGGAACGCATATCAAAAATACCAGCCAGCATGTCAAAGAGCTATGCTATGAATTGTATAGAAAGCATCAGTACTTAGGCATTTTGAACAGGAATTATATTGAAAAGCTTGTGAATGCTGCGCCACTGCATGATATTGGAAAGATTGCAATTCCGGATGCAATTTTGCAAAAACCGGGGCCTTTGACGGAGGAAGAGTTTGCAATTATTAAAACCCATTCTCAGGTGGGAGCAAAGCTGCTAGATGAGATTATTGAGCAGGCAGGAAATGATGAGACACTGATGATTGCCCGTGATATGGCTCATTATCACCATGAAAGGTGGGACGGAAAGGGGTATCCAAGTGGACTTGCAGGGGAAGAAATTCCATTATGTGCGCGCATTATGGCAGTGGCGGATGTGTATGATGCCCTGATTTCAAGGCGAAGCTATAAAGAACCCTTTAGTCTGGAAAAAGCGGAACAGATTATCCGTGAGGGGGCAGGAACCCAGTTTGATCCTATTGTTGTGGAGGCATTCCTACAATTAGTGCAAGGTAACTCCAGTCCCAAAGAGCAGATTTAAAGTTATTTTTCAGATATTCCTGAATATCGGATTCGTCGTAGCCACAAATTCTTGAAAGAATGATGATGCTCTCGCGAACAGTTTCATAAGAAAACGTTTTTTCATGGTTTTGCTCCCATTGAAGAAAGAGCCCATGGCGAAGCAGGGCATATTCTATGGCAATCCATTGAAAAGCATAAATCATATCATTTAATTTAAACTCTGGCAGAAGGCTGCAGGAATAAATTTCCATATAAATATAGCGGCATAGTAGACGCTTATATGGTTCGAGTTCCTCTTCAAATGCCAGAGCCTTTTTATACATTTTTTCATCTGACCAATTGGATGCTATCTCCTGGGCAAGGTGTGAAGTACCATCTAAGAAATTCCGGTACATTCCCTTCTGCTGATAGCTTTCAATCAAATCCAGAAACAATTCATTACGTTCATAAAAGGAGTTTGTCAGGTTGAATTCCATACTGCTGAATGCAGCAAACAAGTCTTCTGTTTTAATTTCATGAATGGAATCTGCGTGAAGAAGCATATAAAACTGAGCCAGAAGATTTTCCTGAAGAGAATGACAGGACATATCGTTTATTTCCATTAAATCCAGAAGCCGACCGCGAAGCTGATAGAGCCTGCGCTGGGAAGCAGACATATAGGATAATGCCTCTTCTGGGTTTACCGACACTAATTTTACGGTCTGCTGGTTCCATAAATAGTCTATGACCTCGGGGCAGGAGGTCGCCAGAGAAAATTCAGTATAATTGGTAAAGTGATGCATCTGTCTTGGAAAGGAATCACAGGTGTCGGACAATACAGAGTCGCCATATTTAAGAACCAGTCTGCATAGATTCTGTTCATTTAAATATTGGCATTTATGATTGCTGTTCAGCCGCATAACGCAGGTACCTTCAACCACAGCAGTATCCCGGTCAGGACGCTCCGGTAAGGACTGCCAATTGTTCAGGGTGTTTTCATCTACAGCAATTTTCCATTCCTGACAGCAGGTGAAGCTGCACTTATCTGCAAGACAGGCAAAAGTATCATAATAATCGGGCTTTGTAAAAGATCTGGTCTGAAAAGTTTTCATGTTTTTTCCTTAATTGAATCCGTTTTATGCTCTACTCAGTAATACTAGCATATTCCGGATAAAAAAGGAAAAAGAGTGAAAGATTTTCTGCCAGAATCGTAGTTATATAGTAAAGGGAAATCGAAAGGATATTTTTTCAATATAAAAGTATGAAAAACATAAGAAAAACCGGAGGATCAAGGATGGAGGATCAGGTGATTATTCAGCTGTGTCTGCAGCGCTCAGAGAAGGCAGTGAGCTATCTCATTGAAAAATACAAGGGACTGGTTTTTAGCACAAGCTATCGTATTCTCCAGGATAAGGAGGATGCCATGGAGTGCACAAATGATGTATATATGGGGGTCTGGAACAGCATCCCACCCAATAATCCGGAGTATTTACCGGCATATATATGTAAAATCACAAGGAATCTTTCTTTGAAAAAGCTTGAAAAAAGAAACAGTCAGAAGAGAAAACCAGATTATCAGCTTGTCTTGGAGGAGCTGGAGGAGCTTGTGGCAGATGCAAATGTGGAGCAGACCATGCTGGAGCAGGAATTGGGCAGGGAAATTAATGAGTTTTTGGGAACTGTGTCAAAAAATGACAGGATTTTGTTTGTAAACCGCTTTGTTTTTGGCTACCAGGTGAAGGAACTCAGTGAGCTCTATCGTATGCCGATAAATCAAATCTCAGTGAGGCTCACCAGAATGAAGGCAAAGCTGAAGCGATATTTAGAAGAGAGGGGACATGTTTTATGAGCTGCAATATGGGACAGGCATTGGACGAAATAGAGGAAGCCTATATCAGGGAGGCACTGAAGGATACACAAAGGACACAGAGGAAAAACAGAAAGAGGAAAAAGCAGAGAATCATCGTTGCAGCTTTGGTATCCATGGCAGCATGTACAGGATTGTTTCTGTTGATTAGAGGTATGCTGCCTGAAAATGCAAAGGAAGAGATTGCTGTTTCAGACCGGAGGCAGGAGTCGGCTGTCAATGGAGATGTCATCAGTCAGGAAAAACATCTTTTTTCACTGACGGTATATGCGGCACCAAATGATCAGGGAGTGGCAGAAAAGACTGTCATGAAGGAGAATGAGGAATATACACTTGTGTCAGAGGGCAGTGCAATTGTAAACAAGCTTTATAATTTGGGGAGTGACGAAGCAATGCCTGAGGACATGATAGACGGGATAGAAACAGATCCATTTCTCCATGTTTTTTATGGCTTTAATCTGTCAGTAGAAGGAGAAGACATCGAACAGATTTCCTTTCAAAATCTGGACGGTACCTTTGCACAAAAGGTGGAATATGACTGGTCCATGACCAGGGAACAGAAACAGGCCTTTTTTGAGGAGCATCCAGACTGCTATGGAGTTGGTGAAAAGGAATCGGCAACGCTGGACGGCGACCGTTACGAATATTGTGGGGACAAAGAAATTAGAAACTGGGCATTTATTCCTGCAGGCGAACAGTACGCGGTTCCCTATGAGGAGCAGGGAAACGGGGATTATCTCTATTCGTTGCAGGTTAAGGTGGCAAGGTCTGACCTGGAGCATGCCAGAGAAGAGGATGAAAAAAACGGTAATTTTGACAGCAGCAACAGGCTGGCAGAGGATGCGTTGACAGGCATCCGAATTAGGGTTACAGCAACATTTAAGGATGGTTCAACGGGAGAAAAAATCGTTGAGATTACCGGCTCTACAGGAAGAAGTGTGAAGATCAGACTGGAGGATGCTTCCAGTCTGCAGTAGCCGGATTGTCAAGAACTCTGCCGTCCATTGCAAAGCGCGAACCATGGCAGGGACAGTCAAAGCTGTGTTCTGCAGCGTTCCATTTGAGTGCACAGCCAAGATGGGGACAGCGTTTTGTCGTGGGTGTGAGCAGATTTACCGTGGATTCCAGAGCATTTAGGAATAGCTGGGGATGCAGCATGCTTCGATGAGGGTCAAAAACCCTGGCAAAGGTATTTTCCCGATCAAGAATTGCATCTGTCAAAAGTCTGGCAGCAACCATGGAGGAGGTCATACCCCACTTGTTATAACCGGTGGCAACATAGTATCCGGGAAGATTTTTTCCATAGGCTCCGATATAGGGAATACCATCAAGACTCATGGTATCCTGCGTGGCAAAGCGGAAGCACTCTTTTGCCTCGGGGTAATATTTCTCATAAAAGGAGGACAATTCTGCCCAGCCTCCCCCTTTTTTTCCGGTGCGGTGACCACCGCCGCCAAGGAGAAGGTAGGAGCCGTAATCACGGAAGGAAAGCCCTTTTTGAGCTGCGTCCACATACATACCATCTACAGGCTGGATATTTTTCAGGGCAAGGACATAAGAGCGGCTTTGAAAAAGCTTCAGGAAGTAGGCTCCGTGTTTATTATCCATGGGAAAATGAGTCGCAACAATCACTGTGTCTGCGTGGATATTCCCACCGGACGTCACGATTTCACCGGGCTTAAGCTCCAAAACTCTGGTATTTTCATAGATGTTGAGCTCTTTGGCAATGGAAAAAAGAAACCGCAGAGGGTTAAACTGTGCCTGAGCGGGAAGGCAGACAGCCCCCTGTGTTTCCAAAGGAAGTGGAAGATGCTTTGCAAATTTACCGGGGCACCCAATTCTTTCCATGATTGAAAGCTCCTGTACCAGTTCCTTTTCACTGGTCAGAGAATAGACATAGGAATCTTTCTTTTCATAATCACAATTTATAAATTGGCATATCCTTTCATAAATCTCACAGGCCTCTTTATTGGCATCATAATAAAGTCCGGCAGCTTCCAGACCATATTTTTTTGCAATATTTTGAAAAATCAGACCATGCTGGGCTGTGATTTTTGCTGTTGTATTTTCTGTTACACCGCCGGCAATGACGTCCTGTTCCACAAGCATATAGTTAACGCCTGCCTGTTTTAGAAGATATGCACATAGTATACCGGTAATTCCACCGCCGATAATCAGGACATCAACATTTCGATTTCCTTTCAGCGCCGGAAAGCAGGGACGAACAGCGGTATCATTCCAAATAGAATCCATTATAATCACCTCTGGATAGTATGAGGAAAAAGTAAAAAAGTATGCAAATTTAGTGTAAATATGTGGCAGATATGATTGCTTTTACAAGAGAGAAAGAGTAAAATAAAAGAAAAAAGACCAAAAGTGGAGGTCTTACCAGAAAAGCATATGGCGAGAGCAATACTGATTAGAAAATCAATTGTTCTCGTTTTTTTATACATTGGGAATAGTCAGAACTATAACCAAATGAATGGAGGCTTTTTTGTGAATTTACAGGAAGCTGTAAAACAGTTAAGAGTAGAGCTTGGTATGAGCCAGGAGGAGCTTGCCAGGAAGATTGGAGTTGGCAAGCAGTCCGTGTTTCGCTGGGAGACGGGGCGCTGTTTTCCAAAAAAAGGAGCAGAGAACCGAATTCTTGCTGCACTCAAAGGAATGGATGTTTCTGAAAAGTGTAAAGAAAACCTGACTGGTGCGCTGGAAGCCGGAAGAAGGATTGGTACCTCTGCAGCACCCTTTGGATTCCCGGGGATTGATATGGAGCTGCTATGTCAGATGGCAGAGAGCTCGAGCAATGCCATTTATGCCATCGAGGCTGGGACCTATCAAATATTGTATGCCAATAAGGCAACAGAGCAGTGGTCAAAGGTCAGCCAGGAAAATGCTGTAGGCAAAAAATGCTTTGAATATATGAGGCGGAGAAATGTACCATGTGAGGACTGCCCATACGGAACACGTGGGGAAAATATCAACATGGAGCAAATTATTAAGAATTTCTCCGATAATCGTTATTTAAAGACACATGGTAAGAAAATCAAATGGAATGGTAAGGAAGTATATATTACTTACGCAAGTGATGTAACAGAATACATGGAACTGAAAAGGCAGCTTGAAGAAATGAAGGATAATCAGGGAGGACACCGTGGAAAAGCTACTAATTGTAGATGATAATGGCGTAAACCGCAAAATGCTCCATAAAATACTGGAGGATTACTATGAGACAATAGAGGTCAGCAGTGGAGAAGAGGCTTTGGAGGTTTTATCCGATGAAAGAGAAGATTTCCTTGCTGTTTTATTGGATATTGTGATGCCGGGAATGGACGGCTTTGAGGTACTGAAGCATATTCGCAATAACCCAAGGCTGAGTGAAATTCCGGTTATTATTCAGACAGAAAATACAGATGAGCCCTTTGAGATGGGCGCTCTGAAATCGGGTGCAACTGACTTTGTATCCAAACCATATAAACCGGATATTATCAGAACCAGGCTGGAAAATATTATCAATACCCGCATTATGCTCAGTGAAATTACAAATCTGAGCTCTGATGAATTGACGGGTCTGATGAGTGTCAATAAGTTCTACTTTGAAGGTGCAAAATGGATCAAAGAGAATCCGGAGACGAATTTTGATGTAGTTGCGCTGGATATCGTTCATTTTGGAGTCATCAACGACTCGGAGGGTGTGGATGGCGGAAACGCAATCCTCAAGAGCATTGCAGATCGTATCAAGGAACTTCAAAAAGAGGTTATGTTCTTTGCTTCCAGGGTTTATGCGGACAGGTTTGTTATGCTGATTCGCCGAAAAGAGGGCTATCTTGACCGGATTATGGAAGAGGCAGACAAGATAACGGAACAATATAAATCGCACATGAATGTTCATTTTAAATTTGGTGTTTATGAAATAGTGGAGGAGGATGTAAGACTCTCCAATGTTTGTGGAAGAGCATTTTCAGCGACAAACCTCATCAAGGATTACTATGGCAACCGTTACGCATATTATGATGAAAAGCTTCATAATCAGATTGTTTATGAAGAGCGTATCAATGATGAGATGGAAACAGCATTGATTCAGAGACAGTTTGAAGTGTATTACCAGCCTAAATATGAGCTGCTCAGCCAGACGCTTGCAGGAGCCGAGGCGCTTGTCAGATGGAATCACCCGGTTGATGGTATGATTGCTCCCGGAAATTTCATTCCGATTTTTGAGAAAAATGGTTTTATAGTTAAGCTTGACCAGTATGTATGGAATATTGCTGCATCAAAAATTGCACAGTGGTATGAGGAGGGAGAAAAGATTGTTCCAATCTCCGTCAATATTTCCAGAATTGATATAGATACCATTGATGTTGTCAGCGTAATCAGTGATATAGTAAAACGATATGATATCGCACCGGAGCTTCTTCACCTGGAGATTACAGAGTCAGCCTACATGGAAGACACCAATAAGATTATCCGCGTTGTAAGAGAACTGGAAGAAAAAGGCTTTATTATTGAAATGGATGATTTTGGAAGCGGCTATTCCTCTCTGAATATGCTTGCCAAGCTTCCAATCAATATTTTAAAGCTGGATATGAATTTTATTCAGGCCATTGAAGATTCTACCAGTGCAAAGACGATTATTGAGTATACCATCGGACTTGCAAAATGGATGAATCTCCCGGTGGTTGCAGAGGGTGTTGAGACCGATGAACAGCTGGAGCTTTTGAGGAAGCTGGAGTGCAATTATGTACAGGGGTATGTATTTGCCAAGCCAATGCCTGAGAAAGAATTTGAAAAATTACTGAAGCCGGAGCAGGAGCTTGGGGAGAATAGTGCAGAGGAAGAGCAGGGGCTGTATATCTATAATTCGACTAAAAAATACTGCATGATGATTGTGGAGGACCTGCATTTAAACCGTTCTATCATAAGAAGCTATTTTGAGGATTATTTCTCCATAGTTGAGGCTGAAAATGGAAAGATTGCCATGGATTATCTGAACAGAGGCGCCAGAGTTGATGTGATATTACTGGATATATTTATGCCGGAGATGAACGGATACGAATTTTTGGAGCAGATTAAGAAAAATTCCAAGCTGAAAAAATTCCTGTGCTTGTGGTTTCTGCAGAGAGAAATGCCGGAGAGAAAGCGCTTGCCTGTGGAGCGGATGCCTTTGCCTCCAAACCCTTTACACCGGAGTCTATCATTAACCGTGTTCGTATTCTCATGCGGGCAAACAGTGTGCTTGGAGAAATGAATATATGGGATATTAAGGATACGGTAAGCAATCCGTGGATTCGTGAGCTGTATGATGATATCACCGTAATTGAAGCAGAAGGCTTCAAAGTATGTGTCGTTGAAGGTGAGAAGCTTTTAGAGACAGACAAAAAATATCCGGATACCATTAATGAGGAGTTCCTGCAAAGCTGCAAGAATCAGTTAATGAAATCCGGAGAACATTTCATGACAGTAAAGCATCAGGGAAACCTGATGAATATTCAGCTGACAAAGGTGAACAGGAAAGAGTATTTCATCTGTTTCCAGATGGGGTTAGAGCATATTCAAGAGCTATAGCTTTTTCCCTCTTTTATGAAAAACTATCAGCATGCCAATTCCGGCAGCTGCTACAAACAGGGAGATAAACTGCGAGGTGGAAAGTGTTCCAACACTGCCTCGCTCAAGATCTCCTCTGAAAAATTCGATGATAAAACGCCCTATACTATAGAAGATTAAATAGAAGGCTCCGATTTTTCCCGGAGTCTTTATTTTTTTAGCAAGCAGACATAATACCAAAAAGTTTACAAAATCAAAGGCACTGGACACAAGCTGGGATGGGAACAATGGAATATTGTTAGGCGCATAATGGGAATGGGAAAAGGTAATTGCAAAGGGAGAGCTTGTCTCTACACCATAGCAGCAGCCGGCCAAAAAACATCCGATTCGTCCGAAGCCCTGTGCCAGAGCAACAGATGGAAGTGTAATATCCATATAGGACAGGAAGGACAAATGCTTGATACGGCAATATATCAAAACCGCAAAGAAGCCTCCGATGATGCCGCCATACACAACCCAGCCATCGCCCTCACTTTTTAAAATAGCAGGGTTTGCGATAATCTGGTCAAAAATCGTTGCAAAATACAGGAGCTTTGAGCCAAGAAAACCAAACAAAACAGCGGTAATCATAATAGAAAAGACCGGCTCACTGTCAAGACCACTTTTCTTAGCACGGTATTCAGTTGTCAGATAAGCTAAAAGGATACCGATTCCAATCATCAGTCCATAGCCGTAAATTGTAATTGGTCCAATAGAAAATAATTCATTATGCATAGTTTAAATCCTCAAAGTCAATTTTTTATTTAAGAGTATAACATATTTTATTAGAAATAAGAAACATTTTATGGTGTCAGTAACAAAACAGCTCATAAAAAGGGGGAGAACGAAAATGCTACAAAAGAAAAAGGTTTTTAAACATGGCTGGATAGCTTTGATACTTACCCTGTTCTTTTTCATTGCTGTTCCGGCAGAGGGAATGGCGGCAGACACTACTTCAGCTAACAGTACAGCAATGCTGACGGTTCCAAAGGTGACCTTTACAAAGGAGGAACAGGAATACATTGACACAGCTGGAAAGATAACCGTAGGTCAGATACGTAACCGATATCCAATTACCTGTATTAACAGTGAGACTGGTCAGCTGGAGGGCATCAATGAGGATATGCTTGCCTATATTGCCAAAACCAGTGGACTGGATTTGTGTTCGGAGGCAATCGGATTGAATGTGAAGCCCATGGAAGCGTTGAAAAAGGGTGATTTCGACCTGGTTATGGGTGTGGTGCAGACAAAGCATTTTCAGGAGGATGAGGAAATACAGCTCTCAGATCCTTTTTTAGACAGTACAATCTCGGTTGTTATGCGTAGAGGAGAAACCTTCCATGCAGACGAGAAGTATACCATTGCACTGAAAACATCATTTCAGGCGATGCAGGAATACATCTCTTCCACGTATCCTCAATACAAGCTTGAATTTTATACCACAGATGAAGAGGCGATGCAGGCTCTTTTAAACAAGGATGTGGATTTGATGATGCAGAATATTTATGTAACCAATTATCTGCTTCAAAAGCCCCAGTATTCGGACGTGGAGATTCTTCCAACCACATTTTTTACAGAGACAAGCTGTATGGCAGCCCTTTCCTCGACAGATGAGAGATTACTCTCCATTATCAATAAATGTATTCAGGCAATTCCGGAGGAAGCCAAAAACGAAATTATTTTAGCCAATACAACGGCAAAACCCTATAGACTGACAGCCTCAGATGTGTTTTTTAAATATCGTGCGCAGATTCTGGTATTTGGCGTGCTGATTTTTCTTTGCATTGTGCTTTTGATTATGATAATTGTGCTTCGCCAACGCAATTTTAAATCCATGGCCAAAAAAAATGAGCAGCTGGCGGAAGCGGTGAAGCAGGCGGAAAGTGCCAACGGAGCCAAATCACGTTTCCTGGCACAGATGAGCCATGAAATACGTACACCGATGAATGCGATCATTGGTCTGACCTCTCTGTCGAGAAGCCATCTGGATGACAGGGAAAAGATGATTGATTATCTGAACAAAATAGATGGAAGCTCCAAGCTTTTACTGGGAATTATCAATGATGTTTTGGACATGTCCGCCATCGAGAGCGGAAAACTGAAAATTGACAGCGCAGAATATGATTTTAAACGGGCAATTTCCACGCTTACCGGGATTTTTTACCAGCAGGCCAAGCAGAAAAATATTGATTTTAATGTACATTTAAGAGGCGTGACCGAAGAACGTGTTGTGGGAGACGAGCTGAGGGTGAATCAGATTTTGATGAATCTTCTTTCCAATGCTGTGAAATTTACACCATCCAATGGAAAAATAGATATGTTCATTACCCAGGCCAGCACATCACAGAACAAGGTACATATGCGCTTTGAAGTGACAGACACAGGCTGTGGCATGAGCGAGGAGATGCTGGGTCGACTATTCAAGCCATTTGAACAGGAATCGGCAGACACAGCCCGGAAACATGGTGGCAGCGGACTGGGAATGTCTATTGCCAAACAGCTGGCAGAGAAGATGGGAGGCTCTATTCAGGCAGCAAGTAAACAGAATGTGGGCAGCACCTTTACCGTAGATATTCCTTTTGGCTCCTGCAAACAGGATTTGAATATGTCTGAGGGTGCTTTTGCAGATATTCATGTATTGGTAGTGGATGATGATGATGACGCCTGCGAATATTGTGGGCAGCTTCTTGACCGAATGGGCGTTCCTCATGAAAAAGCCAATTCAGGGGAGGAAGCACTGGAAAAAATCGGGGAAGCAGAGGATCAGGGCAACAGCTACAAGATGTGCATGGTCGATTGGAAAATGCCGGACATGAATGGAATTGAGCTGACAAAGAAAATTCGTGATGTTTTTGGGGATGACCAGATTGTTATTATAGTATCAGCATATGATTTAAATGAAGTCGAGGAGAAGGGGCTTAGGGCAGGCGCAAATTATTTTATGCCAAAGCCACTGTTTCAGTCCACAATATATAATGCCTTAGTCCGCATTACCAGGGGAAAAGGTGCAGTATACACCAAGACGACGGAGAGTCATTATGATTTTAAAGGAAAGAAAGTGCTGATTGCCGAAGATGTGGCACTGAATCTGGAGGTGGCAGTCAGTCTGCTGAAAATGGTTGGACTGGAGGTGGTTTGTGCGGAAGATGGAAAGCAGGCAGTGGATGCCTTTGTGAATTCTCCCGCAGATACCTTTGGATGTATTTTGATGGATGTGAATATGCCCATCATGGATGGCTATGAGGCTACGAAGCTGATCAGATCCAGTGAGAAAGAGGATGCAAAGACCATCCCGATTTATGCAATGACAGCCAATGCTTTTTCGTCTGATGTGACAGATGCACTGAATGCTGGAATGAATGGACACATTGCAAAGCCTATTGAGACGGACGTCCTGTATAAAACACTGGATCAGGCATTTAAAGAGGCTGAATAGCTCATAACAGAAGCGGGACTGATTATGCAGCTCCACGCAGCTTCCGTTCCCAGCGTCCCTTGATAAATCGGATGGTACCGGCAATTCCGGTAATGACCCAGGTAAATCCGTTGGTATACCAGATTCCCCAGAAACCGATAACCGGAATCATGGTGAGCAGATAGGCAAAAAGGATACGTCCGGCTACTTCACATAGTCCATTAATCATGGCATAAGCAGCGTCACCAACACCGTTTAAGGCTCCGCGGGTAACATAGATTACACCAAGGGCAAAGTACATCAGACTGGTGATGCACAATCCTTTTGCACCGATATCAATAATATCAGGATCGGTCAGGAAGATTCCAACAATCTGTCTGCCGAAGAGAAACATAACAAATACCATAACAAGACTGAAGAGGGCGACCAGAATGGTCGCTTTTTTCACGCCGGTTTTTACACGCCTGTATTCCAATGCACCGGCATTTTGTCCGGCAAAGGTGGACATTGCAAGACCGAGGGAATTGAAAGGCTGCTGTACAAACTGCTCTACACGGTTGGTTGCGGTGTAGGCAGCCATTATGGTGGAACCATATCCATTTACAACACTCTGCAAAAGCGTACAGGAAATGGAAATCATGGCGGTTTGTCCCGCTAAAGGAAGACCAATCTGAAAGCTTTTCTGAATAATACATTTGTCAGGCGAAAAATCCTTTTTTTGAAGATGAAAATAAGGATTTTTGCAGCAGGCAAAAATAACAGAGCCTATGGCTGCAATAGCCTGGGAAATGACAGTTGCCCAGGCGGCACCGGCAACACCCATATGGAATTTCAGGATAAACAGTAAATCTAAAACCACATTCACAAGGCTGGCGATTATCAGGAAAAAAAGAGGGGTTTTGGAATCTCCCAAGGCCCGCAGAATTGCGGATACAACGTTATAGGCAGCAACGACAACGGTTCCTGCACATACGATCACCATATAGGTATATGCATAGTCAAAATTCTCAGCAGGGGTATTCATCAATTTTAGAATAGGCTTTGCCAGAGTAACACTGACAACACTCATGAGAATACCAACAGCTCCCATGACATAAATGGAGTTTGCAATGACCTTTTTCAGCTTTTCGTCTTCTTTTGCCCCGAAATACTGGGAAATCAATATACCAATACCGGAGGAAAGCCCTAAACACAGAGAAAAAAACAGGAAGTGAATCGTTCCTACAGAGCCCACAGCGCCCAGTGCATCGGGGCCAACATATCGGCCTACAATTGCGGAATCTACTATATTATAAAGCTGCTGGAACAGGTTCCCCAAAAGCAGAGGGAGGGTGAACCTTATCAATAGTCCGGTCTCATTTCCTTTTGTCATGTCACAAATAAATTTATCTTTCATAGTATCCCTTCTTATACATCCTTTTTTAACATCATATAATCATAGCAATTTCTTTGCAATTATCATATAATAGATACACACAAAAATAGAACAAATCTATTCATGGAGACAAAATATGAAAGCATTATTTGAAGAAAGCAATCAGCTGAATCTGCCTTTTGAAGCCTTTAGCTGTGATACCACCAAAGATCCATTTCCCATTGAGGCACACTGGCATTTCTTTGTAGAGGTACTGTTTATAACAAAAGGGAGCCTTTTAGTAAACAGTGATGGAAGAACCTTTGAAATGAAGCAGGGCCAGATGGTTCTTTTTCAGCCAAGAGTGGTTCATGCAATTCATTCTGAGGATGGTTCTCCGGCAAGCTATGTGGGAATAAAATTTGATATTAACAGACTTTCCATGGAGGGCTCCTACATCCCGAAATTTCACTCTATTTTTACCGGAGCTGCCAGGGATTCATCACTTCCCACTATTTTTGAACAGGATGACTTTGTAAATCTTGCACTGGATATGTTTTTTAAGGACTGTTTAAGGGAGACACAGGAGAAAGAGTATGGATATGATGCTTATCTGCAGTGTAAAATTTCCATTTTGTTGCTGGAAATTCTGAGAATTTGGAGAAAATGCGGATTTTGCCCGGAGAGAGCCTCCTATGTTACAGAGGAGGAATATACGATTCATGATATTTTAGAATACATTGACCGCCATTCCCACGAAAACATGCGTGTGGAGGAAATAGCGGCCAAATGTAATGTCAGTTATTCCTATTTTGCGAAAACCTTTAAGAAGCTGTATGGGCAGTCCTGTAAACAGTATGTGGAGTTTATCCGCCTGAGTAAGGTGGAAAACTATCTCCTTTTTACCAATTATGACTTAAATTATATCAGTGAGGAGACCGGATTTTCCGACTGCAGTCATCTGATACGAATTTTTAAAAGAAAATACGGTGTCACACCTAAGCAGTACCGCACCTTATATCAGAAATAGCTTCAAAAAGCCTTTTATAATACGGCGTTTGAGGCGATTTCGTAAATGGCAGTAACGTCAGCGGAAGAAAGTGGTAAAAATCCACCTGTTTTTCCTTCACCAAGGCCAAATTTCTGCACAAGGACAGGAATGTCCTCTTTTTTGGCCCCCAATTCTGCAAAATTAATGGGCATCCCAATTTCATGGAGAAATCTTCTAAAACAGCGAATTCCTTCTAAAGCAGTCGCCTTTGGATTCTCAAAGTCCATAGGGCAGCCCCATACACGAACGGCCATCTGGGCAAATCTCATGTAATTGTGATGGGCAACAAATTCCATCCATGCAGGCATAATTACAGCCAATCCTGCACCATGTGCACAGTCGTATAACCCGGACAGCTCGTGCTCAATACCGTGACTGTTCCAGTCCTGACTCCTTCCAACACCTACAATATCATTATGGGCGACGGTTCCTGCCCACATAATGTTGGCCCGTGCCCCATAATCTGATGGGTCAGAGAGGACGCGTGGTGTTTCTTTGATCATGGTAAGGAGAACCGCTTCACAGAGCCTGTCTGTAATTTCCACCTCCAGAGTATTTGTGAAGTAGCGTTCAAATACGTGCGCCATAATATCTGTGGCACCACAGGCTGTCTGGTAAGCAGGCAGCGTGGTGGTAAGCATGGGATTTAGAATAGAAAATTTGGGACGAATCAGGTCAGAGCAGGTATCGCGTTTGAGCATGCCCTCTTCTTTTGTGATAACAGATGCACCTGAGCCCTCACTTCCGGCAGCAGCAATCGTGAGAATTGTTCCGATGGGAAGAGACCTTTCAACAGGCTTGCCTGTTCCGTAGAAATCCCAGAAATCTCCGTCGTAGAGCGCACCGATAGAAATAGCCTTTGAACTGTCAATACAGGAGCCGCCGCCTACGGATAGAATAAAGTCTATCCCTTCTTTTTTGCAGAGCTCAATGCCTTCGTAGACTTTTGTATCACGAGGATTAGGTTTTACGCCACCCAATTTGAAGAAGGGAATATTTGCCAGATTCAGAGCAGCTTCAATTCTGTCAATCAGACCGGATTTAACTGCAGAAGTACCACCATAATGAATCAGTACTTTGTGACCACCGTATTTTTTAATGAGTGAAGCACATTCCATTTCTGTTTCTTTTCCAAATACAAATTCTGTAGGACTTAAAAATTTAAAGTTTTCCATTTATTACCTCCCAAAATTAATATAAATAGTATATACAACCTTAGCTTTTATTATAGAAGAAAAAAGAAAAAGTTATATAACAAAACTATCTGAAAATAGAATGACTTTGTCTTGTAATGAAGGACAGTTGAGATTATAATTAAATATTAATATAATCTCAAAAAAACTATGAAATATAATATATGAAATGCAGTAAAAGATTCTATCAATTGGTTGAATGCCCCCCTGCGAATCAGAGAAAGGGCAGTGTAGAAATGGCACAGGATAAAGACATGAATGAGTTAGAACACTTGCAGAAAACGCTTGAATATGCACCGTGTGGAGTTGGAATTTTTGAAATTGAGGATGGAACCCCGGTTTTTTTGAATCAGATGTATTTCAGCATGGTGGGATATAGCAGAGAGGAATATCATAAGTTGTACGAGGCTGGCAGGGAAAATCGCATCTTTCCCAGTGATCTGTCTGCCAAATATGACAGTGCTGTGGAATTTAAACAGAGCGGTACAGCATTGGATTATGAGTATCGTATTATTCATAAGAACGAATCGATTGTGTGGCTCAAAATGAGCGCATCCACAGTCTCAATAGACGACAGAAAATATGCATTTGTTTCTTTTACGGATATTACAAAGGAGAAAGAAGCACAGCTGAAGGCAGAGCTGGAGCAGCGCAGATTTCAGACAGTTATCAGGGAACTGGATGCTGCTGTTTTTGAGTGGAATTTTAAAGACAGGGCTTTCTATACCTCGGAGGCATATCAGAAATATGCAATCAGCCGGGTAAATAATGAGGATATTCTATGCAATCGCGGACCCAAAAGTATTGTACATCAGGATGATGCTTTGGAGCTGGAGCACTTTTTGAAAAGTGCATCAGAGGGAAGGGAGCACGTAGAGACTGTTCTGAGGCTGAAGCTGATAGATGGAACATTTCACTGGTGCCGTATGCTGGGATTTTACTATAAAGATGATGAGGGAACACCAAACAGGATTGTAGGTGTTATTATTGATATTAACGAAGAACGGGAGCGTTCTTTTATGCTGAACAGCATTTTAAATGAAATGCCAGGTGGAGTGGGTGTTTTTGCATTGGGAGCACAGCTTAGCTGTCAATATTTCAGCGATGGCTTTGCCGGTATTTCCGGGAGAACAAGAGAAGAGGTTGCACGTCTGATTGATGAGGGTACGCTGCTTTCGGAGATTATTGCTCCGGCTGATTATGAATATGTGCTGAACTATATGACGAAGTGTGTTTCACAGAGCAGACCGATGAATCTGACCTTCCGATACCAAATGAAAAATGGGGAAATTCGCTGGCTGCATCTGGCGGCTACCAAGCTGAAGGAAGAGGATGGAAATCCCATTTATTACTGTGTGTTTACAAACCCGACGGATGAGACAGCTTTGTATCAGAGTATTGTGGAAGATTCGGCTGTAGGTGTTTTTGTGGGAAACCGAAAAACCAGAAACACATTGTATATTAATGATATGACCAGGCAGATCTGTGGAGTTGAAAGCCGCGAGGTTATTATGGGCAAATCCATAGCTGCTGTATTAAAGGAAAAGAATAAGAAGCCGCTTCTGACCCAGGAGGAGATTGAATCTCTTAATGTACAGGAGTATTCAGAGTTTCATATTTCAAGAGGAAGTGCTTTCTTTGGAATTAAGGCAAAGGCTGTCACATGGAATGGTGTTGATTCCTATATCATGTATATCACGGATGAGACGCAGGAGCGGGAGAGACAGGCACAGCTTCAGCTGTTGATGTCATCTATTCCCGGTGGTGTTGCCATCTACCGGATAAAAAAGGATGGAAGAGCGCAGGCCGATTATGTATCGGAGGGCTTTGCCAAAATGTGTGGCTATGAGGTGCAGGAGCTTTATAATCTTCTTCACAGGGACAGCAGAATCAATGTGGTGCCGGAGGATTTAAACATAGCGTCACAGGCAGTGATGGAAAAATGTGAGCAGCATAAGACAATTACTTTGAACTATCGTATTTTTACAAAGGACAGGAAAAAAATTCTCATTCGTCTGGATGCCAATCAGATACCAGATGCCATGATGGAAGCGGATGATGTCGCAGTTCTATATGCTGTTCATACCAGGGTTTCTGAGGAATCCATGAGGGCACTGCAGGAGCAGAAAAGATATCGCCGCATTTTAAACATGACGGAGACGGCCTATTTTGAATGG
>CAZUCI010000043.1:0-26166 GCA_964619485.1 uncultured Lachnospiraceae bacterium
GTGTGGGAATCAGAGCCAAGAATCATTTTACCACCGCCTGCAAGCATCTCGCGGGCAAACTGATGAATAACAGCCTGATGAGGTGGTACGTAAACTCCACCGTATTTCTTGGCACAGGTAAGACCAAACATGTGGTCATCTTCATTGATGGTACCTCCAACTGCACAAAGAGAGTTATGACAGTTTGTAAGTACATAAGGAATTGGGAATTTTTCCAGTCCTGATGCTCTTGCAGTCTGAATAATACCTACAAAAGTGATATCGTGGCTGGTCAGTTTGTCAAATTTAACTTTCAGTTTTTCCATGTTTCCTGAGGTATTATGCTCTTTTAAAATACCGTAGGCGATGGTTCCTTTGGCAGCCTCTACCCTGTTTGTGTCTTTTCCGGTTTTTGCTTTGACAGCAGCTGCTGCTTCTGCACTATCCGGGATGATTTCAGTGCCGCCAACCAAGTATGCGCCACCCTCCAATAAATTCACCATAATGCTTTTCTCCTTCTATGTAAAAATTTACTTTTACCTGAGTGATTAAAAATTTTTCTGTCAGTAAAAACTTTTCCAACTTTCTTTACTGCTTACGGTATACACCGTCCTTAAAATTATCTCCCAAAAATCCAAGATTATCAAGTAAAGCTTTATCGGTAGTTCCTGGGAATCCATAATAACCTGTCATATCGCTGGAAGGCGAATAATAAAAGGTCATTCCATTTATGTCATATTCTACCACATCCATCTGGGAAAAGTCTCCCTGATAGATATAAAAAGGTTTAATATTTATTCTTCCAACCACAGACGTTTTTAAAACCTCTGTGCAATTTTCCTTATGATACGCATATCCCACAGATAGAATGCATAGAAGGAAAAAAGCAAACTGGAATACAGCCACTTTTCCAAGCCTTATCCTGGCAAGCCTTCCATAAAATACGCTCGTTGGATAAAACAAAAGAGGCAATGCCACCAGATAGCACCAGCCAAAGCGCACATCCGGTGCTGAAAGCATCCAATAGAGGAAGCCTACCGCTGTTGTCAGTTTTAAAAGTGCCCATTTAGTCAGCTCCTGTTTCTTTTTCAATACTCCAAAAACAAACTGTAACAATTCAAATACAAGCAAAAACAAATTAGCCATCACTAACAGACGATATCTTAAAAGTAACCCTCTAAACCAGACTGGCCACCATTCCCTTAAGGACAACGCCATGGTTCCATACACGTCTGAGGTCTGGATTCGCGCCCATCCATAGACAAGCGTTGCCTCATACTCCACTGTTTCCCTGGAAATTTTCCATGGGACATGGAAGAAATCGAGTCCAGCAAAAGGATAGACCAGCCAGCCACTAATCAGCACATTTCGTATGAGAAATGGCAGTAAAATAACCACTCCGCTCAGTATAAAAATCAAAATCTGCTTCCACTTTTTATTTTTTAATAAAAGGTAAGCCGGATACAGCGCCAACAGCACCATGGTTGCCATGGATAATTTAATGGTAGCGTCAAATACACAGATGAGTGCCAAAATGGCATATGCAAAGTATTCTTTATTCTCTTCCTCAAGCTGTTCCGCTGTAAGAATCATAAGCATAAGTGCGATGCCAACCGCCGGAATATCAGTTCCAATACAGTTTAACAGCTCGCAGTTAAAGCAGATATAAGCAAGCATGGCAGCCTTCAGTCCATCTGCAGCATGCATTTTATGCTTGTGGAAATGACAAAGTCCGTGAATTGAGTAAGCTCCAAAAAATAAACACAATGCAGAATTCACTGTATGCAGAGAGAACCCATAAATACCCTTAAAGCTGTACAGAGACATCAGTGCATAAATTGAATTGTTAAAGCCTAACCGGGTGCTTATGTTAGCCATTCCCCTGACAACACCATACTCCTCGTAATAGCGCAGCATCTGTGCCTGATACAGATAATTGTCGTACTGCTTGGGATAGAGACTGGTAAGCAGGAAAATGAATGCCCAGAAAATCAGCAATAAAATCCACTCATACACCGGAATATCCTTGATTACAGCCTTCCACTCAGACCAAATTCTCCTGTGGCACAAAGCAATGCACAATACTCCAACTGCCAACGCTGCAAATGCAAACTGATAGGTCACCGCATGGAAAAGTGAAACAACCTGTGCATACACCGTTAAAGCAACAATTCCCAGTAAAAGACTGATCATTGGAGCGTGTGAAATGGAAGTTTTTGCTACATGTGACATTGTATGTGGGGTTGCGTTTTTGGCTGTATTTCCTGTTGTATATTCTCTGTGCTGTCCGCACACCTTTTCTAAAATCGTAAGACCTGCAAATCCTATTCCTGTCGCAGAAATAAACAAAATAAGATAACTAAGATTAATCCAAAGCATGTTCTGTCTCCGTTTTTACTTTTATTTAGGCAATTTAGCCGGAAATCTCCGACATCACACATTTTAACACAAAAACAGGCATGGAGCAAAATGTTCCATACCTGGTTTGAGTTAAACTGCCTGCAACCCTAAAGTTATTTGTTTAAAGAAATCTGTTGACCATATATTTAGCATCGCAGTATCTCTAATAAATGGCTCAACATCACTTTTGGCCTGTCCATAATCGATGGATTCAAACTTTTCAAATAACAGTTCTTTCAAATCATCTAATGAGAAATTTGCATTTTCACCAATATGTCCTGACTGAATCAGTCTCTCCCGTAAATGCTTTAAATTCACTGAGGTTCCTCTAGATAAGTAAAATACATAACCATACAAATCCCTTCCTTTAATACGGTTCTTCCAAGATCTTCCTATTACTGCATGTATTTTTCCTGCAAATAGTGAAGCTTCATCATATAAATTTACTTCATACGGAGTTGGCTGCAACCTATATTTTCGTTCAAAAGTAGCGTACTTGGGCGGATTGACATCAATCTCAAACTTAATTTTAACTATTTCATTTTTGGGTACACTTTCAAAGGTCTGATTATCTGAATAAAACATTAGAAGATGCTCTTTTGTATTGCCCTTTAAGAATGCAGACTGAATATGAGCATCTGTAGTTTTCTCCTTCTCATCGATTTTTACGTTCAATCCATAGGAAAGAACTTCCTTTTCTAATGTTGGAAAAAATGACTTTATCTCAAAATCATCCTGAATATCCATAAGTGAAAAATCTAGATCCTCCGAGAAACGATCCAATCCGTAAAAAATGCGTAACGCAGTACCCCCATAAAATGCAGCCTTGTTAAAAAATCCCGCTCTACTCAGACCGCAAAGGACTATTTCCTGCATCACTTCCTTCATTGCATTCTTTTGATCATATACAGTCTTTAATTCATACCCCTTTAACATCTGTTCAATCATTTTTTCCATTTTAAAGCCTCCGTAATAAGCCGCCTAACCTTTTTACATTTGTACTTCCATATTTTTCTGCCAGAAACGTTATATTTTCCACGCTGAGTTTTCTCAGCTCATCCTCTTCTATCCTCATATCTTCAAACAATAATTCTCTTAATTCAGTATAATTTGCAACAACTTTCATTTTATACATCTGATCACATAGAGCCTTTTCTGCTGTAGCAATCTTATAGGAATAATTCCCTTCCCGCACTATATCAACACCGTAGAAATACACCTTAGAAGGAATATCCCGATAAGTAAAAGTGCCTATTGGCGTATCATACTTTTTTTTCTTTTTCTTTTCAAAGGTTGCAGATGTGAAAGTATAAACCGCCTCAGGAATCAATCCATGATAAGCTAACGCAAATTCAAACGACAAATAGGACGGACCATAAATGGCTTCCGCCAATAAATAGCCCGGAACTGATGAATCAGTTTCATATAATCCTTTTGTTATTTTGATATATGCTCCGCTCTGAACAAGCCTTGCTAATTTATCAGCTGGATTTACATAATTCTTTAATTCGTCTATTATCATTCCGGTTGTTTTTATCATATTTTCACCTCATAATCTTATACTATTGGATTTAAAGGATAAAATCAAGTAAAAAAGTACATTGTTATACAAAAATAAGCCAAGAATATTACTCATTGGCTTACCTTTAATATTATGCTGTTTTATGAATTATTATACTTGGCAATGATGCTGTGTCAGACCTATCTTTCTATTACTTCCTCTTCATCTGATTTATTGGGATAATACCACTCTCCGTCTTCGTACCAGCCAAATCCATAAAATAATCCATTCTCCTTTTGAGAAAAGATCTTACTTATCCCATAATTATTGTCAATCTGTATGTCTTCCAATCCATCATTATTTATATCCAGCAATTGAATATTGGTTATCTTCATCCCATCTGTAATGCCCCATAGTAGTTCATAAAGTACATTTCCATCTTTATCTATAATAAATGCATCTGCACATTCCGTCTTTACCTCATTAAGCGTTACCCCTGCAATAATTGCACAATCAGCCCAATACCCGGTCTCAATTGGAACTGCTTTTAAAACGCTATCCTGTATAAATGAAGTTTCATCCTTTATATTTAATGGCCTATATGATATCTTCTCATCTTCATCAATATAAACATCGATGTAATTACTATCAATCAGCTCCATTTTTACTTTTTTCTCTTCGTTATCTTCCCCTATATAAACTCCCTCGATTACACCATTTTCTATCGTTCCAGAAAAATGACACTTAACCTTTGCACAATTGTATTTTTTATAATACTGCGGTGATGGCGGCGTAGCCTCATGACCGCTAATATTGACTTGCCCTTCAACTGTCTTATCTGTTATTTTTGTAAAATAGAAAGCATTTTCGGTCAATATTCTCCCTTCACCTAGAGCCTCTTCTGAACACCACACCTTTTTCATAAAAGCTCGGTATTCCTCCGGGCATTTCTCGAGTTCTAAAAACCAGCTGTATTCATAATCCTCCTGTGAATCAATAAGCTCAACTATTCCTTCACATTCCTTAAAAAAATAGGCTGCCCCGGTCTCATGCAGTTCAATGATTCCATCTTCCCTGACCTTGAGCCTGTCGATACAATTTTGTATGGAAAAAACATTGTCAAAGTTGCTGACTACAGCTCCATTTTCATTAATCAGATAAGCTGCGCTCATGGTTCTGTCGCTTTCTTCCCGGATATCTCTTTGTTCACCTGCATAGAGAAATCTCTGCTCACCATTTTCTGTCGAATATTCTTTGCTCAGTTTCGCCTGAAAATCGTATTCCTCGCCAATCTTAAAAAGAGTATTTTCTACCGCTTCCTTTCCCCTTTCGTCTTGCTTATCAAAATCCGTGTTTTCCGAAATCTGTGTATCTGCGGAATTATCATAATTCTTTTGTGCAGAACAGCCGCTTAGGAGGCAAAGAAATACCATAAGAAAAAGTATATATATTTGTTTTTTCATAATTTCGCCCTATTCATCTACTAAGTTTTCCCCCGACATCCTTATTTTCGCTATCATCTACTAAAATTAATAAAAAGAGTGCCATTCGCTACCCTCAAGCCAACTGCTGGCATAAAAAAGTCCATCGTCACGCTGACGAAATTGGATGGTTTTTCCATCCTCATACTCGACACGAATATCTTCGAGGCAATCTTCATTAAGATCAACCAACTTAATACTTTTCACTATCTCTCCTGCACCTGCACCATTATAATCCAACGAATAAAGAATATTGTCCGATGCATCTGCAAAATAGATATCTGCCCACATGGTTCCACGACCAGTATTTGTTGTCTCTCCAACAACAATGTGACATCCTCTCCATACTCCCTCCCCGAAGCACAATTCTATTTTATTATTTTGTTCAAAGCTTTCCAGCTCCGATAAATGAAGAGGTTTAAAACTCACAGATGTTTCATCTAAATTCTTCAGCTTTATTGTCTCTCCCTGTTCACTTCCTGACATTTCTATTTGAAATGCTCCACTTTCCCCATTTTGAAGTTCAAAAGAACAATTCGCTATTTCACCTTCTATTTCCCCGGTAAATATTCCTGAGCTGCTTTCGCTTAAAACGAATGTATTACTGGTTGGACCTGGAGGTGTCAAAAAAGATGTGTCTATTCGCCCCTTTACCTGATTTTCTGTCACTTCTGTAAAATAAAAATAATACTTTTTTTTACTATCCAATTCTCCAACCCAGACTTTATCCAGCAAAATACGGTAGCCTTTTGGACACTTTTCCTCTGACGCATAAGTAAATGAATACTGTGGCATATACTTTTTTAACAAAAGAATCTCTTCATCCGATTCCTCAAAAACCCACTCTGCATCTCTCATATAAGAAGCATCTGATGCCTCATAAAATATCAAATCTCCATTTTTCTGCTGATATATTTGAGTAATGGAAGCACATCTTCCAAAACAATGACCTAGATCTGTGACTAATTTTCCCTTATCATCTACAATGAAAGCTATTGCACGATAGTTTGTATCATATTTATCGCCTTTTTTCTCATTTCCACCGAATACCGTTAAATGACCATATGTACTGCTGTCATATTCATAGGTTGTCTTAACTTCAATCCTTTTTCCTTCTATAAACCACGCTTTGCTAAAAATGTCGGGCACTGCCTCTGGTACATTATTTTGACTGATAATCGTGTTCGCAGATATCTGAGGTTCTATTTCTTTTACTCTGCATGCAGCAAGAGCGGTGAAGAAGAAAAACACAAATCCCAAAATCACATATTTATTTAAGTCTTTTAAATTAAAAAGTGATACCCATATTCTGTTTTTCAAAACTTTTCTCTTATTCATCCGATTTGCCTCATATATGTTTTTCCGTAATATTGATCAATACGAAGGTTCTCTTCCTACCGATTTCCAAGTAAATAATCCTTCTTCCGTCTGATAAAAGACGACTGCTCTGTCATCATCATAACAGATATGTATATCTTCCAGACCATCCGCATTTTCATCTGACACCTGGATATCCGAAACCCTGTTCCCATATGTTTCTGCCATGCTCATGCCCCATGCCAGTTCGTACAGTATGTCATTATCTTCATCGGTTATATATGAAACCGAATACTTCTCACCAACATTATTTTCCTTAACGCCCGTCACAATTTTGCATCCGGCCCATTTTCCTGTTTGAATTGGAACTTCAATATCTGTATTCTGTTCAAGGCTGGAATCAGAAGTAATCAAATATGGCTGACACTTGTATTCCGAGTTATCATCCAAAAATATAAACTTTATTTGGTTATCATCCAAAAAATTAATTTGAAAGTTCATTTCATTATTTAAAAAATCTTTACACGTTGCCACACCATTCTCTATTACTCCGGTAAACAAATTTAAAGAATAGTCAAATTCATATACGTTGGTTCCTCGTTGGGAAGATAATTTTGCTATATTATCAAAATCAAACGTATATCTTCCCTCAATATAGTTATCTGTTATCTTTGTAAAATACACCGAAAAGCTTGGAGAAAAAGAGCCGTCATCATGCCAGTTATGCTCTGCAATCCACGATTTTCCCATGTAAATCTTATATTTTTCTGGACATTTTCTATATCCCTCAAACCACGTGTATTCATAATCCTTATCTACAAAAACCAGTTTGTATTCATTATCCTGTTTTTCAAAAACATAGGTAGCTCCATCCAGCCAGTAATCAATGGGTCCAGATTCATGCAGTACAATCTGATTGTCTCTTATATTGATTTCATTAATATCTGTATTCCTTCTAAAGATTCCTTCAAAAGCAAATACAATATCTCCATCCTGACTTATAAGATATGCAGCTGCTTTCTGGACTTCTGGTCCACAGCTGTTATCCAATTTATATCCACCACAAAGATACATGGTTTTATTGCCTTCCAGGAATTCTTTACAGGTTATTGTTCTAAACTCATTTTCTTCATTCAGCCTGTCCAATGTTTCGTTAACTGCTTCATTTTCTGAAACATACGCTTCTCTCGTTACCTGGTCTATAACATTCAGCCGCACCTCCTGGCTGGTCATATTTCCGCTTGCATCCTTAACACAGACGGTGTAGGCATCTCCAAAATGAGCATAAAGGTTGTCACCAGTTCCCAACTCCGGCGGCAGGATAAACTGGTATTCTGATGCCTCTGTAACATCCAGAATATCCTCCACTTCATAACGCCATCCTTCCAAAAAAGCTGCACTTTTAACTGTGACTATCGGCGGCGTGGTATCTACGATATTGACAGGCACCTCTTTTGATGTGCTTCCAACCTTGGGCAAAATGGAACAGACACTTAGGAAGCAAAGAAATGCAATAAGAAAAAGTATATGTATTTGCTTTTTCAAAATATCCCCCCTTATTCATCTTTCTTTATTCAAATCTGATAAAAAGCGCCACCGTCCTTTTGCTGGAACAAATCCTTCCTTCCACTTTCATAGTCAATTACTATATCCATCCGTCCATCTTTATTAGAATCTGTCAACCCAATTCCCGTGACCTTTTCTCCCTCTTGGAACTGATTCCAGCTAAGTCCATATAAGACATTACTATCCTGGTCTACAATATAAGTTTGTGCGGTCAATTTATTTTTCTTGGCTTGTTGTCCTGTTACAATTGTACACCCTTTCCAAAGGCCCTCATCAATTGCTGTACTCAGCTTCTCATCTATAATGTAATCCTTCATATCAGCTATTTTAAATGGTTTGTATATCGTTTTTTCTTCGCCATACTGCACTTCCATGCTGTCATGACCATTCATTCGGAAGCTTAATTCATTTCCTTTTTCTCCATCTGCGTAATACTCGCTACAGACAAATTCTCCATTCTGCACTGTTCCAGAAAAAAATCCCCAGTCCGTAACTGTATATTCCGGCGTAGTACTTGCTGATGTCAATACAAGACCATTCCGGTCATTATATAATATTCTCCCTTCAACATACTGATTTGTTATCTTGGTAAAATAAAACTCGATTGGCGTTTCCTGTTCTGGCATCTTTTGTCCTGCTGCCCAGTATTTTCCCATATAGTCTCTGTATTTTTTCGGGCATTTTTCCATTCCCTCAAACCAGCTGAATTCATAATCAGGCTCGCAGTATTTCAGCTCATATGTTCCGTCAAGTTCTCGGTAAAAAAATGTTACTCCCTTAAAAATTGAACCTTCCTCCATACATTCATGAAGTGCAATATCTCCATTTTCCTTCTGACTGACTGTGTCCACCCAGTTGCCGCCTGCTATTTCGTTTCCGAAATCATAGATTACATCTCCGTCTTGATCAATCAGATATGCACTGCCATAACTCATTGCTGCTCCCACGTAAACATAATACTCTTCTTGTTTTATAGAAACTTTTGCAAAGGATGTTGGAACAAAACCAGTTTCTCCGGTCAACTGCTTTACCGTTTGATTAACTTTTTCATTATCTGAAATTGTATTTTTTTCATCCAAAAACGTTATAAGTTCATCATAAGTATAGGTCACACCAGCCAATGCCTCCTTTTCCTGTTCAGTCATTGGCGGAAACATTGCTTCCAGCTCTTCAAATTGTTCCTTTGTTAAATTAAAACAAAGGAAATTTCCCTCTTGAATATAATAGGCCTGCTCCTTAAGACTGTTCATTTCTTCCTCAGTAAAAGAATATTTATCTGGCATAATTGCTGTATACATGGTTAAATCATCAGCAATTGCAACTGATTGAAATACTACTTCTTTGACTATTTCACCATCATCCCGTATATTTATACAGACTTGATCATTATCACTTACATAATACATTACTCCTGTTCCAAAAAGGTCAGAAGAACCGACGTATTCATATTCTGAAATCAAATTCTGCTTTGCATGATAATCGAAGACATAATTATAGGGAGCCCCCTGTATCACCAATTCATTTTCTCCATCATCATCTACATCAAAAAAGCGAAACTCCATGCTTTCCAGATTCCAAGTTTCCTTATGCGTTTTCTCACTGAACAGTGTAGCATCTTTGTATATTTTTCGTCCATCTGCCAACACCCAAACATCATAGACAGGTCTTTCATCGTAGAGCATTTCCAGAAAAGCCTGTTGAGCTTTTTCATTTAACTTTCCCTCTACCACTTTAAAATTTCGATTCAAATCGTTATAGGCCTTTGTCAAAATTTCAAAATTATCTTTTGTCATTAATTCATATGAATTATTCATCCCAAATTCCATTTGCACAAATGTTTCAAATGTCCTTGATTTTGGGATATCTTCTCCCCTGCTGCGAATTTGCAATACAATGTTTTGTTTTGCCGTATTTCCAAACTCATCACACACTTCCAATTCAATCGTGTTATCACCCGACGATACAATCACAATATCATCCAAAGAATCTAAATACCCCGGTTCTACTATTTCCCAGTCTGATTTATCCGTTATTTCTACAATGTCAGATAAAAGATATTTTTCTGTTGGCTCCGGGCAAATATCTTTGACAATAATCTGGGGCGGAGTCGTATCTGCCACAGTCCCTGCATCTTCTGTTTCCAGATAGTCAGCAATATTCTCTGAGGGCTCCTCCCCCGGCTCCACAGCTTTTGAGTCCAAAACAGCATGGTCCATATTCTGGTTTGAACATCCGCATAGGAGCAATATCCCCAAACAGGATACAGCTGATAAAAAGTGCAGAAAGAAAACCATTCTTCTATTTTTCAATTTCTCTGTTGCTGTCATAGAACAGTCCATCCTCTCTCCGCTTATTTTTGTTGCATTCCTACCAAAAAAGCCCGCCAATCTGTCTCATAATAAAATGTTCCATCCGCTTTTTGAATCCAGGTATCATCCATACTTTTGTTGCTGAAATGTATTTCAAGATTCTTCAACATGGTCTGTTCACCATCCACAAGCTGAAGGTTCAGAATCTCATCACCCCTGCATCCTAAGTCATAGAGAATATTATTTTCCATATCTGTTATATACACAACAGAGTATTTCTTTCCTTCTGTGCCTTTCAATACTCCTGTTATCATCTGGCACCCAGACCATCGGCCTGTTTCAATAGGTATAGCCTGTTTATCATCTATTGAAAAATTAGGATTTGATTGCGTTGTGTACGGTGTACAGCCCTCACTTTCCTCCATTCTCCATGTCCTATATTCCATACGGCCTTTTTCCTGAAAAAACAGTTCCAAAGTTTCTCCGGATTCCATATCCGTACAATATGCCGCTCCGTCCTTTATCCATCCCGAAAACAGCTTTTCATTGCTACAGGACAGATATTTACTGGTTGAGGCAGGAGTAGGCGGCATTGCAAGATAGTCGCATGCCAACACATAACGTCCTTCTACATAGGAATCCGTAATCTTTGTAAAATAGAAAGACAGTTTTGGTCTGAAGCTGCTTTCAAGCATATCTGCATCTGATATCCATATTTTTCCCATATAGTCTCTGTACTTTTCCGGGCATTTTTCCATTCCCTCAAACCAGGTGCTTTCATAATCTTCCTCCGAATGAGAAAACTCGTATGTTGTTCCTTTCTTCTGAAAGAAATAGGTTGCGCCACTCAAATTGCTGTAACCTCTTTCATGAACAATCAATTCTCCATCCTCTTTCTGAGATAAGTAATCTATGCTCCCTCCATATCGAAACACATCTTCAATTTCATCTATCACAACAGCATTTTCACAAATAATAGCATTCTGTTCAAAAAAATAATCTTTCCCGGCACCACCTTTATTCAGAACATGTAGCCGTATTTCCTGAGTGGTAATATTTCCTGATGCATCCTTAACGGAGACTGTATAAGCATCACCCACATGCGCCATCTGCTTATCGCTGTTACCCATATTTTCCGGCAGGATAATTTCACACTTCGACTCATCCATAATATCCAGCATTTCAGACACCGCATAATAGTCCCCCTCAAAAAGAAGTTTGCTCTTAACAGTGACTACCGGCGGCGTAGTGTCTACAATGTGAACGGAAACAAGAATTTCTCTTCCCATATAGTATATATGAGCTTCATAATCTCCAGCTTTACATTCATCTATATCACTCCTATCGAATTTTGAAGTCTTTCTTACTATCTTCTTATACTTTTCTTCCACATTTACATAGTCAAAAATATCATCAGAAGGCTCTTCCCCCAATTCTTTCGTTATTTCTACTGGAATTATCTCTATTTTAGAGTAATGAAAACAAACAAATGCAGCTAAAAAAGCAATTGCTATTGCAAACGGAAAGGCTATTTTTTTTAGCAATATCGTAATTCTAGTCATAAATTAATGTCACTCCCCTTATCTCCCATTCATACAACCTAACTTCTTGTCCCCATTCTTTCTCCAGAAAATTGGTTAAAGTTTCTGTATCTTGACGAAATTCTATAAGTGTCGTATCAATATGCTCAAAGGCTGTTTCATCTGGATTTGAAGCATTTGGATATCTAACACCTGTTTGAACCCACCCACTTTGTATTTGGTAATCTGCTATTGTACCATATTCATTCCCTGAGGTTGGATATGAATTAAAACTATGTGCTTTAATGTTTGTTATATTAGCATCAATACTTTGAATCTCCCCCGTTGTTGTATTTTGAACAGATATATGTGCCCAAGGGTATTTCTTTTCAGGTGGCTTATTGAATTCATCTTCTCTAATTGGACCCTCATCTGGATAGTTTGGATCTATTAGTCTTGGTGCAACATTAATATTTGGTCTTCCATTGGATATTTGTGTCAAGTTTCCCATCGAGCCAAATCTATTAACACCCATTCCCACCATTTCTTTTCCGTTAAACATATAATTGATAGACGTCGGGACAAAAAATTGTCTATCCCCATTAGTTACAATGACATATTTATCCCAAAACCCATATGTTTTTATTATTTCTTCTACTTCGTTCTTTGACATTAAATTTTGTTTTTCATTAACCAAATACTGATAAGCATAGCATCTACGCACATCTTCGATTGTTGTGCAATACGTCGCATAGGTATCAGCATCCAAATTAGCGATATAGCTGTTCAGTGCATTCATACCTCCATAACGGATGATATACTCCAGATTTTTTTTCCACTCCTGTTTTTTTACTGCTCTTTCCTGCTCTTCTCTTTCCCGCTCTATTAATGCCTGCTGCTCGACCAGTGCTTCTCCTGCAGTCGGAAGATGTGATGCCGAAGTTTTTCCATTACCGCTGCTACGTCCTGAACCGCCTCCCGTATTATTGCCGGAGGATCTTCCGTTTGACCTATTTGACGTATTCAATGTAGAACGGTTATTCACAGCATTTGCTAAGGGATTGTTTTTTCCGGTTGAACCAGCTGTTGTATGTCCTTTTTGCTCCCGGCCGGTTATTGCATTTCCTATAGTTTTTAAGGCATTCTTTGCAGCATTCAATAAATCATTTGCAGCATTTGCAGCTGTTTTTGCAGCTGATTTTACTTTGTCCCATAGCGAATGTCCGCTTGGGTCTGCATAACTTAACGGATTGTTCTGGGCATAGGTGTAGCGGTTCTGGCTCAGGATATCATCCAGCTGGCCTGCATAGCTGTCCCGGCTGATAAAGCTTCCGCTCTCTGCATCGTAATAGCGCGCCCTCAGATACTGCAATCCCAGCGTCTCATGGATGTACTCGCCGTTGTAGGCGTACGCACTTGCATACGCAGCAGAATCCCTGGAAACTTCACCATAGGTGCCGCTCTTTGTACAGCTGCCGAAGCTGTCATAGGCATAGCTTACACTGTCACTCCCGCTGATCAGGTTGGCAACACTTCCGGTTCCTGTATAATAAAAGCTCCCGCTCTCACTTCCTGCACTGGGTCTGCTCTCCGAAACGGCGGCTCCTGCATGGAGGGTGGACGCCTCATAAACATAGCTTTCTCTGTTCAGTCCATAGGTATAGCGGTATGTTCCCTCGGCTGCTGTTCCGCCACAGACAACACTTGAAAGCACCTCCTCGTTCTGGCGGGTCACGTCATTAAGGAAGCTGCTCTGTCTGTAATCCTCTGCATCAATGGTAATCCCGCCTGTTTCCTTCACCGCTTCCTTTATGGCCTCAAAGGGGTCTCTTCCCTGTGCGCGGTCCATGGTGCTTATCTGTTCAAAGGAAACCCTGGAAAGCTCCCGCTTCCCTTTCAATATAGCACAGTCCCCGTAAAAGGGAACCCTTTCTTTCAGCCATTCCTTCAGGCTGGTGGTTACCGGCAGGTAACTGCAGAGTTCTGTAAGCACACCATAGAGAAAAGCATTCTGCGGCTGTTCCTCTGCATTCTTCTTTCTGCTCTCTGTTTCTGCAGTTGTTCCATCTGTCTGATCCTGATTTTCTGCTTCTTCTGTTTCCAGATCTGAATCGCCTCTGCCATCTTCCTCTGCTGCTTCTGCATCTGCCTTTCCCTCTGTTCTGCCACTGTCTGGCTGTGCGGCTGCAGCAGGTTTTCCTGCCGGATTCTTCTTATCTCCTCCCGGCTGTTCTGTGTCCCGGTTCCTGTCCTCTGCAGGCTCCTGTGGTGCTGTAATCACCGGTTCCTTCTGGACCGGTGCTTCCTCCTTCGGGTCATACTCCATGGCAAAGACACGGCTGTCCGCTCCATCATAGACTGCTGCTAACAGCAGGTTCTCTCCATCTGAGACAGCATTCAGCCTGCCCCTGGCATCATAGGTGTAATTCTTTTCCGTCTTTGTAGTGGATTCACTGACAGCTCCCTTCTCTGTCGTGGTCTCCTTTACCAGGTTTCCGGCATTGTCATAGCTGCAGGTCTTTTCACTGGTAAGAATGCCGTCTGTCTTTTCCTCTTCCTTTATGAGCCTGCCGCCCTCATCATAGGCATAGGCTACAAGCAGCGTCTCTTCTCCCCGTTCCGTCTTCATGAGCAGGCGGTTTCCTGCCCGGTCATAGGTATAGGAGGTCTTTGTCACTTCCCCTCCCTCTCTGCACTGGCTGGTAAGCAGCTCACCCTCCAGGTTGTAGGTATAGCTCCACTCCTGGTTCTGCTCTGTTCCGTCTGCAAGCAGACGCACCTTCTCCTTAACGATACGGGAAAACGAATCATAGGCATAGCCGTAGGCAGAAATCACCTTTCCGTCACAGGTATTGACAACACCGGTGACACGGCCGTTCTCATCATAGGTAAAGCTGGTCTTTCCATTCTCACGGACTGCTTCTGTCACATTTCCTTCAGCGTCATAGGTATAGGAAACGGTTCCCTCCGGTGCCTCCACTTCGGTCAGGCGGTTGTTTTTATCATAGCTGCATGCCACATGGCTTCCATCCGGATAGGTCAGGCCTGTGATGTTTCCATAGAGGTCATAAGTATAGGAAACGCCTGCCTTGCTGCCATCTGTATACCGCAGCAGTCTTCCTGCCTGGTCATAGGAATAAGTGCTTGTTCCTGTCACATCCTCCATTGCAGTCAGGTTTCCCATCTCATCATAGGTAAAGGATGCATCGCTCATGGCATCGCCGCTCTCCGTCTGAATCAGGCGGTTTAAGGCATCGTAGGTATAGTTCGTTTCGGTTCCGTTCTCATCGGTCTTTTTCCTGCATCGGCCTGCCAGGTCATAGCTGTAGCGGATGGTATTTCCCAGAGCATCCTGCTTTTCTGCAAGGTTTCCCCTGGCATCATAGCTGCTGGTTTCACTCTGTCCCAGGGCATTGGTGGCCTGGGTAAGCTGTGAAGTACTGCTGTAGCGGTAGGTCATGACACCCTCTCCGCTCTCAATCCTCTGTAAGCGGTCAAGGGCATCATAGGTGTAGGCCTTTGTGGTCTCCAGGTCCACAGCCTCCGCTGTCACCCTGCCCTTTTTGTCGTAGGTATAGGTATGCTCCACCCCGGCTGCATCGGTAATGGCTGAAACCGTGTTCAGGCTGCCATAGTCCAGAGTGGTCTCATGTCCCATTGGAGTTGTAACCTTGGTCAGGCGGTTTAACGCATCATAGGCATAGTCTGTCTCATGGAAAAGGGCATCCGTTGCCTTGGTCAGATTTCCATTCTGGTCATAGACATAGCTTTTCTCCCTTTCTCCGTTCTGGATTTCCTTTTTGACCCTTCCCATGGCATCATATTCATAGCGGGTGGTCAGACCTGTCATTGCCGTGAAGCTTGTGAGGTTGTCCTCCAGGTCGTAGGCATAGTGTTCCTTTCCACCGTTTGCATAGGTCTTTTCTGTTAGATTCCCATTTTCATCATAGGCAAGGGTGGTGGCATTTCCAAGGGCGTCTGTGATTTTTACCGGATTTCCAAAGGCGTCGTAGGTATAGGTGGTCTCATTTCCATTGGCGTCTGCGGCCTTTGTAAGGTTTCCTGCCGCATCATAAGCAAGGTCTGTACAGCCTCCTTCCCCGTCGGTCTGGCTTACAAGCTGTCCTTTGCCATCATACTCATACCGGGTCTCATTTCCTTCCCCGTCTGTGAACAGGATCAGCCGGTCTGTTTCATCATAGACATAGCTCTCCTCACTTCCATCCGGGTTTGTCTTTTTGATGACATTTCCTGCGCCGTCATAGGTGTAAGCAGTCTCATTGGAGAGCGGATCCGTTTCCTTTACCAGGTTTCCATTTTTGTCATAGGCATACTGGTAGAGGGTTCCCTCTGCCTTCTCCTCTGCCACCAGATGGGACAGCGCATCATAGGAGAAATGCTGTTCCTCTCCTGCGGCATTTCTGCTCGCTGTCATTCGGTTCAGGGCATCATAGGTATAGCCTGTCTCGTTTAAAAGGGCATCGGTAACCTTTGTGACATTTCCATTGTTATCATAAGCTAACCGGGTTTTGCTTCCGTCCTTTTCTGTTACCTGGACCATGTTGTAAACACTGTCATAGGTATAGACTGTCTCCTGTCCCAGGGCATCCGTTTCCTTTGTGACATGGGCGAGGGCATCATACTCATAGGTAAGTGCCGCTCCCTTTCCGTTGACTGCTTTAATCAGACTGCCCTTTGGGTCGTATTCCATGGATACGGTATTTCCCAGCGCATCGGTAGTCTTTATCAGCTCCTGCTCTGCATTGTAGGTATATTCCGTACTGTTTAAAAGGGCATCGGTCTCTTTTATCAGATTTCCGTTTTTATCATAGGAAAAGCTGCTTTTATTTAAAAGGGCGTCTGTCTTTTCTATGAGGTTGCCCACAGAATCATAGGCGTAGAGCTCCTTTGCTCCCGCTGCATCCTCTTTTTCCGTCATTCTGCCAAAGGCATCATAGGTGTATTTTGTGGTATTTCCGTTTTCGTCGGTCTCTGAAAGGAGATTCCGGTTCCGGTCATAGGTAAACAGGCTTACGTTTCCTTCCGCATCCGTGGTCTTTTCCATGTTTCCCATGGCATCATAGGTGATACTGCTCTCATTCCCTGCTGCATCTCTTTCTGTCAGGATACGGTTCAGGGTGTCATAGGTATAACTGGTTTCCTGCAGGAGGGCATCCCGCCGGACAGTCTGGTTTCCATTTTTATCATAGGTATAGGTAGTGACAGCGCCATTTCCGTCCTTGTAGGCGGCCAGGCGGTTTGCCGCATCATAAGCATACTGCAGGGTGGAGCCATCAGCATTGACAGTCTTTATCAGGTTTCCATTTCTGTCGTATGCAAAGCCTGTGGTATTTCCGCATCCATCGGTGATGGCAGTGATTGCTCCGGCTGCGTCGCACACATAGGTGGTGGTATTGCCGTTTTCATCGGTCTGTGTCAGGGGATTTCCTGCCTGGTCATAGGTATACAGTATCGTCCGCCCAGTTGCAGAGGTCTCCTTTGTCAGCTCACAGTAGCGGTTGTACTCCTTTGTACAGATATTTCCATCCTGGTCTTTGATGGAGAGGACATTATTTCTGGCATCAAAGCGATACTCCTGTCTGTGTCCATTGGCGCTTGTCTCACTGACTCTGCGTCCTGCGGCATCATAGGTATAGGTAAACTGCAGCTCTCCCTCAAAGGTTACGGTCAGAAGATTTCCATTGGAATCATACGTGTAGTCTGTCTCATGGGAAAGGGCATCCCATTCCTTTAAGGGAAGTCCTGTAACAGGGTCATATTCTGCGCGCAGAAGGACACCTTCTCCATCCTCTTCCTTTATCAGGTTTCCGCCCTTGTCATAGGTGTACGTCTTTGTATGGTTCTGTGGGTCGGTCTCTTTTACAAGTCGGTTTCTCCGGTCATAGACATATACGGTCCTGTTTCCCATAGCATCCGTCTTTGACAGCTGATTGCCCAGGGCGTCATAGGTGAAGCTCTGGCTGCTTCCATCCGGACCTGTGATTTTGGTGATGTTTGAGTATGCATCATAGCTGTACCAGGTGGTATTTCCGTTTCCGTCCGTAAAGGCTGCAAGCAGTCCATCCGGGCGGTAGATATAGCTTTCGGTGTTTCCGTTTTTGTCCGTCCTGCCGGTCTGGCGGCGCAGGCTGTCATAGCCTGCTGTCTCCACATGGCCTTCTGCATCCGTCCGGCTTATGATATCCCCCAGTGCATTGTAGCCATAGCGCTCCACGGTCAGTCCGTCCACGGTTTTTGCGGCAAGTCTGCCCCCGCTGTAGGTATAGGAGGTCACAAGTCCGTCTGCATCGGTATAGCTTAAGATTCTGCCCCTCTCATCATAGGTATAGCTTTCTGTATGTCCGTCCCCATCCACCGTTTTTACCGGAAGGTCCTTTCCATTAAAGACGCCTGTGGTCACATTTTTACAGGGGTCTGTGGTCTTTATCAGGTTGCCGCGTCCGTCATATTCATAGGTGCTTACCCGTCCTTTCACGGATTTTTTAATGATTTTGCCCTCGCTGTTATAATCAAAGCTGGTCGTTACCCCGGCAGTATCTGTGGAGGTTTTGAGCATTCCATTTTCGTAGGTTCTGGTCTCCCCTGTGCCATCTGCATATAAAATGCCTGTGGTTCTTCCGCTTCCGTCATAGGTATAGACGGTCTGGTTTCCTTCTGCATCCTTTGTGGTAGTCCTTCCGTTCTCATAGGCGAGGGTATTGGTTTTTCCGCCCTCGTCCACCTGTTTTATGACGCGCCCCAGACTGTCATAGGTATTCTGTACAATTCTGGTTCCGTTCTCATCCCTCCAGGAGAGCATACGGTGTGCTGCATCATAGGAATAGGTCTTCTGGTGTCCGAGTGGATCCGTCACGCTGGCCAGGTTCTGGTCTGCATCGTATCCATAGCTCCAGACACCTCCGTCCGGTCCCGTAATCCGCTCCACGTTCCCGTTTCCATTCATCCGGATACCGGTGGTCACGCCTTCCCTTGTCACGCTGTTTATTTTTCCGTCTGTATCATAGGCAAGGGTAAGAACAGCTCCATTCTTTTCCGCAGTCTCGATGAGACGTCCGGTGTTATCAAAGGTGACAGTGCTGTCATCCTCCCTCTCAATACGGTAACGGTAAACAGGAACTGCCGTCTCTCCACTGGAAAGCTCCACGCGGTTTTCTCCAGTCTTTTCCATGGAAAAGAAAAGGTCGCAGCCTGCCTCAGGGCGGAAGCTACCGTCCGGCTGTCTGAAAAAGGTCAGGGTGCTTCCATCCTCTCTGTTATAAAGAAAGTTTCCATCCGCATCCTTTGACAGACTTTCATCAAGAAATGAGGTAAAGCCTCTGCCAAAGCTTCCCATGCGCGCCGGATTCAGGCTGTTGTAGGAGCGGTACACGGCAAAATCCCCGAAGCTGTCCGACAGGGTCAGGTCCTGCTGGGAGAGATAGAAATTTCCTGTATTTAAATTCACCGGCTCAAAGCCGTATTCACAGTGCAGTGCCCTTCCCAAAAGGGAGCGGTCAATCTGCGCTTTTTCTTCATCTGTCAGGTCTCCCGGCTGGTAAGGCTTGTCCTGGTTCTTTGTTGGATTGCGGACAAAGAGGGTGTTATTCTCCACTAAGAGCATGTCCGCTGCCTTGTTATCTGATAAAAGCTGTGTCAGCGGCACACCGTAATAATCCGCGATTTTTTTCATGGTATCGTAGCGGGTGATGGTATAAACGAGAAATTTATCACTCTCCACTGTTTTTCCCGTTTTTCCATCAAGAGAGGCCTTTGCATTCATGGAATATAGGGTGTCATAGGCAAACTCCGTAAAGGGTACAATGGTCTGCCAGTTGGAAAGGTTTGCCTTATAGCGCAGAGTTCCGCCTGGGAATGCACTCTCAAAGGAGGCACTGTTCGGGTACAGCTTCTCATTGCCGGGCTGCAGGGTCTTCCCATATCCCTTGGAGGTGTCACTTAAATCATAGCTTAAGCTGGCATCGGGTGTGGATACTCCGTCCGCAAATACTCCATAGCACTGAAGGGCACCGGACACATCGCTTCTTACCACAGGGCGAAGGTTTATGGTGGTATCATCAAGGGCATAATCCCGTGGCACATCACCCACAGTCTGCCATTCAATGGACAAACGGGGGGTGTATTCAGGGTCCCCATCCCCGGGACCTGCAAGCTCCACTGCCTCCTTATTCTCGTTATCCAGCATAAACACAAAGCCATGGCTTTCATAAATGCCCTGCATCCAGCCGTTTACCGCATCCTTTACATCAAAGCTGTGGTAGCCTGCACCCGACGGGCTGAGTGCATTTTCTCCGGCATATTTTCTGTCTATTTTTACAACATTTTCCCATTTTGGGTCCTCTGGAAAACGCTCTGACATCCGGTAGCAGCCGATGGAGGAATCTGTGCTGTCATTATTCTGGTAGATACGCAGGTTTGCAGCTGTAATCTCCACCTTGTCTGTCCCTGCCGTATCGAAGATGCTCTGATAGAGGAAGTTCGTAATCAGGTAGGTCCTGGCTGTGCCATACTGGTCCCCACAGTAGCCAACGTAATCCGATACGCTGTTTTCAAAGAATTCATTGGTGCTGGTCACGGTGTAGGTGGTAATCTCCGGCTGCAGCGTAGTGGTCGGATCAATGGTAACAGGGTAGACCCGTTCCTCATCTGTAATCCATGCCGTATCCGGTGTCAGGGTAATAGCATAGAAATCCCCCTCATCCTTCAGGGCAAGACTGATCTGGTCGGACTGTGCACCGGCTGCATCCTTCATTCGGGGCGCACTGATCACAGCAAAGGGAGTTCTGTCACTGATTCTGTTTTCGCTGACGCTGTTGCCACTGATACTCCTGTCGCTGATTCCGTTGCCGCTGACACTCCTGTCGCTGATTCCGTTGCCGCTGATACTGTCATCCACTCTGTATATGACGATGCTTCCGTTCTTTTCCTCTGCCCTGATGCCTTCCCTGTCCAGTCTGTAGGTAAAGCTTTTCTTTGTGCCGGGACTTAAGAGTATGATATCCTCCTTGACACCGGTATTTGTCACGGTGTACTGGATATCAACGTTTTCAAAAACACCGTTATAGCGGATGGCATTTTCCGACACGCTCTCTTTTTCAAAGCTGCCTTCCTCGGCTAAGAGGCGCACTGCTCCCTCCTCTGTACAAAGGCTGACCTGCCCGCTTTTTTCATTGCCCTCAATGGCCGTATCAATGCCGCTCAAAGCATTGGTATAGACCGTGTTTCCGCTGACAGATTTCTCCGGTACAAGGGTATTGTCAATGAGCAGTGTCTCCCCGTTCTTTTCAAAGGTATTGGGATAGGTGGTAAACACAGTCTTGTAACGGTCTTTTCCTGTCTGATAGGTCTTGTCATAGGTCCCTGTGGCAATGAGCTCACCCGGTTCCTCCTCAGTTTCCGTTACCGGGGCACGCAGCAGGTCTGCAGCTTTCTCTGCCGGAGCCCAGGCTTCATCTCTTCCGGTCTCTTTCTTTTCCGACGCCTGCATAGACTGTTTCTGCTCTTTTTCAAACAGCTCCTCATTGCCCGAAACGGTTACAGCCCCCTGGCTGCCAAAGTAGGTATCATAAAGCTTCTGCTGCTCTTTTTCCAGCCGTTCCTGCTCTGCCCTTTCATCAGCCTCCCGGGACAGACGCTCCACCATGTCTGTGCCCTCCCTGGCAAATGTATATCCTGCATCTTCAAAAAATAAGAACATCGTCAACAAAAGGGCTAATATACGAAATACACTTTTTCTCTTATTCATTGGCTTCCTTCTCCTTTCCGGGAAGAAATCCGCACACAGTAAAAAAACCTGCAAGATCCAGAAGGACCGACAGGATAACAGCTGCCGTCATATGATGCGGCTTTATCAGAAAATAGAACAGGGAACTTAATAATCGTGCCAGAATCAGCACAGCGGAAAGAATCAGAGTCTTTTCAAGCATAGCTTTAGACATGCGCTTCTCGAAATCCCCTGACTTGATTCTTGTAATCAGATTGGTCAGATAAACGGAGCCTGTGATGGTTCCAAAGATGTCAACGGTACGTTTCACAGCCTGTTCAGTGATGCCTGTATGGGACATGGCAGCGGAGAGTATCCCCGTACATGCCACCAGCGCGACCCCCACAACAAGGTCTGCAAGCAGATATTTTTTCATTTCATTTTACCCCTCTCATTTTGATCTACGTCTTAATGATAAAAAATAAATCTGCTTACAATTATAATGTTTTTTCGTATTTTTTCAACCCAACTGTTAAAATCAGGCGTTTTTTTGTCAAAAACAGTCATTTTCCACTGGAATTAACAAAAAAGTCAGTCAACAAAAAAGCAGAGATTCTTTCCGACATAGAGAACAAACAATCTCTATATCGAAAAATCTCTGCTTAAATTACTGAAAAGCAACGCCAATAATTATTTACTAACCTGTTTCTTCTTAGGAAGAACAACCTTATCCAAGTGCCAGATCTCATCAACATACTGCTGGATTGTTCTGTCAGATGTGAACTTACCGCTGCAGGCAACGTTCATGATTGCGCTCTTAGCCCAGCCCTTTTCATCTCTGTAGGCTGCTTCTACTCTCTTCTGTGCATCAGCATAGGACTTGAAGTCCTTTAAGATGAAGTAGGTATCCGCTTTGGAGGTACACTGTGTATTCAACAGTGAGTTGTATAAGTCACGGAACAGCTCTGTATCCTGGTTAAAGGTTCCATTGATTAACTGCATCAATACCTTGCGGATATCAGCATCGTTGTTGAAGATATCCATTGGGTTGTATCCGCCATAGTTCTCGTACTGGATAACCTCGTCAGAGGAAAGACCAAAGATAAATGCATTCTCTTCTCCAACCTCTTCCACAATTTCCACGTTAGCTCCATCCATGGTTCCTAAGGTAAGGGCTCCGTTTAACATGAACTTCATGTTACCGGTTCCGGAGGCTTCCTTGGAGGCTGTGGATATCTGTTCAGATACATCTGCTGCTGCAAAAATCCACTCTGCATTGGATACGCGGTAGTTCTCGATGAAGACAACTTTGATTTTGCCATTGATGTCTGCGTCGTTGTTTACTACATCCGCTACAGAATTGATCAGCTTGATAGTCAGTTTCGCATTCTTGTAGCCTGCTGCTGCCTTTGCGCCAAAGATAAAGGTTCTTGGATAGAAATCCATTTCAGGATTTTCTTTAATCTGATTGTATAAGTACATAACGTGCAGGATGTTCAACAGCTGACGTTTGTACTCGTGTAATCTCTTAACCTGAACATCAAAGATAGATCTCGGATCTACTTCAACGCCATTATGCTCCATGATATACTCAGCAAGACGAACCTTATTCTGGTATTTGATATTCATGAATTCCTGCTGTGCCTTTTCATCCTCTGCATAAACCTTTAATTTGTTGATCTTAGGCAGGTCTGTAATCCAGTCAGATCCGACATGGTCTGTTACCCAGTTTGCAAGCAATGGGTTTCCATGTAACAGGAAACGTCTCTGGGTAATTCCATTTGTTTTATTATTGAACTTCTCAGGCATTAAATCATAGAAATCCTTTAATTCCTGATTTTTTAAGATTTCAGTATGCAGTCTTGCAACACCGTTAACAGAATAGCCTGCTGCAATAGCAAGGTGAGCCATTTTTACCTGTCCATCATAGATAATTGCCATCTTGCGAACCTTATCCTGATTTCCCGGGTATTTGTTCTCAATCTTCAGAATGAAGCGGCGGTTAATTTCTTCCACAATCTGATAAATACGGGGAAGCAAACGGCTAAAGAGCTCGATTGGCCATTTTTCCAGTGCCTCAGACATGATGGTATGGTTGGTGTATGCACAGGTCTTAGTGGTAACTTCCCATGCTTCATCCCATGTCAGGTAATACTCGTCAACCAGGATACGCATTAATTCTGCAACTGCAACGGTTGGATGTGTATCATTTAACTGGAAGGTAACCTTCTCATAGAATTTATGAATATCATCATGATTACGCATGTATTTTGCAACAGCTTCCTGAACGGATGCAGATACAAAGAAATACTGCTGTTTTAAACGAAGCTCTTTTCCTGAATAGTGGTTGTCATTTGGATACAGAACCTCAACAATATTTCTTGCAAGGTTTTCCTGCTCAACAGCCTTCTGATAATCTCCTTTATCAAAGGAATCCAGCTTGAAACACTCAACAGGCTGTGCATCCCAGATACGAAGTGTATTTACAATACCATTGCCATATCCAACGATTGGTAAATCATAAGGAATCGCAGTTACACACTGGTAACCTTCCTGATGAAATACATTTCTTCCGTTTTCATCTGGAGTAACTGTAACATATCCGCCAAATTTAACCTCTTTGGCATACTCCGGACGGCGAAGCTCAAATGGATTTCCATCCTCAAGCCAGTTGTCAGGTACTTCAATCTGATAGCCATCGCGAATTTCCTGTTTAAACATTCCGTAACGATAACGGATTCCACAACCATAAGCAGAATATCCCAGGGTGGCAAGGGAATCTAAGAAGCAGGCAGCCAGTCTTCCAAGCCCACCATTACCAAGTGCTGCATCAGGCTCCTGATCTTCTACTGTATTAATATCTACACCAAGCTCATCCAACGCATCCTTCACCGCATCATAAGCCTGTAAATTAATCATATTATTTCCCAAAGCACGTCCCATTAAGAATTCCATGGACATATAATAGACGGTCTTTGGGTCTTCCTTTTCATATTCCTTCTGAGTCTCTAACCAGTGATCAATGATTGCATCTTTGATTGCATAAGACACAGCCTGAAAAATCTGCTGGTCTGTTGCTTCATCTAAGGTCTTACGGTAAAGAGTCTTTACATTGTAAAGTACACTTCTCTTAAACAATTCCTTGTCAAAGCTTGAAAGTGTATTGGTTTCTTTTTTTGCTGCCATAGCTGCCTCCTTGGATTCTCTCCCATTCATATGTAAATTCAATTTTTTCCAGTGAATATCCGCAATCCGGAATACTCCCACGTTAAAAATAATTATACTATATTCCTTTTTAAATAAAAAGTGCATAAAAAGAACATTTCAGAAATGTTTCACAATTAATTTTCAGTTCCGTTGGTAAATATAGACAAAAAACTGGCAGAGATTGCCTCTGCCAGCCTGTTTTTTTGTTTTTTCTATCTTTCTAATGAAATTGTTACGTTCTCTCCGTTGACTGACCACTCTTTGCTGTTTGCAAATTCTTTTTCTGTGGTCATTTCATCTGCTAAAACCTTCTCTGCAATTGCATCCCTGTTATCCATAACAATCTTTTCAACCTTGGCATTTCCGCTTACGGAAACCTTGATATGGTCTGTTACTTCAAATTTGGAATCCTTACGCATGGTCTGAATCTTGCTGATGACTTCATATACAAAGCCTTCTTCCAAAAGTGCTTCTGTCAGGTTTGTATCAAGAACAACAGTTACTACGTTGTTTGCCTCTGTTACAAAGCCTTCTTTTTTCTCCATATTGATTAAGAGATCTTCCTCTGCAAGAGAAACCTCCACGCCATTCACGTCGAATTTCAGAGCTCCATTGGCTTTCAGCTCATCCATAGCCTGGTTTCCGTCCAAAGCTCCTAAATGTTTCTGGATGCCGCCTAACTGTTTGCCGTATTTTGGTCCGACAGTACGAAGCTGTGGTTTGAAGCTGTAGGTTGTGAATGCACTTACATCATCCGTAAAGGTTACCTTCTTTACATTTAACTCGTCTTCAATGATTTCCACATAGAAGTCAGATAAGGTCTCCGGTGCTTTAACATACATATCGCCGATTGGCTGACGGTTCTTGATGTTGGCTGCATTTCTGGCAGCACGTCCCATGACTACGATATTTAATACTTCGTCCATATCTTTTTCTAACCTGGTATCAATCATATCGTTGTTGACTGTTGGGAAGTCACATAAATGAACGCTTTCCGGTGCTGATGGATCTACAGAGCAAACCAGATTGCGGTAAATATCCTCTGTCATAAATGGAACCATAGGTGCTGCTGCCTTGGAAATGGTAACAAGTGCAGTATACAGAGTCATGTATGCATTGATCTTATCCTGCTCCATGCCCTTCGCCCAGAAACGCTCACGGCTTC
>CAZUCI010000044.1:0-16326 GCA_964619485.1 uncultured Lachnospiraceae bacterium
GGCATTTGGAACAGAGCACAAAGAACAGATTATGGATGCGTTGAAGAAAAATGGTTATCAGCCAAAGCTTGTTCGTACGAATATCTAAGTGGTCATTTCTGTATAAATGCAGGAAAAATGGACATCCTTTTGAAAAAAAGGAGGTCCATTTTTTATGAAAAAAATGATGCGTATTACAGGGGTAAGAGGAAGGGAAATACTTGATTCCAGGGGAAATCCAACGGTGGAAGCAGAAATTACCGTGACAGATACCATGAGTGGAGAATTTTTCAGAGGTCGTGCGGCAGTGCCAAGCGGAGCAAGCACCGGACAGTTTGAGGCGGTGGAGCTGCGTGACGGAGAAATAAGGTATATGGGACTTGGAGTAAAAAAAGCAGTTTTAAATATAGAAACCAAAATTGCGGAAGCGATTATGGACAAAAATGCATTGAATCAGATTGAAATTGACCGCATTTTAATCGAAACGGATGGAACAGATAACAAAGGAAATCTTGGAGCTAACGCAACACTGGCTGTTTCCATGGCAGTTGCCAGAGCAGCTGCAAAGGCACTGGGGATTCCTTTATATCAGCATTTAGGTGGAACACTGGCTTATTTATTACCGGTCCCAATGATGAATATCCTGAATGGTGGAAAGCATGCAGATAATACCGTTGATTTTCAGGAATTCATGATTATGCCCGTCGCAGCAGAGAGCTTTCAGGACTGCCTTCGTATCTGTGCTGAAATTTATCATAATCTTAAACAGATCTGCAAGGACAGAGGATTATCCACAGGTGTTGGAGATGAGGGTGGCTTTGCGCCTGACCTTTCAGATGCAGATGCAGTGCTGTCACTGATTGTTGAAGCAGTTGAAGCGGCCGGCTATAAGCCTGGAGAGGATATTAAGATTGCACTGGATGTTGCTTCATCGGAATTATATGATGCAACAGACGGTATGTATCATTTTCCGGGGGAAACGGAGAGCAGGAGAAAACAGACAAATAATGCAGCGGAGTCGGAAGTGATGCGTGATACAGCAGAAATGATTTCCTATTATGAAACACTTGTGGAAAAATATCCGATTATCTCCATCGAGGATGGTCTGGCAGAGGATGACTGGGAGGGCTGGAAGGAACTGACGCAGAGAATAGGGAACCGTATTCAGCTTGTGGGCGATGAGTTTTTTGTAACAAACACAAAAAGGCTGGATGCAGGAATAAAGCTGCAGGCGGCAAATGCAATTCTTGTAAAGGTTAATCAGATTGGAACAGTTACAGAAGCGATGCAGGCGGTGGAGATGGCTCAAAAAAATGGCTATAAGGCAGTCATCAGTCACAGAAGTGGTGAGACAGAGGATACCTTTATTGCAGACCTTGCAGTTGCTGTCAATGCAGGCCAGATTAAGACAGGAGCACCATGCAGAAGTGACCGTGTGGCAAAATATAATGAATTGCTGCGTATCGAAGAAGAACTTGGTAACTGTGCGAAATATTTGGACCCTTTTTATAAAATCTGATAAAAAATACGATTAAAGAGAGAATGGAAACAGCTTTGATCCTTCACATGCGGGGGCAAAGATAGTTGAATACAGGATGCTGTCATATTGAAAGGTCATTGGATAAGACTGGAAAAAATGTATAATTTGTGGTGTTTTTCATGTCTTTTTCACAAATTTTCGTTAAAAAGGCACATTGAGAAAAAGAAAGGCGGTGTTATAATTAAAATAGTTAAGGGTTAGAAGGAGGTAACTATTATGACTTTTGAGGAAATTGTAAAAACAACAAAGAGTAAAACAGAGAAGTTAGACGTAGCTAATTACACAGGACATTTAGCAGCACAGATGAATATTACCGGTGAAGGAGAAGGCGCTTTCTATGTGGAATTTGCAGATGGAAAGGTTTCCGTTGAACCATATGAGTATTTTGATAAGGACGTGCTTGTTGTAGCAGATGCTGAAAAGCTCACAGCAGTTTTAGAGCAGAAGGCTGGACTTGACAGTGTGTATACAGAGGGGGCAGCTGAAAAGGTTGCAGAACTGGCTGAGTTATTAAAAAAAGTAAAAAAAGAAGTAAAGAAACCTGCAGCAGCCAAAAAGGCACCAGCTAAGAAACCTGCAGTTAAAAAAGAAACCGTAAAAAAGGCCGAGCCTAAAAAGGCAGCTGTAAAACCGGCAGCTAAACCAGCAGTTAAGCCTGTTGCAAAGGCTGCTGTAAAGGAAGAGAAAAAAGCAGCTGTTGTTAAACCTACTGCAGCAGTTAAGAAAGCAGCTGTGGCAACTGCAAAAAAAGTTGTAGCTAAAACTGTGAAATAAAATGTCGTAATTTTTTGATATCTTATAGAACAAGACTGTATCTGAAAAAAATCGGATGCAGTCTTTTTTGCGTATAATCTGCATTAAAACCCTTTGCGCTTATGTGCGCTATTGCCCTCTTTGACGACATGCTTTTATGAAAGAACTTTAATTTTGTAATGCAGAATGACGAATAGCGGTCTTTCCTGCGATAAGAGGCACTTGAATCACAAAAAGACAATTTGTTATAATCCATGTCAAAAGAATGGAGGGATTGACATGGAACAACAGAATGTTGTTACCACCAAAGATGAGAAGAGTGTATATAAAATGTTAGAATGTTTAATGGGTCAGAATAAGGAATTCCAAATTATGATTACTGTACCGGCCTCAGGAAACAGGGAGCTGGATGTTCAGGCCCAGACAAAGGAGACCCAATCGGAGATACAGCCCATAAAAAGGGATCTGGAAAAAGACGTAACAGATATGATTCATGAGCTGGGAGTTCCGGCACACATCAAGGGCTATCAGTACCTGAGAGAGGCCATTATGATGTCGGTGGAGGATATGGATATGCTGAATTCAATCACAAAGATTCTTTATCCTACCATTGCAAAAAAATTTCAGACAACGCCAAGCCGGGTAGAACGTGCAATCAGACATGCCATTGAGGTTGCGTGGAGCAGAGGAAGAATGGAAACCCTGGATGCACTTTTTGGCTATACAATCAGCACTGGGAAGGGAAAGCCTACCAATTCAGAATTTATTGCACTTATTGCAGATAAAATAAGACTTCTATACAGAAATTAAGTCTTTCAAATTAACCTGCCACATGATATAATAAATCAATTAAATGTACTGTTTCAATACATTTGAAGGCAGGCTTATTGGAGGGATAACATGAAGAATATACTGTTCGTTGCGTCCGAGGGAGTTCCATTTATCAAGACCGGAGGTTTGGCTGATGTAGTTGGATCACTTCCAAAATGCATTGATAAAAAGTATTTTGATGTAAGGGTAATCTTACCGAAATATTCCTGTATCAAGCAGGAATTGAAAGACAAAATGAAATATAAAACGTACTTTTATATGGACTTTAACTGGAAGAGTGAATATGTTGGGATTCTTGAGGCAAAGGTCGATGGAATCACCTATTATTTTATTGATAATGAATCCTTTTTTACCGGATTTAAAATATACAGCGACAATGTAATTGAAGAGATTACTAAATTTTCTTATTTTAGCAAGGCGGCATTATCGGCCTTGCCTTTGATAGGATTCAGACCGGACGTGATACACTGCCATGACTGGCAGACAGGACTTGTTCCGGTATATTTAAAAGAGCGGTTCCAGGGAAACGATTTTTTCAGAGGAATCAAATCAGTTATGACGATTCACAACCTGAAATTCCAGGGAAAGTGGGATGTGGAGACTGTTAAAAGTATCACTGGACTGCCGGATTATTTCTTTACCCCGGACAAGCTGGAGGCTTATAAGGATGCAAATCTGTTAAAGGGTGGTATCGTATATGCAGATGCAGTTACAACTGTTTCTCCTACATATGCAGAGGAAATAAAGACACCATTTTATGGGGAAGGCTTAGATGGCCTTTTAAATGCAAGGGCAGATGCACTGCGTGGCATTATAAATGGCATTGATTATGAGGATTTTAATCCGGAAACAGATAAAAACATTACGAACCCTTATAATGCAGTAAACTTTAGAAAAGAGAAAATCAAGAATAAGAGAGCACTTCAGGCAGAGCTTGGTCTGGAACAGGATGATAAGAAATTCATGATTGGTATTGTTTCACGACTTACAGATCAGAAGGGCTTTGACCTGATTGACTATGTGATGGATGAGCTTTGCCAGGAGGATATCCAGATTGTGGTACTTGGGACGGGTGATGAAAAATATGAAAATATGTTCCGCCACTTTGACTGGAAGTATAATAACAAGGTGTCAGCAAATATATATTATTCAGAGGCACTGTCTCACAAGATTTATGCTGCAAGTGATGCGTTTTTAATGCCATCGCTGTTTGAGCCCTGCGGACTGAGCCAGTTAATGTCTCTGCGCTATGGGACAATTCCAATTGTCAGGGAAACAGGTGGATTGAAGGATACCGTAGAACCGTATAATGAATTTGAAAGCTCCGGAACAGGTTTTAGCTTTGGAAATTACAATGCACATGAGATGCTTGCAACAGTTCGTTATGCAAAATACGTATACTATCAGAAGAAGAGAGAATGGAATAAGATGGTAGACAGAGCAATGGCAGCTGATTTTTCCTGGGATGTATCAGCAAAGAATTACCAGGAAATGTACGATTGGCTGATTGGTTAATAAAGAACAGTGATCAGGCCGGGTAAATACCGGCCTGAATTTATTTTTGAATATTATGTGCTGCCGGCGAAGCATGCAGCACATGGTTGCTAAGAGGAGCTAAAATGGCATTTGATGGAATTACAGTTGCAGCATTGACTGCAGAAATAAGAAAGGAACTTTTAGGAGGACGCATCTATAAGATTGCACAGCCTGAGAAGGATGAGCTTCTTCTGACAATTAAGAATAATGGAGCGCAATACCGCCTGCTTTTGTCTGCAGATGCATCCCTGCCGCTTGTATATCTGACACAGGAGAATAAAAAGAGTCCCATGAATGCACCAAATTTCTGTATGCTTTTAAGAAAGCATCTTCAGAATGCAAAAATTGTGGAAATCAGTCAGCCGGGCCTGGAGCGTATTATTGATTTCAGGCTGGAACACCTGAACGAGATGGGTGATCTTTGCGAAAAAGTTCTCACCATTGAGCTTATGGGAAAGCACAGTAATTTGATTTTCAGGGATCAGGATAAGATTATTGACAGTATCAAGCACGTATCGGGTATGCTGAGCAGTGTACGTGAAGTGCTCCCTGGGAGAGAATATTTTGTACCGGAAACACAGCACAAGCACAATCCGCTGCTTATAGCTGGAAAGAAGGAAGAATTTGAGCAGCTGTTGGGAGAAAAGAGTCAGCAGACCTCGGTGTTTCTTTATGGAAGCTATACCGGTATATCACCGATTGCTGCACAGGAAATATGTTTCTTGTCCGGTGTGGATGCAGATAAACCAACCAGTGCCCTTTCAGAAAAAGAACAAGGATTACTGTATGATTCTTTTGCCGCTTTAATAGAACAGGTCAAAAACGAAGCCTTTGAGCCAGTCATTTTTTACCAGAATGGAGAGCCGAAGGAATTCTCAGCTGTGTTTCTTCATATTTTTGATTCGCTGGAATACAAAAAATACGATTCCATATCAGCAGTGCTGGAGACCTATTATGCGGAAAAGAGTCTGCATACCAGAATTCGCCAAAAATCAGTAGATTTAAGGAAAATTGTAACGACAGCGGTGGAACGTTCGGCAAGAAAGCTTGATTTGCAGATGAAGCAGTTAAATGATACGGAAAAAAGAGAAAAACTGAAGATATACGGGGAACTGCTTCACACCTACGGATATGAAGCGGCACCGGGAGACAAAAGTCTGACAGTTGTTAATTACTATGACGGCGAGGAAATGACCATTCCACTGGACCCGGATCTGACACCCCTTGAAAATGCAAAGAAATATTTTGATAAGTACAGTAAACTGAAACGTACCTACGAGGCACTCACCTCTCTGACAGAGGAAACAGGTGCTGAACTGGACTATTTAAAAAGTGTCCTGGTCAGTCTGGACCTTGCCAGGGATGAAAATGACCTAAACCAGATCAAGGACGAACTCACAGGCAGCGGCTATATCCGCAGAAAGAGCGGCGTAAAAAAGGTTAAGCTGGTGAGCAGGCCTCTTCATTACATCAGCTCTGACGGATTTGATATTTATGTTGGAAAAAATAACTATCAAAATGAAGAGGTTACCTTTCAGCTGGCAGAGGGAGGAGACTGGTGGTTTCATGCAAAAGGAATGCCGGGCTCTCATGTGATTGTAAAATGCAAAGGGCAGGAGCTTCCTGACCGGACCTTTGAAGAGGCAGGCAAATTGGCAGCCCATTATTCTGCCGGTGGAAATCAGGATAAGGTGGAGGTTGATTACATCCAGAAAAAGCACGTGAAAAAGCCTGGTGGAGGAAAACCGGGGTTTGTCGTTTACTATACAAATTATTCTATGATGATTGACACGGACATCAGTGAAATATCACAGGAGGTGTGATGATTTCATTGCAATGGGATGCTTGACTGGATAAGAGGCTTGCATTATAATACAAAAGAGTATGCAACAGAATAGACTGAAGTTGCTGCTGATGTATCAGGCCAAAGAATCGAGGTAGAAAATGATCAAAAGCATGACTGGCTTTGGCAGAGCAGAGGTCTCTGAGGGCCAGAGAAAAATTACAGTTGAAATGAAGGCTGTCAACCACAGATATTTGGATGTTTCCCTGAAAATGCCAAAGAAGCTTAATTTTTTTGAGGCATCCATCCGTAATCTTTTAAAGGAATATATTCAAAGAGGTAAGGTTGATATCTATATTACTTATGAGGACCTGTCAGAGGAGACAGTCAGTATCAAGTATAATCAGGATATTGCCGCTTCTTATCTGAAATATTTAAAGGAAATGGCTGAAACATTTTCTTTGGATAATGACATCAGAGTTTCCAATTTATCAAGATATCCGGAAGTCTTTTCCATGGAAGAACAGGAAATTGACGAGGAGGGCATCTGGAAACTTCTCGAGAAGGCAATTCGTCAATCGGCGGAGAGCTTTGTGGAATCCAGAGTAAAAGAGGGCGAGAATCTTTGCAGAGATTTGATTGCAAAGCTGGAGGGTATGCTTACCCTGGTAGCCTATATCGAGGAAAACTCTCCCAAAATTGTGGAAGAGTATAAAGCAAAGCTGCAGGCAAAGGTCAAAGATCTCATGGAAGATAACCGTGTGGATGATAACAGACTTTTAATGGAAGTAACTATTTTTGCAGATAAGATTTGTGTGGATGAGGAAATTGTCCGCTTAAAGAGTCATATTGAGATGGTTGAAAACACACTCCGTGCCGGTGGCAGCATAGGAAGAAAGCTTGATTTCATTGTTCAGGAGATGAACAGAGAAGCCAATACCATTTTGTCCAAATCAACAGACCTTGAAATCTCCAATCATGGAATTGAATTGAAAACTGAGATAGAGAAGGTTCGTGAACAGATTCAGAATATTGAATAGACCTTGATAGGATTGTGAAAAATATGAGTACACTGATTCATATAGGCTTTGGCAATATTGTAAATAAAGATAAAATTATTGCCATTGTCAGTCCGGAATCTGCGCCGGTGAAGAGAATGGTGCAGCATGCAAAGGAAGAAGGAACTGTTGTGGATGCAACGCAGGGGCGAAAAACCAAGGCTGTGATTCTAATGGAGAACAATCGGCTGGTGCTGTCAGCATTGCTTCCGGAGACAATCGCCCAGAGAGCACAGGAGTAGGAATAAAAATGGAACATTCAGGAGTATTGACTGTTATTTCCGGTTTTTCAGGAGCTGGAAAAGGTACTTTAATGAAAAGACTTTTAGAGTGCTATGATAATTACGCACTCAGCATTTCCATGACGACGAGAAAACCCCGGGACGGGGAAGAAAATGGAAAACATTATTTCTTTGTTTCCAAAGAGACATTTGAAAGTACCATAAATCAGAATGGCCTTTTGGAATATGCCTGTTACTGTGGCAATTATTACGGAACGCCAAAGGCTTACGTGGAAAAATGTCTGAGCGAAGGAAAAGATGTGATTCTCGAAATAGAGATACAAGGAGCCATGAAGGTGAAAAAAATGTTCCCGGATGCTGTCCTTTTGTTTGTGACACCTCCCAGTGCACTGGAGCTTAAGAAACGTCTTGTGGGAAGAGGAACTGAGACCATGGATGTTATTGAAAAGAGATTGTCCAGAGCAGTAGAAGAGGCTGAAGGCATTGAACATTATGATTATATTGTAATCAATGATGAGTTGGACAGCTGCGTTGATGATATTCATACGATTGTTTGTGCAGCACATAATAAGGCAAATCGATACTTTAATCGAATAAATAAAATTAGAGAAGATCTGGCAGGGTTTTCGAAAGGAGAAGAAAAATGATACATCCATCTTATTCAGATTTAATGAAGGTAGTTAACAGTGAGGTTGAGCCGGGTGAAGCACCCGTTGTAAACAGCCGTTACTCTATTGTTATGGCAACGAGCAAGAGAGCAAGACAGTTGATTGATGGTGAGGAACCATTGGTTGATGGCGAGGATAGAAAACCACTTTCTATCGCCATTGATGAATTAAATCAGGGAAAAATTAAAATCCTTGGAGATGACGAAGAATAAAGCAGAGAATGGATTGGTGTAATCTTATTTGCATCAGTCCTTTTTTGTAGGATAAGCCTCAGGGCGGAAATTTATGGAGCATATATGAAAATAGTTTTTATATCATTAGGGTGTGACAAGAACCTTGTTGATACAGAGATGATGCTTGGAATGCTTTCCGAGCATGGTTATTCCTTTACAGATGATGAAGCAGAGGCAGATATAGCTGTAGTGAACACCTGCTGCTTTATCAACGATGCAAAAGAAGAGAGCATTGATACATTAATTGAGCTTGGAAATCGTAAAAAAGAGGGAAAGCTGCAGGCAATTGTTGCGGCAGGCTGTCTTGCCCAGCGTTATGCAAAGGAAATCAGAGAGGATATTCCGGAGGTTGATACCATAGTTGGAACCAACTCCATTGATAAAATTGTCCAGGCTGTGGATGAGGTTGTAGGTCACAAAAAAGAAGAATTTTTGAGGGACATCAATGATACACCTGTTTTTGGTAAAAAACGACTGGTTACAACAGGCGGACATTTCGCATATTTAAAGATTGCAGAGGGGTGTGACAAGCACTGTACCTACTGTATTATTCCAAAGGTAAGAGGAAATTATCGTTCTGTTCCCATGGAAGCTCTTTTGCAGGAAGCTTCTTTGCTGGCGGACCAGGGCGTGAAGGAATTAATCCTTGTTGCACAGGAAACCACCATTTACGGAATGGACCTTTATGGAGAAAAGAAACTGCCGCAGCTTCTTGAGAAGCTCTGCGAGATTTCCGGAATACGCTGGATTCGTATCCTGTACTGTTATCCGGAAGAAATTACAGATGAATTAATAGCAGTCATGAAAAAAGAACCTAAAATCTGTCATTACCTTGATTTGCCAATTCAGCATGCGGATGACACAATTTTAAAACGAATGGGCAGAAGAACCACCAATGCTGATTTGCGTAGAATTGTTGGCAGACTTCGTGAAGAGCTCCCTGATATTTGCCTTAGGACTACGCTGATTACGGGTTTTCCGGGGGAGACAGAGGAGCAGCATGAAACGTTGATGCAGTTTGTTGATGAGATGGAATTTGACCGTCTTGGGGTGTTCACCTATTCACCGGAGGAAAATACACCAGCAGCAGAATTTCCGGAGCAGATTGCGGAAGAAATCAAGACAGACCGTCAGGCTGAAATCATGGAGCTTCAGCAGGAAATTGCGTTCGCAAAGGCGGAGGATTTTATTGGAAATGAAGTCTTAGTCATGATAGAGGGCAGGGTCGCAGATGAAAATGCCTATGTTGGAAGGACCTATAAGGATGCTCCAAATGTAGACGGAATGATTTTTATTAACACAGATGAGGAACTGATGAGCGGAGATTTTGTAAAGGTGAAGGTCACAGGTTCTTATGAATATGATTTGATAGGAGAAATTGAAATATGAATTTGCCAAATAAATTAACACTTTTAAGAGTATGTTTAGTTCCTGTATTTGTTGTTTTTTTACTGTTGACACCGGATCATCTCTACTTTAAATGGATTGCACTGGGTATCTTTATCGTTGCAAGTCTAACAGACCTGTTAGATGGAAAAATTGCAAGAAAATATAATCTTGTTACCAATTTCGGGAAATTTATGGACCCATTGGCAGATAAGCTTCTGGTTTGCTCTGCGCTGGTTGGATTGACGTCTTTGGATGTGATTCCTGCATGGATGACCATTGTCATTATTGCAAGAGAATTTATTATCAGCGGTTTTAGATTAATTGCCGCTGAAAAAGGAACGGTCATTGCTGCCAGTATGTGGGGAAAATGGAAAACTACGTTCCAGATGGTTACCATTTGTGTGCTTATGGTTGTAATGAATGAACAGGGATTTCATGATGTCACGGTTTATACTGCTGTTTTGCTGGTTGGGATTGTTACCCTGTATATTGCTGTAGCATTGACAATTGTGTCATTGATTGATTATCTTGTGAAGAACAAGAGCGTATTAAAGGATGTGGACTAAATGGTTGTTGAACTGATTAGTGTAGGAACAGAGCTTTTGCTTGGAAATATCATTAATACAAATGCGGCATATCTGTCAGAACACTGTGCAGCACTTGGTTTATCCTGCTATTATCAAACAGTGGTGGGTGACAATGAACAGCGTCTTTCAGAAACCATCAATCTTGCAAAAAGCCGCGCTGACATTATTATTTTATCAGGTGGGCTTGGACCGACGGAGGATGATTTGACCAAGGAGACAGCTGCGAAGGCTTTTTCAAAGGAGCTTAAACCTGATGAAACTACCAGAGAAAGAATCAAAGCTTATTTTGAAAAGCGTGGAAAAGAGATTGCGGAAAATAATTGGAAGCAGGCCATGGTTCCGGAGGGAGCAATTGTAATCGATAATGATAACGGAACGGCACCGGGAATTATTATGGAAGAGAATGGAAAAATCTGTATTTTACTTCCGGGACCGCCCAATGAACTGATTCCCATGTTTGAGGATCATATTGAGCCATTTCTTCAGGCTAAGACAGAAAAGATTATTCGTTCGCAGACTGTAAAAATCTGTGGAATTGGCGAAAGCATGGTTGCTGAGCAGATACAGGATTTAATTGAAAAACAGACCAATCCGACGATTGCAACCTATGCAAAAACCGGGGAGGTACATATTCGCGTAACTGCCATTGCTGAAAATGAAAAGGAAGCCTTCAAAATAATCAAACCTGTTGTAAAAGAATTAAAAAACCGATTTGTGGAGGCAATCTATTCAACAAGCGACGGTGTTACCCTGGAAAAAGCCTGCGTTGATTTATTGCTGGCCAATGAATTAACAATTTCCACCATGGAATCCTGCACCGGAGGTCTGATTGCAGCCAGAATCATCAATGTTCCTGGAGCGTCAGAGGTATTTAAAGCCGGTTATGTTACTTATTCTAATAAAGCCAAGAGAAAGGTTCTTGGCGTAAAGCAGTCTACCCTGAAAAAGGAAACGGCAGTCAGTGCCAAGGTGGCAGAAGAAATGGCACAGGGGGCAGCTCTGCGAACGAAGGCAGATGTGTCGGTTTCTGTGACCGGATTAGCGGGTCCCGATGGCGGAACAAAGGAGAAACCGGTTGGACTTGTCTATATTGGCTGCAATGTGAAGGGAAAGGTAAGGGTAGAGGAATATCATTTTTCTGGAAACCGTATGAAAATCAGGGAATCAGCTGTGGCGGCTGCACTTGCTCTTTTACGTACCTGTGTGCTGGAATATTTCAGTGAGGTGACCTTCGGAAGACAAAAGAAATAAACAGCTGTAAATAAACCGGTTACAGGCAAATGATTTGCAGTAAGATGAATTGGAAGTATATGAAAATAGTGTTGCTGTTATGAGAGGGAGGAACAACATGAGTGACGAAATGCAAAAAGAAAATGGCTTTTGCCCCAAATGTGGAGCGTTGATGCGTAATGGTGTGTGCCCATGCTGCGGTTATGGAAAAGAGGAGCAGAGCACGGGCCCGGATAGTGATGTCAGAAATTATCAGAGATATCAGCAGAATATGAACAATCCAGGTGGCTATTACCAGAATGGCACGGAGCAGAACCAGAACGGCTATTACCAGAATGGAGCAGAGCAGAACCAGAATAACGGTTACTACCAGAATGGTTACTATCAAAATGGCGCAGATCAGAATAACGGTTATTACCAGAATGGAGCAGATCAGAATAACGGTTATTACCAGAATGGTGCAAATCAGAATAACGGTTATTATCAGAATGGAGCCGGACAGAACACATATTACCAGGGTACATACACAGGCGTTAATACGGATTCTATTTACGCGCAGAACCAGAATCGAGGAAAGGCTGGAATTATTGTAGGTGTTATCTGCGGTATTCTTGGTCTGCTTTTAATGATTTCCATGATAGGAATTGTCTATTTTGCAATTAAAACAGATACAACAGACAGTGATTACAGCTACGACAGTGACTATGACGATTACGATTATGATGACTATAATTACGATGATGACTATGACAGCGATTATGATTATGATGACAGCTACAGCTTTACAGATTCCATTGACTGGGAGGACGAAAGCTGGAAGGAAGAGCCATATAATTATGATGCTGATTCTGTTGGAGACGAGTATTACGTGACGTACTGTAACTGTATCGATGAAACGGTTTCCTATTCGCTGAAACGGGAATATTTGGAGGAGGTTGATGAAGAAAACCAGATTTGCATCCGTGTTTCCTATTATCAGCTGGAGGGTGATCTCCCTGAAATTGACTCAATGAATGAGGCAATCAAAGAAAAAGCCTGTATGTATGCAAACCTCTACTTAGAAGATCAGGACTATTATGAGGACTATTTTGAAGATTACGGACCTGGCTTTGTTGCGACAGTAGATTCTTATGTGACCTATAATGATGAGCATACAATCAGCTTTGTCATGGATTCCCTTTATGAAGATGCAATAGATTTATATTCCGGGCTCAATTGCCTGACCCTGAATCTGGATACTGCCACAGAAGTAGATAACAGTGAAGTGCTTAATATTGATGATGACCTTGTTGCGGCATTTAGAAAACAGAGCAATTATCAAAATGGAACAATCGATGAGATCGACGAGATGTCAGATGATGAAATCAAAGAAAATATGGAAAATTCCCTCATTCTGTTTTATACTCCATTGGGATTGGAAGTCGGGTTTGAGTATTCCACAGATTATTCTTACGGCTGGGTGACAGCCACCTTCTCAGATTATGAAAAGTATTTAAAATCATTATAAATGAGATACCTTACCTTAGGCGATATTATGCAGTGCAGTAATATCGCCTGATTTTATATTTGAGCGATAAAAACAGCAATAAAAACAGCAATAAAAACATGTAATCTTTTTGTTGATTTCCTGTGGGTAATATGTTAAGTTTAATACATCGAAGCGTTCTGCTTTCAGGCATTTCAGCCGCATTTTCCCATTAAAATTAAAATAAAAAGAAAAGATGTGATGCAATTGAGGGAGTTTTAACGGACTAATAATATGGTATGGTTATTTTTGTAAAGAAAAAGCATTGACAAAATCGAACGTTTGTTTTATATTTGAATAAAGACGAACAAATGTTCCTAAAAGGAGAGCAAAATGGAAAGAGAAGACAAATTAAAGGCATTGGATGCTGCGATTTCGCAGATTGAGAGAGCATACGGCAAGGGTGCAGTTATGAAGCTTGGCGACCCGGCAAGACAGATGAATGTTGAAACAATCCCAACTGGATCTTTAAGTCTGGATATTGCATTAGGACTTGGAGGAATTCCAAAGGGAAGAATTATAGAGATTTATGGACCTGAATCAAGTGGTAAGACTACCGTAACACTTCATATGATTGCTGAGGTTCAGAAGAGAGGTGGAATTGCAGGCTTTATTGACGCAGAGCATGCATTAGACCCAAGCTACGCCAAGAAGATTGGTGTTGATGTTGATAACCTTTATGTTTCCCAGCCAGACAATGGAGAACAGGCATTGGAGATTGCAGAGACGATGGTTCGCTCTGGAGCAATCGACATTGTTGTAGTCGATTCTGTAGCAGCTCTGGTTCCAAAGGCAGAGATTGACGGTGATATGGGAGACGCTCATGTAGGCTTACAAGCAAGGCTGATGTCTCAGGCACTTCGTAAGCTGACAGCAGTAATCAGTAAATCTAATTGTACGGTTATTTTCATCAACCAGCTGCGTGAAAAGGTTGGAATCATGTTTGGTAATCCTGAGACAACAACCGGTGGTAATGCTTTGAAATTCTATTCTTCAGTTCGTCTTGATGTCAGAAGAAAAGAGCAGATTCTTGTTAACGGTGAAGCCGTAGGAAATAGAACGAAGGTAAAGGTTGTAAAAAATAAAATTGCTCCACCATTTAAAATTGCTGAATTTGATATTATGTTTGGACAGGGAATTTCTACTGTAGGAGATATTCTGGATCTGGCTGCAAATTGCAACGTTGTCAATAAGAGCGGAGCCTGGTATGCCTATGAGGGCGAAAAGCTGGGACAGGGACGTGAAAATTCCAAGCAGTTTTTGACGGAGCATAAAGAAATGCTGGATGAAATTGAGCAGAAGGTCAGGATACAATACGGCCTGGTAGAGGCTGCAGAAGAAGCAGAAGCTTCTGATGAGAAGAAAAAAGCATCCAGGAAGTCAGAAGCAGAAGAAACCAAGTAATCTGGAAAGATAATGAAATGATTGTAACTGAGATAAAACCAATTTCAAAAAAACAATATAAAGTATTTATAGATGGGGAGTTCGCCTTTGTGCTGTATAAGGGCGAACTTCGTCTCTATCATATAGAAGAAAATCAGGAAATAAAAGAAGACATATACCAGAACATAATAGAAGAGGTTCTGACAAAGCGCGCGAAGCTCAGAGCAATGTATCTGCTGCAAAAGAACAGCTATACAGAGTTTAAATTGAAGGAAAAGCTGAGACAGGGGGAATATCCTGAAAGCTGTATGGAAAAAGCCATTGAGTATGTGAAATCCTATGGGTATATTAATGACATGCAATATGCATCTGACTATATGTTTTATCATGCAAAGGGATTATCCAGGATGCAGCTGGTTCAAAAATTAAAGCAGAAAGGAATATCAGATGATATTATCAAGGGTGCTTATGATAATTTTTGCAGGGAGAATCCAATAGACGAGCAGCCACTGATTCATAAGCTGTTAAAAAAGAAACATTTTGAAAAGGATTTGCCATATGAGGAGCGTATGAAAATTGTTAAATCCATTATGCAAAAAGGATTTTCGTATGATAAAATCAATCAGGCTATAGAGCAATATGGTAATTATGACGAAGAAAAAAACGATTTTAGCGATTCTTTTATATAGAATGTTACTATATGTGGTTCCTGGTACTTGACATAACTACTAAATCAGTTTAAAATTTAAGTGTTGTAAAATCGAGTTTTAGGATGAATTATTTAATCATTCTATTAAAGATATTTGTACAATGAAAATTTTATAAGGAGGTGCTCCTGTACAATGGGCATGGTAATATTAGCCGTTGTAGTTGCACTTGTGATTGCTGTTCCGGTCACAGCTGTTGTTACATCGAACTATCGTAAAAATGTAACGGAGGCTAAAATCGGAAATGCAGATGAAAAAGCCAGAGAAATTATTGATGAGGCTTTAAAAACTGCAGAAGCAAAAAAACGTGAGGGTTTGCTTGAAGTCAAAGAAGAGTCTATTCGTACCAAAAACGAATTAGACAAGGAAATCAAAGAACGAAGAGCAGAGGCACAGCGCTTTGAAAGAAGAGTTCAGCAGAAAGAAGAGAACATCGACAAAAAAGCGGAAGCCATCGAACGTAAAGAAGCAAGTCTGACTGCGAAGGAAGAACAATTATCCAAGCAGAAAGCCGAGATTGAAAAACTCAATGAGCAAAGAGTACAGGAACTAGAACGAATCTCAGGATTAACCTCTGAACAAGCAAAAGAATATTTATTGAAAATTGTTGAAGATGAAGTGAAACATGAATCTGCTGTCATGATTAAAGAAATGGAGAGCAGAGCGAAGGAAGAAGCCGATAAAAAGGCAAAAGAATATGTGGTTAATGCGATTCAGAAATGCGCTGCTGATCATGTATCTGAAACAACAATCTCTGTTGTTCAGCTTCCAAACGACGAAATGAAAGGTCGTATCATTGGTAGAGAGGGAAGAAACATCAGAACCCTTGAAACCTTAACTGGTGTGGATTTAATTATTGATGATACACCGGAAGCAGTTATT
>CAZUCI010000044.1:16336-25781 GCA_964619485.1 uncultured Lachnospiraceae bacterium
TTGTGGACGGTCGTATTCATCCGGCCAGAATTGAAGAAATGGTTGAAAAGGCACAAAAAGAAGTGGAAGTAATGATCCGAGAAGAAGGTGAGGCCGCTACTCTTGAAGTAGGAGTACATGGAATTCATCCGGAGCTTGTTAGATTATTAGGTAAGATGAAATTTAGAACCAGCTATGGTCAAAATGCGTTAAAGCATTCTATTGAAGTAGCACAGCTATCTGGTCTTCTTGCTGCAGAGCTTGGCCTTGATGTCAGAATGGCAAAGAGAGCCGGCCTGCTTCATGATATTGGTAAAGCAGTTGACCATGAGATGGAAGGATCACATATTCAGCTTGGTTCTGAGTTATGTAGAAAGTACAAAGAATCTGCGACAGTTATTAATGCGGTTGAGTCTCATCATGGAGACGTAGAACCACAGACATTGATTGCCTGCATTGTACAGGCTGCTGATACAATTTCTGCAGCAAGACCTGGTGCAAGAAGAGAAACTTTAGAGACTTATACAACAAGATTAAGACAATTAGAAGATATTACAAACAATTTCAAAGGTGTAGAAAAATCTTTTGCTATTCAGGCAGGTAGAGAAATTCGTGTTATGGTAGTTCCAGACCAGATTTCCGATTCAGACATGGTTCTTCTTGCCAGAGATATCTCAAAGCAGATTGAAGCTGAGTTAGAGTATCCTGGTCAGATTAAAATCAACCTGATTCGTGAATCACGCGTAATTGATTATGCAAAGTAATTAACTTTGTGTTCATAGGACTGAATGCTTAGAGAAGCTGTTAAATAAAAGTTTAATGGCTTCTCTTTTTTTTCTTGTATTATTTGAGCATATGTTGTAAAATGAACAAGATGTATCGTTGTATACAATTAAACAATTCAGGATGGTGACGCAATGAAAGCATATCAGAGCATGTCAAAAGAGGAATTAGAACAGTTACACGAGGAACTTGTAAAGGCATACGAGGATGCCAAAGGAAAAGGATTAAAATTGGATATGTCCAGAGGAAAGCCTTCTAAGGAACAGCTTAATCTTGGAATGGATATTTTAGATATATTAAATTCGGAGTCTGATTGTGTTTCAGAGAATGGAATGGACTGCAGGAATTATGGAGTGCTGGATGGTATTCCTGAAGCAAAAAGGTTAATGGCAGAAATGATGGGTACAGAGCCAGAAAAGGTTGTTGTATGCGGCAATGCAAGTCTTACCATTATGTATGATACGGTTTCCCGTTCCATGACACATGGAGTATGTGGCTCAACACCATGGTGTAAGCTGGATAAAGTTAAGTTTTTATGTCCAGTTCCAGGATATGACAGACATTTTGCAATTATAGAGCATTTTGGAATTGAGATGATTAATATTCCGATGACAGAGGATGGTCCAGATATGGATCTTGTGGAAAAATATGTTTCAGAGGATGAATCTGTTAAGGGAATCTGGTGTGTACCCAAATATTCTAATCCACAGGGAATCTGCTATTCTGACGAAACGGTGAAGCGGATGGCTGCGTTAAAGCCTGCAGCAGAAGATTTTAGAATTTTTTGGGATAATGCTTATGTGATTCACCATTTATATGAGGAAAAAGATAAACAGGTGGAGATTTTAGATATTATTTCAGAGTGTGAAAAGGCAGGAAACCCGGATATGGTATATGAATTTGCATCCACATCCAAGGTGTCATTCCCTGGGGCTGGTATCTCTGCAATTGCTTCTTCAAAAAACAATCTGGATGCAATGAAAAGATCAATGACCATACAGACAATTGGCTATGATAAACTTAATCAGTTAAGACATGTGCGTTATTTTAAAAATATCGATGGCTTAAAGGCCCATATGATGAAACACGCAGCGTCTATGCGTCCTAAATTTGAAGCGGTAGTTGATACACTTGAGAAGGAATTGGGTGGTCTTGAGATTGGTGCCTGGACTAAACCACTGGGAGGCTATTTTATTTCATTTGACGCTTTACCAGGCTGTGCGAAGGAAATCGTGGTAAAATGTAAAGAGGCCGGTGTTGTAATGACCGGTGCCGGTGCAACATATCCGTATAAAAAGGATCCGGAGGATAAAAACATTCGTATTGCTCCAAGTCTTCCAACGCCGGAAGAAATGGCAGCTGCCTCAGAAGTTTTCGTTCTCTGTGTCAAACTGGTAAGTGTGGAGAAATTACTGGAGGCTTAATTATATGATAGAAAAGTTTGACAGAATTGATAGAAAATTAGCCCATAAAGGACACATTATTGATATGTATGAAGATACAATAAAGGTTCCCAATGGAAATGTGGTAAAGTGGGATTTTATTGGACATAAGGGCGCTGCAGCCGTGGTCCCGGTACGTGACGATGGAAAAATTTTGATGGTGCGTCAGTATCGAAATGCTCTGGATCGGGAAACACTGGAGATACCTGCTGGGGGACTTGATTCAACAGAGGAGCCTTTTGTTATTTGCAGCCACAGGGAATTGGAAGAAGAAACAGGGTATACCTGTGCTATGGAAGAACTGGAGTATCTCATTACGGTTCGTACCACAGTAGCTTTCTGTAATGAGCGAATAGATGTCTTTGTTGCCAGAAATCTGAAAAAAACAGAACAGAGGCTTGATGAAGATGAATTTATTAATGTTGAGGCCTACAGTGTGGAAGAACTGTGTCAGATGATTTATCAGGGGAAAATAGAAGATGGTAAGACAATTGCATCAATTATGAGCTATAAGAGTAAGTATCTGTCCTAGGGTGTGTGTGGCGCATCAGAGCACTGAAAACAGGAAACATAAAAAGCTGGCATAAAAAGCTGGCATGAAAAGAAAACATAAATAGGAAACATAAAAAGAAACATAAAAAGAAACATATATAGGAACCGGTTAAAACCGGTTCTTTTTTTGCATATAATGTACAAAAGCATGTTTGGAATGAAGTGTTGAGTACAAGAAAAGAGCAATGGGGCATAATTTTAGTCGGAATGGTGCTTGGAATTCTAATGATGAAACTGTTTGAAATAAAAATGTGGGAAATATCCGGAATGTGGGATAGCGGGGTGCTGAATCAAATAAAATATGAGACACTTTCAATGAATGAATATTTTGCGTTTTTATGTGAGAAAAGGGGAAAGCAGTATATTTTGATCTGTATTCTTCATTTTATGAAGAGGAGGAAGGTAATAGGAGCTATTGTTTCTCTGCTTATTGGATGCGGTATTGGAATATCCATGAAATATTGTCAAATACAATACGGTGGAATTGGTATTGCACTGGTGATGTCTTTTCTGTTACCACAGGCACCTGTCTATATTGAAAATGTTTTTTATATGCTTAAATTTGACCATGCCGGTCAAAAAAATAATGCTGGAAGAAGAAAATTTTCGAGAGAAACAGGAAGCTGTATTTTGTATTTAGGAGTTGTCATAATTGGAATTTTAATAGAATGTTATGTAAATTCAATATGGATAAAAATTTTTTTGAAGCACTTTTTTGACAATTTTAACAACATGTTGTAAGAGAAAAAAATATAAGACATATATGTTGCGACTTTCCCTATAAAAGGGCAAAAGTACCTAATTTTTCACTTAATTTTCTATTTGATTTTCCTGATATTTTTGATTATAATAACTTTACACGGTCACTGATTTACATAAGTGATAAATGAGGAAGGGTTACAGGGATATGGAGCAGGCGTTAGAACAGTTTATAGCATATTTACATAATATTAAGAATACATCGAATAATACAGAGTTGTCTTATCGCAGAGATTTGAAGAAGGTGTTCTCTTTTTTGCGTTCAAAGGGATTGACTGAATTGGTTAATGTGACAGGTGAAGATCTTGAAGATTATGTTACAGCTATGAATGAGGAAAAATTTGCAGCTGCAACTGTGTCCAGAAATATTGCGTCGATGAAGGCCTTTTTTCATTTCTTATGTCAGGAAAAGATTATAAAAGAAGATATTTCTGTTCAGTTAAAAGCGCCGAAAATTGAAAAGAAGATTCCTGAGATTATGACAACAGAGGAAGTTGTTCGACTGTTGGAGCAGCCCTCTGGAGATTCACCGAAGGAAATTCGTGATAAAGCCATGCTGGAGCTTCTTTATGCAACCGGAATCCGCGTTACAGAGCTTATAACGCTGAAGGTTTCCGAGGTTAATCTTCCCATGAGCTTTATTGTCATTAAGGATGCACACAAGGAAAGAATTATTCCCTTCGGTATGGCTGCCAAAAATGCGCTTCTTAAATATATGACGGATGTTAGAGATACCATGGTTGAGGACAAGTCATCGGACATTTTATTTGCCAACTGTTCCGGACAGCCCATGAGTAGGCAGGGCTTCTGGAAGCTGATTAAGTATTATACCAAGAAGGCGGGGATAACCGCTGATATAACACCTCATACATTGAGACATTCATTTGCAGCTCATCTGGTGGAGAATGGAGCTGATTTAAGAAGTGTGCAGGAGATGCTGGGGCATTCTGATATTTCGACCACACAAATCTATGCGAATATGAATCACAATCGAATCCGTGAGGTGTATGCGAAGGCGCATCCACGAGGATAAGGGTTATCATTTACAAATAAATAGAATTTACTTAATAAAAAAACTCCCGGAATGGGAGTTTTTTTGCTGCAAATAATGTGCTTCTCATGGGAAGGTGCAGAACATTGCCTAAAATAAAAAGCAATGCTAGCAAAGTTCAGCAATCTCGTATATAAGTCTTTCACTGTCGGCCCATCCAAGACAGGGATCGGTAATAGACTTTCCATAAACGCCATCTCCGATTTTCTGGGAACCTTCTTCAATATAGCTTTCAATAATAACACCTTTTACAAGAGTATGAATATCGCTGTTAACCTTTCGAGAGTGGAGAACTTCTTTTACAATTCTTGTCTGCTGTGCAAACTGCTTACCGGAATTGTTATGGTTGGCATCAATGACAGCAGCGGGGTTGTTTAAATCACGTTCGTTGTATAGTTCAATCAGACGGTTGAGATCTTCGTAGTGATAATTTGGAAAGCTGCGTCCGTATTGGTTTACGGAGCCGCGTAAAACGGTGTGGGCAAGCTGATTTCCTGAGGTTTTAACTTCCCAGTTGCGATATATGAATTCGTGTGGATGCTGTGCTGCATAGACTGAATTCAGCATAACGGATAAATCTCCGGAGGTCGGATTTTTCATTCCTGCCGGAACATCAAAACCGCTGACGGTGAGACGATGCTGTTGATCTTCAACACTTCTTGCGCCAATGGCAACATAGGAGAGCAGATCATGTACATATCGCCAATTTTCAGGGTAAAGCATCTCATCAGCGGCAGTCAGTCCTGATTCGGCCATGGCACGGATGTGAAGCTTTCTCACAGCAACAAGACCTGCCAGCAGATCTGGCTTCTTTTCCGGATCGGGCTGGTGGACAAAGCCTTTGTAGCCCTCACCTGTTGTTCTTGGCTTATTGGTATAAATTCGCGGAATAAGAATACACTTATCGGAAACCTTATCGTTGATTTTGGCAAGTCTGCTTACATAGTCACAGACAGAGTCTTCATTGTCGGCACTGCAGGGACCGATGATTACCAGAAATTTATCACTTTTTCCGGTAACGACATCTTTAATTTCGGCATCTCTTTTTTCTTTTAAGGCTACCAGCTCTGGCGGGACGGGATAGGATTCCCTGATTTCCGCAGGCGTAGGAAGCTTTTGTAAAAATTCAAAACTCATGTTATTTCCTCTTTCTAACTAATTTATCATCCTTGTTTCTTTGACTAAAAACATTTTTATTATAGTATAGATAGGTTCGAAGCGCAAGAAAATTGCAAAGACAGTGTATGATCTGGCTTATGAGCATGGCGATTAAATAGGCCCTGATGCCGTAGTAGGGAACCAGGAAGAATACAGAAAAGAGTCGGATTATGACAGCGAGAACGTTGATAAAAAAAGCATGCACAGCTTTTCCCAGACCATTTAAAATGCTGGTCAATATAGTGCTAAGGTACAGAAAAGGACAAAGAAAAGAAAGCGCACGAATGAAAAGCCCTGACTCATCACTGTGAAACACATGTGTTCCTATGAGTGGAGCGGACAGATAAAAGAAAGTGAGGGCACAAAAGCCAAGCAGGAGACAGAAGGAGGTGCATTTTCCTATTGCCTTTGATATTTGTTTTTTATTTTGCTGTGCCTGCGCTTCTGAAACATAGGGAAGAAGCAGAACACTGATGGAGCCGGTCAGAGCCTGTGGAAACAAAATCATAGGAAGAGCCATGCCGGTGAGCACACCATAGGTACTGAGTGCTTCTGAGGTGGACAAACCAAAGGAACACATTTTTTCAGGCAGATAAACAGCCTCGCAACTCTGTAGAAAGTTCAGGGTAATTCGATTCAGACTGAGAGGACAGGCTAAAAGCAGGAGTGGTTTCAAGGAGTTCAAAATACTATTTGAAAGATTACTTGCCCCTCCTTTTATTTGGGCTTGAAAACAACGCTTATATTTTCCGGATTCAAAGATAAGAGCCACAAAGCTGATTATGCAGGAGACAATTTCTCCAAGAACAAGTCCGGTTATTACAATTGATATTGAAAATTTCAGGTCACGATTTTGAAAAAAATCAAAAAGAAGGAATACACTGATGACACGGATAAATTGTTCAGCTAACTGGGTTATGGAAGGGAAAAGGGTCTTTTTCAGGCCATAATAATAGCCGTTGATACAGCTGTGAACAGCAGCAAAGGGGATGGATAGGGCGTATATTTGAATAAAGGATGAGCAGCGTGGCTCCAGGAGATATTTTGTCGCAATTATGCTGCTGTACTTAAAAAGGAACAAACCGGTCAAAATAGATAAAGAGACTGAAAGCACCAGGGCACACAGTAAAATGGAAAAGGATGAGAGAGGCTCTTTTTTGGCAAAGTAAGCAGCAGTATGTTTGGAGATAGAGGTTTGGATTCCTGCGGCAGTTAGGGAGAAGGTCAAAGCCATCACCGGAGCCAGAAGCTGGTAAATCCCCATCCCCTCCTCGCCAATCATACGAGATAGATAGATCCGGTAAAAAAAGCCAATGACACGGCTGATCAGGCCAGTAAAGGTTAAAAGAAGCGTCCCTGTGATTAAAATGTTTTTTTTCAAAAAAGAAAACCTCGCAAGTGATTATAAAAATATATGTAATATGGAAGGTTGACAGAACCAAAGAAAAGAACGTACTATGAGTGAAGAAAGCGAGGGATGTCTGTGAAAAAGAAAATTGTTATTGGATTATCCGGTGGTGTTGATTCTGCCGTATCAGCGTACCTTCTTTTACAGGAAGGCTATGATGTGATTGGTGTGACCATGCATCATTTTGATATAGATGAAGAAATGAAAAAGGACGGGGTAATTGCCCCGGAGGTGGATGCCAGAAAGGTGGCAGATGCTTTGAATATACCATTTTATGTGGTTGATTTCAGAGAAGAATTCCGCTGTGGAGTAATGGATTATTTTGTAAAGGAATATGTGAATGGAAGGACGCCAAATCCATGTGTGGTATGCAATCGTAAGGTAAAGTGGCAGGCACTTCTTGAGAAAGCGGCAGAGTTTGGCGCCGATGAGATTGCAACAGGACACTATGCGAGAATTGACCGCCTGGATAATGGGCGACTTGCAATTCGAAACTCTGTAACAGCAGCAAAGGATCAGACCTATGCACTTTACAATTTGACACAGGAACAGCTGGCACATACAAAAATGCCGGTTGGGGCTTACAGCAAAGAGCAGATTAGAGAAATTGCTGTAAGGGCAGGAATTCCTGTAGCGGGAAAATCGGACAGCCAGGAAATCTGCTTTATCCCCGACAATGATTATGCAGGATTTATTGAAAAAAAGATGGGAAAGGAAGCGGTCGGACTGGGAAATTTCGTCTGGAAGGACGGCACTGTCCTGGGCCCGCATAAAGGGATTATTCATTACACCATTGGTCAGCGAAAAGGACTTGATATAGCCATGGGGCATCCGGTATTTGTTACAGAAATCAGGCCACAGACGGGGGAAGTTATTCTGGGCGAGGCAGAGGATGTATTTACACAGGTTCTGGAAGCAGAACAGATAAATTTTATGGGTATGGAAAAATTGAATGGAAAAGAAAAGCTGCTTGGGAAAATACGCTACGGACATAAAGGAACAGCATGTGAGGTGGAACAGATAGGGAAAGACCGTATCCGCGCTACATTTGATACACCGGTCAGGGCAGTCACACCGGGACAGGCAATAGTGCTTTACAGCGGAGAGCATGTTATGCTGGGAGGCACTATTTGCCAAAAGAATTAACAGTGCATAATACCATTTTGAGTGACTGCCATTTGGTGTAGAAGGGATGAATAGCGGTTAAAGTTTATGATAATACGGATGTCTTGCAATAAAGGTGGAATAGTATTTGAATCCACAGGACTTTAACAATTCCTCCACCTGATCGAAGCCATAGGCAACATCCTCTGGACGGTGGGCATCAGAACCAACTGTGATGATTTCACCACCAAGCTCACGGTAACGAACTAAAATATCCTTTACGGGATTCGTCTGACCAAATGGTTTCCGAAGACCTGAGGTGTTACATTCGATGGCTTTTTCATTTTCGATGAGAACTGTAAGAATTTCATCAATTAAATCAGCGTAATCGGCATAGGAGTAAGATGCACCATGGTCGGGAGCGTAGCGGGCCATATAATCCAAATGACCGTAGACGTCATAGCCCAAAAAGGACTTTACATTGGAAAGAATCTCTTCAAAATACTGCCTATAGCAGGCTGAAAGCTCTTTTCCATTAAAGTAGTCAGGGCGATAGGGGTCCTGTCCACCACATAAATGAGAAGAAGCAATAATGAAATCATAGTCATGTGCCTTGGAGAGAATTGCGTTCTTACGGACACAGGAGGACTGAAGCCCTAATTCTATTCCAAAAAGGACATCAATCTGGTCTTCGTATTTTTTCTTTAATCTCAAAAGCTCATAAAGATAGGAATCAACGTTAAGCTCGAAACAACCCTCAGGGCATTCTTTATCGCCTTCCAAATAAGGAAAGTCAAAATCGTTGTGCTCAGTAAAGCATATGGTATTTAATCCTTTTTCAATTGCGGACTGAATCATTTTTTCCATGGGAGCATGGCAGTCTCCGGAAAAATTAGAGTGTGCATGAAAATCAGCTAAAATATGCATAGTATATTTCCTTTCTGTCATTTTTTTATAAATATGATACAAGTATAGCCTCTTTTGGGAAAAACGAAAAGAAAAAAACATATTATTTTTAAAATTGTCTTGATATTTTGGGACAAATTAGTTACAATAATTTTGCTGACAAAATTTTGTCAATCATTCAGTGATGTTTGATGACAGAATAATATATTAAATATTCATTTTTAGGAGGAATTAAAAATGGCAGTAAAAGTAGCAATTAATGGTTTTGGCCGTATCGGTCGTCTTGCATTCAGACAGATGTTT
>CAZUCI010000045.1:0-25629 GCA_964619485.1 uncultured Lachnospiraceae bacterium
CTTGGGCTGCTCATACATCTCCTTGAGCATAAAGTGCTCATAGCCACCCTTTTCTGCTGCATTGGCATCCCACTCAATGGTGACAGGCTCCTTGAAAATTTCCTCCTCGTCCACTGTAAAAAAGCGCATGTTGTCGCCCTGCAGGCAGACAATTTCCTGATTTTCCACATAGGTAACCTGACGGGTATATTTCAAAATTGCCGGAACATCCGACGCGATAAAGCATCCATCCTCATTCTGTCCAACAATCAGTGGACTATCCTTTCTTGCTGCAAAAAGCTGATCCGGATGATCTGCAAAAATCATGCCCAAAGCATAGGAGCCCTGCACACGGTGGAGCACCTTGGTAATAGCCTCCAAAGGATTTCCTGTATAATAATAATCAAGCATCTGCGCTACCACTTCGGTGTCTGTCTCTGATAAAAACTGATAGCCCTTATCCTCCAGCTTCTTACGAAGGGGAATGTAATTTTCAATAATGCCGTTATGAACCACTGCAATGGTTGCATCCTTGTTAAAATGAGGATGTGCATTGACCGTGTTGGGTTCTCCATGGGTCGCCCATCTGGTGTGCCCCACACCGACCGTACCAGGCATTGTCCCCCCGTTATGGGTCAACTCCTCCAAAATTTTCAAACGTCCTGCCGCCTTGGTAATATTGATTTTTTTACCATCAAAAACAGCCATACCTGCTGAATCATATCCTCTGTACTCCAGCTTGGAGAGTCCATCCAATATGATCGGTGCCGCCTGTTTATTTCCAATGTATCCAACAATTCCACACATAACTATACTCCTTCTTTTTCGGGGTTTTTGCCGTATCCCTTTTTTTCATCTATATTCGCGCGGTCCAGCTTTAAGGAACGCTGCTTCCAATAGGTTCTGTTAAAGGTATACTTCATAATTTTCTTTTCAGATAATTTTTTATAGTTACATCCCTTCTTAAAGCCAAGCCACTTTGCACCACTTATAAGAAACAGCCTTGGCAAAAGCAGCTTGTGGTGATTCTTCCACAGATATGCTGCGGTGGCCTTTACCATTTTTATTCCCTCGCCCTCTGCCGGAACTTCCTCAAATACCTCGGGGTGATCCGCATGGGAAACTCCATTGTCAAAATTTCTCTGAAACTGCTGTCTTATGGTGTAATTATGGGAATGAATGACCTGTGCCTGTGCCACATAGGCTATGCGGTACCCCTTTTTCATGGCCCCAGCGGCAAATATCATATCCTCATTAAAAATGGCACGGCGGATAAATCCTCCCAGCTCGTCAAAGACTGCACGGTTATAGGCTGCACAGGTATCGGAACAAAAATAAGCCTTTATTCCCAGCTCTCTCACATCGGAGATTCCCTTAATCCGCGATTTCTCCGGATAATTATAGGCTCTGGTAAACCGCTCTATCGGGTGACAGTCTTCTGTTGGCAATTGTCTGGCGTAGGCAACTGCTGCCTCTTTCCTCTCAATCGGTGCAATCAGATCCTCGATCAGCCTGCTGTCTGCCGGCATGGCATCCTGGGTCATCATCACAAAAATATCTGCATCAGAATGCTTGACACCTCTGTTTCTGGAATTTCCATGGTCGTACTCCCATTTGGAATGATGATATACTTTGACATTTTCAAATCTTTTTAAAAAATCGCTTCCAAAAATAAACTGATCAAAATATTTTTCTTCTGTATTGAATATAATAATATGCTCTGGAACAACAGTCTGCTTCTCCAAAAGCTCCAACATTTTGATAAAATTTTTATCAGGTTTATAGGTCGGGATGATCACATCCACTTTACTCATCATAAACGCTTCCTTTGCTTTCAAACTAGTCTTCTCTTCATGCAAAACATCATCATATTATAACACAAAAAAGGGGACTATGAATAGTCCCCATAAAATCTCATTTTCTATTTACCCGTATCAGAGTGAATCTTTTCACTGATTTCCTCCACTGTGGATGATGGCTGATATTCTCCGGTATCTCCAAACAGAAATGTATGAAGCTCCAGAACGCCGTCTGACAATGGTGTTGGAATAACGCAGTCTCCGTTTCCGCCAATAACACCGGTAGTTCGATACTGTTCAGAAGGGAATCCACTGGTATCAGCAATATTGTAGGAAGCAACATCTGAAACAAGATTCAGAATCTCTGTCAGCTTCAGGCTGGTAGCAGTCTGAGGGAATACATCATTGGCAATCTTATCCAGGGTTTTGGGGCTTGCCTTTTTAGCCTTATCTGCAATGGCCTTAATAACCTCACGCTGTCTCTCGGTACGCTTGTAATCATCTCCAGCTGTATAACGGATACGGCAGTAGGAAACTGCCTGAATACCATCCAGTGTCTGTAATCCTGTGGAAGTGACTTTTTTATAGCTTCTTCCAAGGGACTCAGAGGTCTCTACCTGATAGTTGTTTAAGTGAGAAATTTCTGCATCGTCCACTTCGATTTCAACGCCGCCCAGGGCATCGATGGTATCTGCAACACCGGCCCAGCCAACTGTTACATAATCGGTAATATTCATATCCAGGTTCATGTTCAGCATTTTAATTGCCTGCTGAGGTCCTCCTGACGCATAGGCAGAATTGGCTTTTTTGTAAGAGTCATTACCCTGATTCAGGTAGGTATCACGGTAAATGGAAACAAGCTTTACATCCTTGGTTGTCTCGTTGATGGAAGCAATCAGAATTGTATCGGTTCTGCAGCCCTTTCCTAGATTCTCATTTCTGGAATCCACACCAAAAAGTGCAATGTTTCGATAACCGGCCATATGGGCTGAAGCAGCATCGTTGATGGCAATTGCATCCTCATCAACCAGCAGATCCTCCGATTCCTGGGTGGTATTGGTCACTTCGTCCTCATCTACCTCTGTCTTGTGAACATAATCCAGTTTTGTAACCAGATATAATGCTGCGATCAAAACAACTACAACGACTGCCTCCACCGCAAGTAATGCGATACGTTTCTGTTTTCTCTTCTTTCTTGCTGCTGCCTTACCGGTTCCCTTTTTGCCGGATACTTTTCCGGAATTATTCTGTGCTGCCATAGTTTTTTACTCTTCATCCTTTCCCTTTATCAATATGCATTCTTATTGATAAAACCTTTGAACACTGTCATGAACATGATTTTAAAATCCAATGACATGGTCCAATTCTCGATATAATACAAATCACAGTCGATTCGTTTCCGGATCGAGGTGTCTCCCCTGAATCCGTTTACCTGTGCCCATCCGGTAATACCCGGGCGCACCTGATGCTTGATCATATATCTCGGAACTTCTTCCTTAAACTTTTCTACAAAGAACGGTCGCTCCGGTCTTGGTCCAACCAGGCTCATATCTCCCCTGAAAACATTAAAAAACTGCGGAAATTCATCGATGCTTGTGCGTCTGAGAATCTTTCCGACTTTGGTAACTCTCGGATCATCCTTTGTTGTCCAGGCTCTCTTTTCTGTGGAGGCCTTCTGCACCTCCATGGTCCGAAACTTGTACATCCAAAAAGATTTGTTGTGCAGACCTACACGCTCCTGCTTGTAAATAACCGGTCCCTTACTGGTAAATCTCACCAGAAGAGCAACAATCAAAAACAATGGGGAAAACAGGATCATGGCAAACAGGCTGCCCACAATATCAACAGTTCGCTTCGCCATACTGTTTAACGTATTGGTGAGCGGCACATGACGGATATTGATGACCGGAAGGCCGTTCAGGTCCTCCGTGTATGGTTTGCTTGGAATCACACTGTTATAATCCGGAATAAACTTGGTGTGTACCCCGGACTTTTCACACAGCCCTACAATTCTCTCAAGCATATCATAATCCTTCAGAGAAAGCGTGATTGCAATCTCATCCAGCTTGTTCTCCGGAAGAATAATCTCCAGATTACCGATTGTTCCAAGCACTTTTACACCACGGTACTTGGTGCCTCTTGGAATATGGTCATCCAAAATACCCCTGACCACATATCCCCACTGGGGATTCTGAATAATACGGTCAATATACTGTTCTGCCGCCTTGGAATAACCCACAAGCAGAATGTATTTTACATTGAAGCCCTTCTTACGGAACGTGCGGAGCAGCTTACGTATTACCACCCTTGTCCCACTCTGCCCCAAAATATTCAGGACACAGAAGAAGACCAGCATATCACGCGAAAAATGATCCTGGTGAATGGCATACAAAATGCCCAAAAACAGGAGCAGACCCACGGTATTTGATTTAATTACATTGGCTATATCACGCCTGGTACTGGAATATCTCTTGGAAGTATACAGATTAAAAACATAATTTAAAATAAGATATCCCGGGACAATAAAAATCAGTGCCAAAAAATATGTGCTCGGACTTAAAATACCGGCACCTGCCTCGGGCGGTCTGAAATCTGTTTTAAACTTAATCAGCCATGCCAAACCATAGGCAGCTGCGATTACTATTCCATCTAACAGAACATGAAGCCGATTGAAATATTTCTGATTATCTTTTATCACAAAACTCACCTACTCCATATACAACCAACATTTTACCCTAAATTTGGCAAAAGGGCAACCATTTTTCTTTTTTCCTTAATTCTTTCTTAACATTTTTGTAACAATATGCCTATTTTTGTGTACTATATGCACTATTACACTTATTATCCGACAATTCAAGTCCTCAGCCGCTGATTCTCCTGATGATATTCCACCAAAGCTCCAGCTGAACTGCTCCATAATGCCCCAGGTTATGCAGGCAAAATCTGACCTTCCATTTTTTTCCTTCGGCTGATGCAGACTTCTTAAATCCCTTTGCCAGCCCTTTTAAATAGGTCTTTCCGAACCCTTTTTTTATAAAAAAGAGCGTTTTTATGAAAAATCCGGCAAACAAAAATGGTAGATTGATCAAAAGCTGTAAAAGGGGCATATTTTTGTAAATGATATAAATACTATTTTGAGCAGATAAATCAATTTTAAACCTGTTATATCTGGAACCTGAAAAACCGCTCCCTGCATGGAGCACAACAGCACGTGGACAAAAGTAATTGTGATAGCCATGAAGCCTTGCCCGATACCCGATATCCATATCCTCCAGATAGGCAAAATGATTGTCATCAAATGCTCCGATTTTCTCTATGTACGCCATACGGTAGATGACCGCACCACCGCAGGATGCAAAAATACGGCATTCCTTTTCATAATTTGACTTATACTTCCCCTTTCCAAGGGCGAAAGCCCAGCCCAGGGCACAATAGAGATCTCCGCAGTCATCGATGATATCCGGCTGCTTCTGACAGAGCATCTTCGCCTGAGCACTGAATGCATCCGAATGGCGGTCCATACATGCTTCCAGCTCCCTCACAAAATTCTCTGCCACCTCTGTGTCATTGTTCAGCAATAGAACAAACTCTGTTTTTATGGCTTTGATTCCACCATTCACAGCCCCGCAAAAGCCTCTGTTTTCCGGGTAGGAAAGCACCGAAATAAATGTTTTCTTCTCTCTGGCATAATCTCTGGCATAATCCTCTGCCAACGCCAGACTGCCATCCTTTGAACCATTATCTACAATGAGAATATCAAAGCTGCCCGGCTCCTGGGATGCCAAAAGAGCTCTCATGCAATCCTCAAGAAAAGCCATTCCATTATAATTGGGGATTACCACTGTTGTTCTGTTCATGGTCCTTCCTTTCTTTGCCTGCTGAATTCTTCTATGGGATTATTCTGCCAAATACCTTTGGCGCATCCTTCTACTGAATCTCTACAATAAAATCCGGATCATAGAGGATTCTGCCTTTTGCTGCGTTTTCCTCAGCTCCAGACTGCTTTCTCTCTTCCGGCCAAGAAGGTGTTTCACTCTGCTCTCTATAGCGGATTGCACGTTCATCTGCCTCATCCGCATCCAGATACAGCTCAGCCCGGTGCATATATCCGCCAAAGCCCACCTTCATTCCTGCAAAAAGATCCATTCCGGCCCATTTAGGACCTGCCACAATCACGCCATTCCTTACAACGCGGCCACATATTGCCCTCACATCACTTCGCAGGGCAAAAATATCTTTTTTATATTCTGTTCTGTAAAACCCAAGATGGACACTGTCGGTAACCACAACATCCTTCTGCATACCATTTCTCTCATAATAGCTTTCGAGTGCTCTTTTTCCCGCCTCATACGCATAGCGCTTGCTCTCTGTATTGGCGGCCGTGGAACCCTCGTGGCATCTCCAGTGATAGAGTACCTGCGGTACATGCAAAAATGCACCCGGCTCCTCCGCAAGCCGAAGAATCAAATCATAATCCTGTGCTCCGTCGTACGCTCCCCGAAGCAGCAGACGTTTCATGGTATCAGCCTCCACCATAAGAAAATGACAGATATAGTTGTTGGAGAGCAGTAAATCCAGATTAAAATCCGGTTTCAGGTTTGGCTCATAAAATCTGGTCAGCTCCGTATCACATTTATCCTCATCGGAATAGACAGCCGTAATCTTTGCATCTGCCTGGATTTTTTCACCTTGAAGCTTCTCAACCATCAGGCTCAGTGCATCTCTTGTCAGCAGATCATCATGATCCAAAAGTGCAATATAATCACCCTTTGCTGCCAGAATCCCCACATTGGTATTTTCTGAAATGCCCGCGTTATTAGTTAGCTTATGATAACTGATAATTGCTTTTTTACATTTTTGCTCCGTATCAAGTATCTTCCTGTACTCATCCACAACCACCTTCACGCAGTCGGTGGTGCTGGCATCTGCAATCACCAGTTCCCAGCTGCCATAGGTCTGTTCCATCACGCTCTCCATAAGCTGGCGCAAAAAGAGTTCCTTTGTTTCATATGCAGGAACAACAATGCTCACAAGCGGCTCATAAGCATATGTTCTGGCACGTAGTGTCTCATGGTACTGCTCCAGCTCCTCCTGCCCTGCATGGAAGCTGTAATACCGGTCTCCCACATACTGCTCTGCCCTCTGGCTCATAACGTCCTTCGCCCCTGAGTCCGTCCGCTCCCGCACGGCTCTGATTGTCTCCGAAAGACCATTTCTTCTGCAGTATACAATCGTTTTATGAACAAAGGGTGCAATCCGCTTCCACACTCTCAGAACAAAATATAAAATTGCAAAATATCCGATTAGATATACTGAATAATAATACATAAATAATTTGGATGGCGCTGTCAAAAAAATCAGCGGCACCTTTACCAGTGGCAGAGAAATCAGGAAAAACAGCTTCCATTTTCTCTTCAAAAGTGCCACCAGCCAGAAAAGCAGTAAAATTGCAATTGGAATCAATGCGCTGTATACAATTCCGTATAATGGTAACGTGCTGTCATAATCCTGAAGGCTTCTAAGCTCCAGCATGGAAATCGCGCCGTTCCTCAGGCTGTTATTGACAGGCTTTGTAAGTGGATATTTTTGGAATGTCTCATAATTTGGCACATCCTCCCTGGTAAAAAGCTCTGTAGTATTTTCCAGGAGTCCATTGCAGTGGACAAAGCTTGTAAAACGCTCTGTCAAAAAGGCTTTGGGACATTTTAAAATCAGTTTATAGTATGCATTTTTAAATTCCTTATACTGGTCATCCGTATAATCTCTTTGGAAATCCGCTTCTCCCCAGAACAAAGAGATGCCACTTCGCCCCTCCTTTGCCCCCGCAACAGCCAGGTCCACATTGATAACCTGGTCAATGGTATCCAGAAGCTCCTTGCAGTTCTCCTTCTCCGATGCCTCCTCGAGCATGGGAACCAGAGGCAGCACCACGCTGGTCAAATCATACTGATTCCCGCTGGTAAGCTTATCTCCCAGCTTTTGAGGAATCAACAATGCCAGGGTGATAACCAGATAGATACAGGTGAGTTTCACCAGAGATTTTTTCTGCTCCCTTTTATAAAATAAAATCCATAAAAGTATCGGAAATAAAAGCACATAATAAACAGCCTCGGTTCTCCACACGGTCACAATGGCAGCCAGAAACATTAGAAGGAAAAAGCCGGTTTTTCCTTCTTTTTTATGATCCTGTTTGATTTCCTTTTTATTGTCTTTTGTAATTTCCTTCTTATTGTCTTTTCTAATTTCCTTTTTATTATCTTTATTCAGCTTCTTGTGTGTCGAAAATAAAAGTGCCATAAGCAGCAGCTCCAGAAATCCATAAAGACTCATCCGCATTGGATACAGATTACTGTCCATGACAGGCAAAAACAGTGCCGGTAAAAAGGCCCATAATCCTGATTTGCCAAATTCGTCCACAAAAAGCTTTACCATTTTACCCACAATCAGGGAAATGCAGGCAAATTGCACAATGATAATTCCCGCCGGAAATGGCAGAAACATCATGGCAAAAACATAAAACAGACTGGTGAGATAGCTCTGCCAGAATACCGGCAAAAGCTGCACCGCGCTGTTCAAAATGCCAAATTCATCCATTCTCCAGATTCCAGGCCAGGTCAAAAGAAGTGCCGCCATACAGATTCCAAAATAAATCAAAGTATACCTTACCTGCTTTTTGTCCACCCTTGTAAAAAAATACCAGATACCCTGATACAGGCCAAACAGAAGAAACAGAAAAACAGCTTTGGCCCCATAGGTCATCGCTGTTTTTACCATCTGAGTCAGATTGGAGGTATCCCACATCACGTAGGAAAAGACCAGATGATCTGTAAAAAAGGTCAAAATCCAATGTACGATGGCAATCCATATGCAGTTTTTGTTGATGTGAAACCGTTCCTTCATCTGCGCTCCTGCTTTATTCTTTGCTGTGTTAGCCTTTACTGTATTAGTCTTTACTGTATAAGTCCTTGCTGCTTTTACTGTGGTTTATAATTTGCTTTAAAATAGTCAAGTTCCTCCGGCGTTCCCAGTACATGCACTTTATCATAATCCACGATGGAAATCCGCACATCCCCACCCTTGCTGATCAGATAGTTGTAGAGAGGTGCCACATATTTCTCGCCCTTCTCCAGTTTTTCCTCCGATGTGTAATATTCATGATATAAATCTTCATATAACTGACAGGTTTTAAAATAGTACGCACCAAGTGTACAGTTGTCGGAGATTCTGGTCTTTTCTCTCACTTCCACTACTTTGCCGCTCTCATCTAATTTTGCAAAGCTCCAGTGATCTCCATCTGCATGAAAGCATGGAATAAACCCATCTCCTGCTATCTGGTCAAGCCTCATCTCATTGGCCTCCACATAGGTATCAATGTTATAAATCATGAGGGAATCCTCTTTATCCCAGGCATCCCTCCCAAGCATTGCTGTAGTTGCCTGTCCATCGGTGAGATAATCAATTTCAATAACCTTCACCCTGTTAATGCCAAGCTTTGCACAGGTCTCTGTGATGAAGCCTGAAGCCTGATCCTCTTTTCTCACAATAAAAATGCAGGTATTGTCCGCCATGTCAAATCCAACAAGACTTTCCATGGACCACTCAAATAAGGTCTTTCCGTGAGCTTCAATCATATATTTTGGCACTGTGTATCCTGCTTTGCGGAATCTGGAACCAAGTCCAGCCATTGTAATTACAATTGTCATCTTCTTTTCTCCTTTATTTGTGGGATTCTATTGGTATGTGCTCCGGTCTCATGGTATTGCCATGCGCGGAGACTTCTTTTTTTGGGTATGTGCTCTGTTCTTGTACTATTGCCTTGCCAGAAGGCTTCTTTTTTGGTATGTGCTCCGGTTTCATGCTATTGCCTTGCTCGGAGGCTTCTTTTTTTGGGTGTACGCCCCTGCTTCGTCTACTCATTGGGCGCTGAGGGGAGAATTCTATTCCAGCGTCCAAAATAGTTTACATAAGTTTGCTCTTTTCCTGGCATTTCCGACCGGATCTCGCCTTTTGGACAATGGGGAGGTAACAATCCCATTCCATTGTCCAATATTTGTGTAAACTTTGGACGTCAGCTAAGCTTTCCTTCTCCTAACGTCCATTCGGTCAACATAACGCCATATTTGTTATTCTTTTTTTCCATTTTCAAATTTGATTTGGATAACAAAGCCACTTTTTCTCACTTTGTTGTCCAAGCTTCATCACTTAAACCGCAATGTCTCCATCACTTAAAGCGTAATGTCTCCATCAAGCTCCGTCACTTAAACCGCAATGTCTCCATCACGCGCCATCACTTAAACCGTAATGTCTCCATCATGTGCCATCAGCGACACGCCAAATACAGATGCAACCTTGCCTGCTTCCTCTGTCAGGGCCGCGGCATCAGATGGTTTGCACTCTACAATCAGATTCAGACCGCGGTCCGTAAGATTCCTTGATTTCACACGGCATACCTTACTGTATTTTGATACAACGGACAAAATTTCTTTTTCCGCCTTCGCTTCCTTTGCACTGATAACCAGAATTGACGCCGCTTTTCCAACCGGTGTCAGCTCAAGAAGGATCAATGCGATGGTAATAATCAAGGAGCTGAACACTGCAATTTCAAACATGCCTGCGCCACAGATGATTCCTGCACTGATGGACCAGAACAGAAACATCAGATCCTTCGGGTCCTTGATAGCTGTTCTGAAACGAACAATAGAAAGCGCACCAACCATACCTAAGGAGATAACCAGATTCGACTGCATCGCCAGAATGATAGATGCTGTAATGACTGAAATCAGCGCCAGTGATACGTTAAAGCTGCGGTTGTAAAAGGTCTTTTTCATGGACACATAGTAGACTACAAAAATGTATCCCGCAATCAGGCAGGTAACAAGCAGTGTCACAAGAATCTGGGTTGTTGTAATATCCCCGCTGGAGAATCCCTCCAGAAAAGATTTTTTGAAAATGTTGGAAAAAGTATTCATAAATGATATCTCCTACACAGATAATATTTTGAAAAGGTTGTCTGGGAAAGGGCTCCAAGCTCCAGATTTTCCTTAATGTAAGCCGGAAGGAATTCGTCAAATTTCACTTCCAGAAGCTGTTTTCCTTTAAGATTAATTGGTCTTCTCACCAGATTCTGGTCAAAAAAGTGCTCATAGGCCACGGTCGATGAAATCTGCTCATCTATGGTGACCCTCACATTTCCATTAGGCTCCACAAAAGGTGTTCTCTCATACACCACGATCACCTTTGGTTCCATCAGCCTTGTCTCCCTGGCCACCAAAAGCTCACGGATCAGGGGATCTGCATCATGTGCGAAAGGCAAATTATTGGCACTTATGAGGGAAGCATTTGGCAGATTATCGGCACCTTTGACACAAGCATCGGGCAGAGCATTGTCAGCTTTGAAGGAAGCATCGGACGACTGCACCGGACTGCTTCCAGCCTTATCCTCTCCCACTAATAGCTGATACAATACGTCATCCAGTGGCGCAGATATTTTTCTGGTCATCCCATTCTGCTTTATTTTCTTCTCCAGGGTAATGCGTTCTCTGGAACCATTATAGCACCGAATCCGGAATTTGGCTCGCGGGTCTGTTCCTGCCTCATTCTGCATATAGCAGGTATTGTACATATCATCAAAATAAATGCTGCGAATCTCATAGGACCCGCGCTCTCCCACATGTGGGTCAGGCTCCATTATCCCAGACATCCTGGCCTTGATGATTGCCGCCTGTGCATCTGATATGAGAAATTTATATTCATGTCTAAATTCCATGGCCGCCTCCATCCCGAAAATCAAACTTAAAATTAATCTAAAAATCACTCCTGTCCAAGCCTGTCAACCCGCTCATCCACAAACTGCAAACGCTTCGTGGCAAACTCATATAAAAGTGAGAAATCCTGACTCTCATTTCCATTTGGCCACCGCAGCTCCTCTCTTGCAAAGGCACCTGAGTCCTTGACCTGATGTTCCAAAGCTGCAATGCGCTGTGCAACTGCCTCATCGGAAAAAGCGCCACCTCTCCACTTCTTCCAGGTGGAAGCTGCAAGCTCTGCCGCATCATCTGCATCCAGAAAAACAAGACGCTCACCGGGTTCCCAGGCAACTGCCTCGGTCACACTCTCCGGACTGTCCACGCAATAAAATTCGTTTTCTGCATATACTGCTCCAAAGGAAATATTCAAATCCCAGGGGATAAAATAGCCATAATACTGATTATCTCTGTTTCTTGCCACATAATAATAATTCTTGTTTCGATTGTCAAATCCACCGATGGCTTCATAAAAAAGCCAGTTTTCCACAAGATTCTGCCTGTCAGCCACCTGGGTGATTTCAGCGGCAAAAGCAGTATCCTCACCTTCAATCAGCGACGCAAGCTGATATAAAGGTGCCCATTCCTCTTCATTCTGCAAAATGGTATCACCCTTTAAATAAAAGCCACCTCTTGCATCAATGGCATTTGGGTCAGGCAATGGGCCAACAAAATCCGAAGCCGACCAGCTGGCTGTATACTTTTTCTTATATATTCTCTCAATAACGCTTCCTGTGGCAGCTTCTGTAGTGCTTTCTGTGGTATTTCCTGTGGCACTTTCTATGGTACTTTCTGTCGTAGCTTCTGTCTCACTTTCGACATTACCGCCTGCTGTCTCAGCCTCTTTTTCCAGCTGGCTGGAAACTGTTTCCATCCCAAGCTGTTTGCGGTCGATGGGCACCATGAGATCATAAATTCCCTGATAGCTGCCACCAATCATAACCTCCACAAGCTCCGCCTGGGTTCCAAAATTCTGTTTATAGGGATTAGAGGAGGCGCCCACCTCGTTCCACAAATCAATACAAAGCTTATCCCTGATTCTGGAGCTGTCTGCATAGAGTGAATTGAGAATCCAGTCATCATCATCCCGAAGTCCCAGCAGATTTTTATTGGTTTTTCCAAAGGCTCCATCCTCTTCCTGATTCTTTAAATACAGGCGAAGACTCTTCTTTTCGTAGGTCAGACTGGTATTGCCCCGCAGTCTTGCTGCCGCATAGCAGGTGGTCACCCATTTGCCGGACTGAGAATTTTTCCCCGAATGGTCGGTGTCATATAGATGAAAAGCAAAAATTGACATTCCATCCTCTGTGGCAAAATCCGTACTTTCAAAGGTAACCATGGGAAGCCCTGTAAAAACAAGCTGATAGGTACCATATTCTCTGCCGGTTGCTATCCAGACAGGAATACCCTCACCGTTCTGAATCAAATCCTGCTTGGAAAGCTCACGATAATCAGCTCCAAAAAAGACCTCTGTCGAATTCCCTTCTGCACTTTTTGCAGAAAAGGAAAGCTTCTCCCACTTCTCCTCTGACATGTCCAGGGGCAGATAAAACGTATTCTTCTCTCTATCAAAAGGAAGCTCTTCTCCATCACAGAAAAGAGCCGGTGTCTCTGAAAATCCCGAAAGATTGTTTTCTATTTTTTCAATTTTTTTCTCACCTGCCACCTTTGGCTCCCAGGAAGAGTTCCCGCCTTCTCCATTGATTCCATGAATGGTAAGGGAACAAACCGCCGTCATAACCAAAAGAAACAGGCTTACATACAAGACAATTTTTTTCATACTCTTATCCGATCATGCTCCAGGGGCATCATCTGCTAACAACAAATTTTCACAGACTCATCTACTGGCATCTGCACACTTCACAGACTTACCTGCTGACATTTGCTCACTTCACAGCTCTGTCTACTGGCATCTGCTGTTTTTGCAGATTTCATTCAGTTCGTCCACACTGTATTTTAAAAATTCATCCGGGCGAACTGTGCGGTCATCCACGTAGAAGCCCTGATGTCCGGGCCATGGCTTTCCATAGATAATCTCATCATAGGGAATAGCCCATTTGTCTAACCACTGTAATAAAACCTTTGCCGTGTTGGCATTGATGAGACCCAGATTGCCACCGTAGCTGTTCATGTTACGGGAGGTAAACAGCACAATTTTAGCGCCGCCTTCCTTGTATTCCTTCAATTTATCAACCATCTCTGCAAAAGGAACCAGGTCAATATACTGCTCATCTTTCTTTTTAATTGGACATAAGGTCCCATCTATATCAAAACAAAATGTTAATCCTTCGTACATGCTTCCACCTCATCTAATATTCTAATTGCGTTTAATAAAAATCCAAATACCTTGCCTGGCTGATCCATATGATAAGGCAGCATGGATAAAAACAGACTTGCCTCATATAAACGGACCAGTGCATAGTCAAAGCCGCTTCTCTCTAAATACTCACGGAACACTGCAACATATGGTGCTGCATCCATATCGATGGAAAGCTCCAGCTTTAAATCCCTCTTAATAGAAATATCATAAAGTCCGCTGTTAAAGAAATCATAGCAGCCACAGATAGAGTGGGAGAGCTTTGCCAGATCATAATAAGGATCCGTGTAAAGGTCCTCTTCCTTCAAAGCACCCTTCGGGTCAATAAGCTTCAGGATTTCTGCCTCTCTGCTGTAGAGAATATTGGAAAAGCAGAGATCTCCGTGACCTACTGCTAACCTGGTGTAGTTACGTACTGCAAACCTCTGATACAGACCTTCATAACGTTTCACCACATCAGCAATGCCATCATATGGCGTTCCCATGGCAATCATCTGGTCAAACTGTGCATATTCCTTATACTTTTTCAGCTCCTCCATACGGGCATTCAGCTTGCCAAGATATAAATCATCAGCAATCTTTTTTCCCTCCTGTGCACTGACCTCTTTGGTGGCACGCAGATTGATAAAGTAAAAGAGCTTGTCTAAGATATCTCTCAGTTCATCTACGCTGACTGCGCCATGCACAAAGCGGATGGCAATATCCGTCATATGGAAACGCTCCATTGTATAGGATGAGCCATTCTCATCCTCTTTATAATCATAGGGCATCACAAACCACATCTTCATGTTTTCCGGAAGAAGGTAGTAGAATTCATACTCTGCCCTAATTTTTTCTTTTTTGGTGGAACGCTTGGTTACTGTATATTCATCTCCTGCAAGTGCATTGAAGAATCTTGCATCAAAGCCACCTGTGATAAAAGTGAGAAAATGTGCTCTTTTGGATAAATCTGTAAAGGCCTCGCTCTCCACTTCCTCCGCATCAAAATCTCTGGCAATCAGCGCAGCATAAGCCTTTTTGTAGGCATCAATACTGTGTAAAAAGCTCATGGCAGGCTTGCCGTCACAATAGACACAATAATCCTCATTCATATATTCTGCTTTTTTCAAAAGTGCCGCAAAGGCCTTGGTGTCTGCCAGTCCATAATTGGAATACAGATGAATCACGGTCACATCCTCATCCACAATTGGAAGAAGATCACATAAACGTGCCACATCCTCTGCTCCCCGGAGATTGAAAATTTCCAGAACAGACCTGCTTTTTTCAATTTCTGCCTTCATGCGGTCCTTCAGGGTAACACGCTTAAAGATGGTCTCACCAAAGGATTTATTACCGGTTATGGTCTGGATTTCTGATCCGGGCATCTGACTGTCATCATATACCAATAAAATCTGTTTCATCTGTTTTCCTTTCTCTTCGCAAGCTTATTCACCACGCTGGCAATCAGCGCCAAAAGCGTGAACACTGCCATGATTGCAGCTCCGCATATTGTGTATGGACGAAGCAGGACGCTCTGTCCCATACCGAAGATTGCCTCAATATATCCGGAAAAATCACCAAGTCCAAAAGGCTGTGCCAGATACATGGCAAGCACCTTTATGGTTCCCATCTCGAAAATCCATCCTGCAAAGGAGGATAAAAGAATCAGTGCAAAACGTCCTGAAATCAGATTCTGCGTAAAATCATACCAGGTTTTCACCACGTCCAGAGCCCTCAGTGTTGCCAGTGCTCTCGGGGAGCTTTTATGACGGATAATATAATGATTCAGGTACAGATAGGTCGGTGGAATCGCCACATAGCAGACGGCAACAACCAGTAAAACAGCCAAAAACACCATGGTAATCAGAGAAAAAGAGGCAAATCTGGTAAACGCAAGAAATACCAAAAGCAGAAACAGTGCCACCGTATCAAAGAAACGATCCACCAGAATGCTGAGAATTCCCACCTGCCAATGCTTCGTCTCCCTGCTGATGCAAAAGATCCTGTATAATTCTCCCAGCTTAAAGGGAATGATTAAGTTGACCAGAGTCGTTTTTACATACAGAAGGATAAATCTGCCAAAGCTGATTTTGTGCTCCATCAAAACAAGATAAAGACGCATCATCTTGGCCAGATGTACCAGTATGAAGCCGACTAAAAAAAGCGGTATCAACCACCACATAGACTAATCCTCCAGTGTCGTGATCTGTTCACAGGTATATTCCTCATGGATGTTCTCACGGAATTCTTCATGAATATACTCATGATTAAAAAGATAGGTAAAGGCCATTTTCAAAACTGTAATCGCCTGGTTCATCATTTTTACATTGGAAACCTGATCCTCTTCTCTCCAGGAAACAGGGTAGAACATAATATCATGTTTGTAATAATTGGAAGCCAGTATCATCATATAGTTGAACATCAGATTGTCCGGGAACTTCTCAAAAAAGCTGTCCTTTAACATAGATGTCTTATACATATTCAATCCACTGCCCAAATCAAAAATACGCTGTTTTGTAACAAACGCAAAAATGAAATCATACACAATATTTCCAAAGGTACGGAACTTGGAATATCCAACTAATTTAGAACCGCGCATGAAGCGTGCTCCCAGAATACAATCATGCTTTGCGTAAATCCCCTTATGAAGCATTGGCAGAAAGTCAGCAATATTGCCCTGATCATCTCCGTGAAGCATACATACATAATCATAACCGTGGTCAACTGCGTAATGGAACGCCATCTTCTGGGAACCTCCGAGGCCATAGTTCTCGGTATTTCTCATCAGTTTAACAGGTTTATCCGGGTTTTCTGCAATAAATTCCAGCACTTTCTTTTCTGTGTCGTCGGTACTGCGGTTATTGACCACAAGAACCTCATCAAAATAAGCCAGTACATTTTTATCTAACTGCCCCAGAACTCTTACAATCTGCTTTTCGCAGTTGTAGGCCGGGATAAATAACATCATTTTTTCGCTCATATGCTCCGTCCCTCTTAAAAATATATTCCCATTTAGCAAATGTCTCTTCTAATATCGACCTTAGCAAACATTTTAGTTTTTCTTCTCAAGAAAAATCTTTCTGGTAACAAAGTTGTAAACCATAACAACGCCCGTTGCTGCAATCTTTCCTAACAGCTTTGCAACTTCTCTGCTGCAGATGCTCTGCATCCATGCCCAGTTATCATAAATACCGTTCATGCACAGTAAAATCAGCAGCTCATTTAAAATACAGCCAATAACACTTAAAATAACAAAGATTATGAACTCCTTGCGGCGGTCCATGTCCTCCTTACGCACAAAGACAAACTTCATACTCAGGATATAATTTACGATGACAGAGACTGTGAACCCAAAGAAGGTTGCAATCAGGTAATCATAATGCCAGTCAATCAATGCCAGTAACAGTGTGTAAATTCCAAAGTCAATAAAGAAACATAAAACACCAACTGCTCCGAATTTTACAAACTGCTCTATTAATCTTTTCATTCTCAGATCTCCTCAAGAAGCTTCAATACTTCATCTGTTAATTCTTTTAACTCTTTTTCGGCGTCCTTTAAATCAGTTCCCTTTACGCCCATGTAAAACTTGATTTTTGGTTCTGTTCCGGATGGTCTCATACAGCACCAGCAGTTATTTTCCAGGTCAAAGTATAAAACGTTTGATTTAGGAAGTCCTGTCTCTGTTACTGTTCCATCAGCTTTGGTGATTGTATTTAAATCGTAATCTCTCACAGCCGTTACCTTGAACTTACCAAACTCCTTTGGAGGGTTTGCTCTGAAGGAGCTCATGATTTCTCCGATTTTGGCCTGTCCTGTCACACCCTTTAAGGTAACTGTGTGAAGACCCTCTTTGTAGTATCCATAAGTATTGTAAAGCTGCAGCATCAGATCCCACAAAGTGATATCCTTGGATTTGCAGTAGGCAGCAACCTCGCACAGACACATAACAGCCACAACAGCGTCCTTGTCTCTTGCATGAGTTCCGGCTAGACAGCCATAGCTTTCCTCCAGACCAAATACATAATTGTAGGAGTGATCCTGCTCAAAGAACTTAATCTGTTCACCAATATATTTAAATCCTGTTAAAACTTCAACCTGATTAACACCAAAGTCCTTTGTTAAAACATCAGCCATATTGGTTGTAACAATTGTTTTAACCAAAGCCGGATTCTCGGGCATGGTTCCTGTGGCTTTTTTCTCTGATAATAAATACCATGCAATGAGCATTCCGGACATATTTCCTGTAAAGGATACATACTCACCGGTTGCACGGTCAAGTGCATAAACACCAAGACGGTCGGCATCCGGGTCAGTGGCCAGAATAATATCTGCATTTACTTCCTTTGCAAGCTTAATGGCAAGTGTGAAAGCTGCAGGATCTTCCGGGTTTGGATAAGCCAGGGTAGTAAACTCAGGATCGGGATCAGCCTGCTCTTTTACAACATAAACCTTTTTAAATCCCAGCTCCTTTAACACTCTGGTAACAGGCATAAGACCGGTTCCATGAAGTGGTGTATACACGATTGTGATATCTTCTGCAACAGAAGCAATCAGCTCAGGATGAATGATCTGCTTTTTCAGCTCCACCATGTAAGCGTCATCAATTTCTGCGCCAATCATAGTAAGGAGACCTTTGTCCACAGCATCCTGTTTGTCCATGGTTTTTACAGTATGATAATCAGTTACTGCCTTTACCTCTGTGATGATTTCTTTATCCTTTGGTGCGGTAATCTGTGCACCGTCCTCCCAGTATACCTTGTATCCGTTGTATTCCGGTGGATTGTGGCTGGCTGTGATTACAATACCTGCCGTACATCCCAATTTGCGAACTGCAAAGGACAGCTCTGGAGTCGGACGAAGTGCATCAAATAAATAAGCCTTAATTCCGTTTGCAGCCAGGCAAAGAGCCGCCTCCAATGCAAACTCAGGTGAAAATCTACGGGAATCGTATGCAATCGCACATCCCTTTGCCTGAGCATTCTGTTTTACAATATAGTTGGCAAGACCCTGTGTTGCTTTTCTGACGGTGTAAAAGTTCATACGGTTGGTTCCTGCACCAATCACACCACGAAGTCCGCCTGTACCAAACTCCAAATCCTTAAAAAAACGGTCCTCAACCTCTGTCTCATTGTTGCGGATTGCCAACAGCTCCTCTTTTGTAGCGGTATCAAAGTAATCATCCTCTAACCAAAAATGAAATGTGTCCATATAACCCATCATCTGTTCCTCCTGCTTATCTTTTTTGATTTACCTTTTAACTTGCAATTTTTACTATTATTTTCTGCCTGCAATTTCTACTTATCACTTTTTTATTCTGACAGAATAATCACTGCGGTCCAGTGAAAAATTCACATTGTAATACGGATCTCCTGCATCGATTACCTTTTTCCATTTTCCACGGAACAGAGAAGCCTCCTTGTCATAGCGGCTGACATTTTCCTCACTTCCGCCTGCCTCGGCTGCCCTGGCATTCTTTTCTCTGGCGACTCTGGCCTGTTCTCTTCTCGAGAGCTTCAAATCTGAGCCTCTGGACTTGGATTCAAAATGGAATAATTCTGCAAAAGGGGTAAAGACTACAAGCAATCCCTTTTCCCGAACTCTCAGGCAAAAATCAACATCATTTAATGCCACCGCAAAGTCTTCGCATAACCCGCCAAGCTCCTCATATAAAGATTTTCGCACCATCATACAGGCTCCTGTGACAGCTGAAACATCCTGTGCATAGCAAAGCTTGCCCATATATCCAACATTTTCCTTATTGACCTTATAATGCGTATGCCCCGCCGTCCTGTGTGCACCAAGTCCGATGACAATACCTGCATGCTGAATGGTCCAGTCGCCATAATAAAGCTTGGCACCTACTACACCAACATCCTCACGCTGTGCATACATCAGAAGCTGCTCCATCCAGTCAGCAGAAATAACCTGCGTATCATTGTTCAGCAATACCAGATATTCTCCTGTGGCAAATGTGGCACCAAAGTTATTGATTTTGGAGTAATTAAACTCGCCCTCATACTTGACCATCTGCACACGCGGATGCTTGGAAATTTCCTCATAATACTTGAAGATTTCCTCTGTTTCCGAATTATTCTCCACAATGATAATTTCAAAATTATCATAGGTGGAACAATCCAGTATGGAATCAATACAAAGTTTAATATCCGATAAATGATCCTTGTTTGCAATAATAATGGAAAGCTTCGGTCTGGAAGTCAATTCATACCGAATCTGAAAGATTGTCGGAAACGCTCTTGTGCTCTCAATTTTGAAATTTTTAAAGCCAAAGCGGTCCAGATGATCTGCCACTGCGCCTCTTGCGGCTTCAATGGCGTAGGTCTTTGCACTGATGTCAGAGGCAACACTTCCCTTATGACTCCTCCAATAATATAAAAGCTTTGGCACATGAACCACATGGGAGGCTTCCGAGGTCAGACGCAGAATCATGTCATGATCCTGACTGCCGTCAAAACGGGTTCTAAACAGCTCTGTTCCCTCCAAAAGCTCTCTGGAGAAAACGCTGAAATGGCAGATATAATTGTTTGCCCTTAAATTGTCAATTGCATAATCAGGTTTAAAATGCAATGTGATGATATTGTCGATATTACCTTTGACAAAGGTTGCCTCGTCACAGTAAATATAGTCTGCATCCTGTTCACAAATAACCTTCATATATTCATATAAGGCACTTGGATGAAGAATATCGTCATGGTCAAACAACCCGATATATTCTCCCGTTGCCATTTTATAGCACTCATTGGTATTTCCGGAAATACCTTCATTCTTTTCCAGCTTCAGGTACTTGATTCTGTGATCTGTCTCATAATACTCCGCACACATTTTTCCAACATATGCATGGGCTTCATCTGAGCCATCTGCCAGACACAGCTCCCATTTCTGGTAAGTCTGTGCTAACACGGAATCAATCATTTCAGTCAGAAACTTCTTTGGTGTATTGTAAAGAGGCACTAAAATGCTGACCGTAATATCCTTGTCAAAATGGGTAGTCTCCTCTTCCCTTCTGCGGTCTGCATCCGGGAAGCTTTTCTTTCCATACTGTTTAATTGCTCTCTTTTCAATGAGCTTACTCTTGATTTTATGAGCAATGCCCCTTGGATTGCCATGGGCCATCACCCTGTGAATATTCCTTGTAATGAAATGGATGACAACTCTGAGAGGCTTGGAAAGCTTCCACAGCGGATTTCCCTTGATTCTCTGCAGTTGTGCAGACAGGTCTACAACAGCCGCATTGGCATTGGCAAGTCCCTCTGCCAATTCCTTATTTCTGGCCTTTTCTCTCTCCAGGGCATTCTGATAATACTCCAGCATGTCCTGTTCCTTTTCCTGTATATCCTGCTTGTTTTCTTCGCTCATTCTACAGCTCCTAACAATGTTCATTCAAATTTCCAATAGCACAGGTTCAAGTCCACTCTGGTCTCAATACCATCCACGGTTCCCGCAGACGTGTACTGCCAGATATCATAGTCTCCCTTGTAGGTTGCCCTGCTGGAATACTGTGCTAACCAGAACGTATAATCTCCCAGCCTATCAGTCAGCAGATTGTGCTCATACCAGTTTTTGCTGGCATAAACTCCTGCGTTATAGCCTGCGTTTTCAATGGTTTTGCAAAAGGCCTCACAGACCGCGGTACGCGTCTCTGTCTCCAGTGCATCTGCTCTTCCACTGCCTCCGGCTCCCTCCGTATCGATAAAAATCGGAAGTGCCAGCTTATATCCACGACACAGCATCACTGCCATGGAAGCCTCTTCCACAGCTTCCACCTCGCTGACGGCCTGGGTGAAGAAATAAATTCCCACCTTCACATCTGCAGCCTGTGCCCCTTCTATATTTTTCAAAAAATATGGATCCTCCACCAGAGAACCGGTTTTGGAGCCTCGGTAGCCACATCGGATAATGGCAAAATCAACTCCGGCTGCCTTGACCCTTGCCCAGTCAATCTCCTTGTTCCATTTCGACACATCAATTCCCCAGATGGCATCCTCATCCTCCAGCCTTTTGTTGGATTCCGTTCCATCTGCATCATTTTCTGCCCCATTGACTGCTGTATCCTCCACCACCTCATCTATCTCATCTTCACTCTTGATCAGATAAGAGATGTCGTCTACTACAGTATAGTCAAGCTGCGCTTTCACATTGACAGGCACCTGCTCCTCCATGGGCAGATATCCGTCAATACTGTCTGCGGAAACCTGATACTCACCCTCCTCGATGGGCGCAATATACAGGATTCCATCCTGATCTGCATCCTTGTAATGATGCTGCTCTCCTGCCGCATTCGTCACATTGATGCGAATGGGTTTCTCCCGAACCAGCTCTCCGTTTCCGTTCACCACGCTGACGCGCAGATCCTTCTCCACAGAGCTCACAAGCAGATTTGCCTGTACATTTGGATCAGATTCCTCCAATTCGGGATCAAAGAAAGCCTCGTCTGTCACAAAGGCATTGGGATCTTTATCCGGATCAAGTCCATAGAGCTCCGCGTTCTTTAAAGCCTCAGCTATCTGTCCCTCATCCAGATCTGATTCACTTTCATTTGCCTGATTTTCCGTGCTGACAGAAGTGTTTTTCTGTCCGGGAATCCAGGCTCCTGTCTGTATATAATTGGCGACAAACACCACTGCAATCACAGCAATCATACAAAAGACTGCCGCTGCAATGACTTGTTTCTTCACCCTAGAGTCCATTTGCTACCTCTACCATGTATTTTCCATAATTGGTCTTCATCAAAGGCTCAGCTAATTTTAAAAGCTGCTCCCTGTCAATAAAGCCTCTCTTATAAGCGATTTCCTCAATACAGGAGATATATAAGCCCTGTCTCTTCTGGAAAGCTGCCACAAAGTCAGATGCATCCAGCAGGGAATCATGGTTACCTGTGTCTAACCACGCAAAGCCTCTTCCAAGCTTTTCAACATACAGAGTTCCTCTGTCTAAATACTCATTGTTGATGGTGGTGATTTCAATTTCCCCTCTTGCAGAAGGCTTGACATTGGCCGCAATCTCCACAACATCATTATCATAAAAGTAAAGTCCGGGAACCGCATAATTGCTCTTTGGATTTTCCGGCTTCTCCTCGATGGATAAAGCCTTGCCGCTCTCATCAAACTCTACAACACCGTACTCCCTTGGGTCTCTTACATAATAGCCAAAAATAGTGGAGCCGCCCTCTTTTTCAATGCGCTCTCTTGTCTGACGGAGAACCTTGGAAAAGCTCTGTCCGTAGAAAATATTATCTCCAAGAACCAGTGCAACACTGTCCTTCCCGATAAAATCAGCTCCGATAATAAAGGCATCAGCAAGTCCACGGGGCTGCTCCTGAACTGCGTAGGAAAACTTCATGCCAAGCTGTTCTCCAGAACCCAGCAGTTCTTCAAATACAGGCAGATCTCTCGGTGTGGAGATAATCAATACCTCACTGATTCCCGCCAGCATCAATGTGGACAGAGGATAGTAAATCATCGGCTTGTCATAGACCGGCATAATCTGTTTGGAAATGGCCTTGGTCAAAGGATATAATCTGGTTCCGGATCCACCGGCTAAAATAATACCTTTCATAGTTCGTCTCCTGTGTTTTTATTTTACGCAAGAAAGAAGGCTCCGCCATATGGCGTAATCCTTCTTCCCCCGTTTTACAATGTGCATTCAGCACATGCTTCAGCACTGTTTTTATTTATACATTTCATTGTAATATTTCTGATAATCACCGCTGGTAACATTTTTCATCCAGTCCTCATGCTCAAAGAACCACTGAATAGTCTTGCGGATTCCTTCTTTAAACATAGTCTCCGGCTCCCAGCCGATCTCTGCCTTAATCTTGTCAGGTGCAATGGCATATCTTCTGTCATGACCCTTGCGGTCTTCCACATAGGTAATCAGGTCTGTGGTAACCAGTGCCTTTCTCGGGTCTGAATCATCCAGCATCTCCTGTAAGCAGTCAATAATAATATGGATGATTTCAATATTCTGTTTCTCATTATGTCCACCTACATTGTAGGTTTCAAACAATCTGCCTTTTTCAATGACCATATCAATTGCCTTGGCATGATCCTCCACATATAACCAGTCGCGGACATTCTTACCGTCGCCATATACAGGAAGCTTCTTGCCCTGTAACGCATTGTTGATAATCAATGGGATCAGTTTTTCAGGGAACTGATAAGGGCCATAGTTATTGGAGCAGTTGGTAATATTTGCAGGGAATTTGTAGGTATCCATGTAAGCCTTTACCAGCATATCAGAGCTTGCTTTGGAAGCTGAGTATGGGCTGTGAGGTGCATAAGGGGTTGTCTCATAGAAATAACCGCCATCCTCCTCTAAGGAGCCATATACCTCGTCAGTTGACACATGTAAGAACTTCTTGCCTTCCTTAAAGGTTCCATCCGGAAGCTCCCATGCAGCCTTTGCACAGTTCAGCATAACCAATGTACCTAACACATTCGTCTGCACAAACACCTCAGGGTGACGAATGCTTCTGTCAACATGGCTCTCAGCTGCAAAGTGAACCACGTGATCAATATCGTTCTCTTCAAAAATTTTGCTGATTGCATCCTTATCGCAGATGTCAGCCTTTACAAAGGTGTAATTATCTCTTCCTTCAATATCCTTTAAATTTTCCAGGTTACCAGCGTAGGTTAAAACATCTACATTGATAATGCGGATATCATTATTGTATTTTTTAAACATATAGTGAATAAAATTCGAACCAATAAATCCAGCTCCGCCTGTGACTAAATAAGTTTTCATTTTCGATTGTCCTCCTAAATGACATATTTTTAGACGTTGCCCTTATTTTACCTCATTTGTAAAGAAATTGCATCCTTTTTTTTATGACATAGTAAACGTCGAAGCAAACAGATCCTATTTATCGTGATGTTTTCCCATTTACTCCACTGTTTATCAACTTTTGTCGATGCTTTTTTACGCTTTGATGCTTTAAAGCGATTGACTGAGTGCGTTTTTTATGTCAAACTCGTAGTGACATTATGTCAGAAAACAACAAGAAAGGACGATGTAGGATGTTATATGTACATTACTGTAATGCCTGCGATAAAGTTCATCTTTTAAACGGTCATAAAAAAAGCTGTCCACGATGCAGTGGTGCTTTAAATGAGCTGCCAATCTCTTTTGAGAAATACACATCTCTCGACTTAGATGAACGCAGACACTTCCTGACAGAATATAAGGCACAGCGCTCATAGCGCCGTGCCTTATATTGGTTCGCCCCGTGCTGCAGGCAGAACACTGTTCTTAATTTAACTGATAGATTTTATAAGAACCGATTTCTTTGTAAAAAGCAAATGTCACGTCCTGATCATTCAATTCTTCCAGATTCTGCTTCGTAACTATCTTTTCAACCCCAAGCTGTTTTAAATTTTCCGGACACAAATCTGCCTCAATGGAATCCGGGGTCAATACCCGAAAGCTTGTTCCTGCAGGTACTATGTTCAATCTGATATGCTGATAGCGGTTATAAACCTCTTCATATTTCCTGTCCGGATCAATTTCATACCACATGGATAAATCAGGATAAACCTGAATCGCATTCAGTGATTTTGCCCCCACTGTCAAAAGAGACGTCCCCATATAGGTATGTACACCATCAAAAGCCCAAAGCTCATCCTTTGCTTCAACCTCAGCTTTCACTTCATTTAAAAGCTTATTCTCATAGACAGCATCAGCACCTCTTACAACCGGATTGACTAAAAGTCCTGCAAACAGCATCATGACAATCCAG
>CAZUCI010000046.1:0-24344 GCA_964619485.1 uncultured Lachnospiraceae bacterium
TTTTAATTAGATAAAGCTAATTGTTTGCATATTACGTAGTTTAATTTTGGAATAAAATGCGTAGAGGCGAGGTTTTATTCACATTGATAGTGATGTATGATTAATACCCCACAATGTTATAGTCATTCCATCCATAAGTTGCTTTGTATGTTGCAACTGCAGCAGTTGGTACTTCTACAGTAGCTCCTCTGGGAAGCATAAGGGGATAATATGGAAGTGGTGTGGCATGAGGAAATCGAAAAGCTTCTACTTTATCACATCCTTGAAATCCATACTCTGTTATGAAATTAAGGCTTTGTGGGAAAATTACATTGCCAGTAATATTAATGCAATTTTTAAATGCACTATCGACAATAGTATCTATACTATTTCCAAATACTAATCCAGTGAACCCAGTACAACCATGAAATGCCGCACTCTCAATAGTAGTTAATCCTTCAGGTAGATTCAGAGTACAGACCGGTTCTTAAGTCAGCTGGATTCTTAACACGTGATCCACGTATGAAAGAGCGTAAGAAATACGGTCTCAAAGCAGCTCGTAGAGCGCCTCAGTTCTCAAAGCGTTAATTTCGGTTTTCAAAGAGATAATCAAATATACAACTCAGAACGTCCGAGGACGTTCAAGAGTTTTTCAAGGCATCCCAGGACGTTTTGTCTGGGGTGCTTTTTTTTGATAACTGTGCTACAATCATTACATAGGAAATCAAATTGGAATAAAATATAGAAAAACTATTAGAAATTTGAAGATAGAGAGGAAAAAATATACAATGGCAAAGCAGACAAGGGGATTCTGCAAATATTGTGGAAAAGAATATACAAGAACTGGGATGGTAAAACATTTAATAGCCTGCAAGGAAAAAGCAGCTGTTTTTGAACAGGCAAAAGAAAAAGCAGTTTATTATGAATTGGTGCTTTATGGAAAATATGATAAGGATTATTGGCTTATTATACAGATAAAGGAAAATGCAACCTTACAAGATTTAGATCAGTTTATTCGAGATATATGGGTAGAATGTTGTGGACATTTAAGTTGTTTTGATATTTATGGTGAACAGTATGAATCAACGCCTGCAACGGATTCATTTTGGGGAGAGCCTGCAAAAAGTATGAACTGCAAATTGAAAAATGTATTGGAACAGGGGATGCAGATTGAATATGAATATGATTATGGATCGACAACAGAGTTAGTGATTAATGTTCAGTCATATTACAATGCTCCCAATCAAAAAAATAAAGTGACAATTTTGTCACGAAACAATGTACCACAGAATATTTGCTCTATTTGTGGAAAAAATATAGCAAGATGGATTAATCCTCAAGGATTTTATGAAGGAGCTCCATTTTGGTGTGACGAATGTTTAGAAAAATATGAAAATGATGAAATGAAACCTGATGATAATGGTGACGAATACGATTATGAAATGGATTATATATCTGAGGTTTGTAATTCACCAAGAATGGGGGTATGTGGCTATGATGGAAGTAGTCACTATCCAGATCAGTTTGTACCTGATTCATGCAGAGTATAATGGAAATAAGGCAATTATTGAAATTGATGGAGCAAGATGTATCAAAGGATCACTACCATCGAGACAGTTAAAACTGATTTTGGCATGGTGTGTTTTACATCAGGATGAATTAATGCAGAATTGGGAATTATCAAAAGATGGGAAAATAGTCTGCTACGACATGAACCCTTTGCTAGATAAGGAGGTTTTTAGAGTCCTAAAAGAAGAAACCTTCATAGAAACATGTACGGTAATGAATGATACACTAGCGTGGGATATTAAACGAAACAGAGATTTGTCAAGTTGCATTGATATTTATGCATTGCCACTTGCAAATGAACAGATTGTAGAAAAGGAGGCTTTACTATGTTAAAAGGAAAGGTTGCAGTTGTAACAGGTGGAACAAGAGGAATCGGTTATGCCATTGTAAAGAAATATCTGGAAAATGGAGCAAGGGTAGTGCTCTTTGGTTCCAGACAGGAGACGGTTGATAAGGCACTTGCATCTTTGAAGGAGGAGAATGCGGATTGGGAGGTATCTGGTGACTGGCCGAATCTTTCTGATGATGTTGCTGTGGCAGCTGCCATTGATCATGTAAAAGAGCAATATGGAAGGCTGGATATTCTGGTCAATAATGCAGGAATATCAGACAGTACACCAATGGATAAGTATACAGCAGAACAGTTCACCAAGGTAATGAATCTGAATGTCAATGCATTGATGAACACGATCATGCCGGCAGTGAAAATCATGAAAGAACAGGGTGGAGGCTGTATCATTAACACAAGCTCAATGGTAAGCTTCTCAGGTCAGCCGGGTGGAGTGGCATATCCAACCAGCAAGTCTGCAGTCAATGCCATGACCTGGTCTCTGGCAAGAGAGCTTGGACCAAGCAATATCCGAATCAATGCCGTTGCACCTGGAATTACAAGGACAGACATGGTTGCTGCTTTACCGGAACAGGTTATTGCTCCTATGATTCAGAGAATTCCATTGCGAAGAATCGGAGAGCCTGAGGACATTGCCAATGCCTTCCTGTTTTTGGCCAGCGATATGGCAGGCTATGTTACTGGAGAAATTCTTTCTGTTGATGGGGCGATGAGATCATAGAGAAAGGGGCGACAAAGATGGTAATAGATGGCAGTGCCAGTAATTCCATTTGTCAATATCCGGAGCTGGAGATATTGGAACATCAGGAGCTTACGGAGAGTGAATCGGAATACTTCAAAAATGGGAAAAATGAAGTTAAAAACAGAAGTGCAGTAGAAGGTGTTACAGGTGGAGTAATAATTCTAATTGGAATTTTATTGCTTACGGTTTTCATTCTGGGGGTACACAGTGCCATATTAATGTTTTTTGCACTCATGATGATTTTTATGGGAGGTGCTTTTTGCTATAATGCAATGACGGTAAAAGGAACCACGGAGGAACGTTTTAAAAAAGGGGAGATTAAGGCAGCTGAAATAGTCATTCCCAATGCATATTTTATCCGCTATCATATCCGGTATTCGGGTAGACAGCTGGAAACCGGTCGATATTACATAAAAAGATGCTGTACGGGAACATATCATGGGAAAAAGTATATGATTACCATGTATAAAAGAAATCCATCGGGGCAGCTGGAGGCCACTTTTCACAGCATATCAGATGAGCTTGAGGCGGAAGCCCAATCCTATATTGGAAAATGTTATCTTGCAAGGCTGACTTACGCAAGAGGAAAGCTTTTTAAAATAGAAGCTTTTCTGGATGATAAGATAATAAAAAAGTGATATGTTTCAAAGAATTTTGAAATATTCCTTTTTTAAACAGTTTGCTACACTGTAATCAGGAGGGTGTAGCATATGAAGTCTTTATTAAAAAAAGGAAATTTTAGAGTGTATATAGAAAAGAAACAGAGAACATGGAAAGGTCTCATTGTAATAATGCTGGCTTTTTCCATGTTCTTTTGTTCTGCCTGTGGGAAAAATCAGGCAAGTGAAGATAATATCAGAACCTACTATCAGGTTTTTGTATATTCCTTCTGTGACAGTGATGGGGATGGTATTGGAGATTTGAATGGCGTAACCAGTAAGCTTGATTACATTGAGGACCTGGGCTTTAATGGAATCTGGTTAAGTCCAATCCACCCGGCTGCAACCTATCATAAATATGATGTTATTGATTATATGGCAGTAGATGAGCAATATGGTTCCATGGAGGATTTGGAGAAGCTGCTAAAGGAGTGCGAGAAGCGTCACATCAAGGTGCTGATGGATTTGGTGCTGAATCATACCTCGGCACAGAATCAGTGGTTTGTGGAGGCGGCAGACTATTTGAAGAGCCTGGATAAATCAGAGGAGCCGGATGCAGGGGAATGCCCTTATGTGGATTACTACCACTTTACAAGGGACGGAGCAAATCAGTCCGGTTTTGAACATTTGGCAGGAACAGATTACTATTATGAGGCAAGATTCTGGGATCAGATGCCTGACTTAAATCTTGAAAATAAAAAAGTCAGGGAAGAACTGGAAAAGGTCATGAGCTACTATCTGGAGCTGGGAGCAGGCGGTTTCCGGTTAGATGCAGTCAAAGAGTATGAGACGGACAGCACCGCAGAGAGTGTGGAAATATTAGCATGGGTAACAGAGTATTGCAAGGGTGTAAAGGAGGATGCTTATCTGGTAGGAGAGGTATGGGACTCCAAAGAAAAAATTATGGAATACTACGAGAGCGGCGTTGACAGTTTGTTTAACTTTCCCTTTGGACAGAGCGATGGTGCCATTGTAAAAATGATTCGAAAGGAGTCCGATGGAGAATCTGGTAAAAATTTTGCACAGAAGGAGGTTAACTATCAGGCGGATATCAATGCTGTGAGTGAAAAACTGGAAAAAGAGGAGGCTCAAACCAATGCTGATTTTCTCAGTAATCATGATGTGGGCAGAATTTCCGGATTTATGGCAAAAAATGAAGAGCAGATGAAATTTGCGGCCGGAGTCAATTTGATGCTCAGCGGAAATGCCTTTGTCTATTATGGAGAAGAGCTGGGCATGAGTGGAAGTGTCAAGGGAGCACCGGGGAAGGACGAAAATAAAAGGGCTCCCATGTACTGGTGTGAACAGGATGATGCAGAAGGAATGACGGTCGGACCACCTGAAATGGATGAGGTAGTGCACCGGTATGGCCCGTTGGAATTACAGAAGGAGGAGGCACATTCCATTTACAATTACTATAAGGCGGTATTATATTTAAGAAACACTTATCCGGCAATCAGCCATGGTACAGAAAGTGTATTGGAAGCAGTGGGGGATGGAGATATCATTGCTTTGGACAAGCTATATCAGGATAGACATGTATGGGTGCTGATGAATAACAGTAAGGATGCGAAAAGTGTGGATTTATCGGATTCGGATATAGAAGGATTAAAGATGAAGGGGAGTGCAGCTGTATCCGATGAGGAAGCAACTTTTAAAAATGGAGAGCTGGAACTTCCGGGCTATGGAATAGTGATTTTTGAGAAAAAATAGTGTGAAGAGTTTAGGGAATGCTGAATAAAATACGCTTGATAAGAATATACTTTTGGCAGGAACTTCTACCAGAGAAGGAAATGTACGGAAGCAGTAAGGCTGTATGAGCAGGAGCGGATGGATATGAAGCATTGCCCAATCACTAGACATATGAAACAAAATGTGACAGACCATAGCATAGGAGAAAAAATGCAGTTCTCTTTTGTAATGTTGGTAAGAGGACTGATGCTTTTTCTGATAGGAATTATAATAATTTGCTGCTTTTCCTCCTGGGAAGCAGCAGATTTTGTGTATGCAAACAGTAGAAAAATTGAACGGGCAGTGGCACTTGTGGCAGGTGCTTCTCTTTTATTGCTTGCAATTACATGTCTGATTCATTCCATGGAAAGGAGAACATCGAAAAAAAAGCACCTGTTTTTTTGTATATTTTTTTTGCTTCTTTTGATGATTCAGTTTACAATGATTTTTGTACTGAAAACAAATATGAGATGGGATCAGGCAAAGGTTTATGAGGGAGCAGTGGCAATTCTCATGGGAGAGGAGCCGCAGACTGTCTATCTGTCACATTATCCACACCAGTATGGGATTGTTTTTACACTCGCATTTTTTCTGAAACTGATTCAGGCAGCAGGCATAGCTGAAAGACATTGGCAATTGGCACTTCAGATATTCCAGATTGTGATTATGGATGCTGGGATATTGATTTCTGCAAGCCTTTTGGAAAAAATGCATCATAAGAGTGAAAAGAGAGAAGGACAAGGCAAAGTACAAGGCAAAGAGACACGAACAATGATTTTTGTTGTATTATGTTTTCTTGATCCTACGCTCTGGTTATGGCCGGGTTTTATCTATTCCACGGTCATGAGCATGACACCGTTTGTGATCGTTCTTTATCTGGAAATTCTTTTACTGGAAGATCATGGAGTTATCAGGAATCTGCTTTATTTTTCGCTGCTCGCCATGATGCTCTTTCTGGGATATAAGATTAGACCGACGGTTCTTATTTCCATGATTGCCTTTGGAATCATAGCAGGCTTATGGTTGAGAAGGGACTGGATAAAGAATCACTGGAAACAGCTCATTTTGCTGTTGCTTGTTGGAGCTGCACTTTTTACGGGACTTTTAGCTTTGGAGGGAAAACTGGTAGAAAAGGTCAGTCCGAACAGAGATGTGAGTCTGGAGTATCCGTTGTCACTTTGGGTGATGATTGGTTTGACCGAGAATGGGAAGCACAGTAATGAGGATGAGCTTTTGATCAGTTCTTTTTCCAACAGACAGGAAAAGGAATCAGCAATATATCATACAATCAGAGAGCGAATCACCAGACGGGGAGTTTGGGGGATGGCGTCATTGTATAAAAGAAAACTGTCCTCGTTATGGTCGGATTCCATGAATGGCTCGGTGGAGCTGTTAGGATATTCGGATTCAGAAGGCAGATGGAAGGACCGGCTGTTTTTTGATCATAATGACTTTTTCGTCTTTTATAGCCAGAGCTTCAATCTTTTGTGCTTTGGATGTGTTTTTTGGGGAATCTTCAGAAAGCTAAATGGTCAGTATAAGAAGAAAGTGGACAGAGAAGCAAACAGTGTTTTCGCGGGCAGTTCTTTTGAGGGAAAAGCGGAGCTTTTGTTGGAACTTACCTTTCTTGGCATTATTTTATTCCAGCTGATATGGGAGACGGCAGACCATTACTCTGTGAGTGTGGAATTTCTAAAGCTGCTTCTGGCGGCAGAGGGCGTTGGGGAATGGCTGAGGTATGAAGAGCATATGAAACCTGTAGGGCGTTTTTTCTGCCTGACTGCAGCGGGCTCTTTACTTTTCTGTACAGCAATATGGCTGGCTGCAAAAATTCCTGTGTTCACACAAAACCTGACGGCCTTTGATACGGTGGTTGCCAGTCAGACCATGGATTTGGGCGAGATTTCGTTGGATGAGGCCGGAGTGATAGAACAGACCTTTACTGTGGAAAAAGATTTTGACTATGTAAGCTGTAAGGTAAAAAACTATTTGCTGGATCGAAACAGCAACACGTATGGCTTTATACTTTTGGATGAATCAAAAAATGAAATTTTTTCTACTGAATTAGAAGGCAGAATGCTTCCCTGCATTTCTGTAATAGAGCAGAAATTTCCAATGGTTGAGGTGGAGAAAAAAGAAGTTTTTACGCTGCAGATGAAAGCACTGGGAACGGGAAAAGGAGATTTGTTTCTGAAGGTATTTGATATTGGCCATTTTGATCCATATCGGTCTGGAGAGTTAAAAATTGCAGGAGAAAGCAGCAGAGCAGATCTGGAATTTATGGTGAAAAGACATCAATCTCTTCCTTATACCAGTAAAAGCGCTTATATGAGCTTCCTTGTAATATGGTCGACCTTAATGGGGGCAGTTTTCATTGCAGCTGGAAGGGCTTTTAAAAAAATAAAATAGATTTTAGAAAATAACAAAGGAGAAAACAGAAATGACAACTTTACTTTTGGTGGTAATTTATATCGCATTTATCAGTCTTGGGCTACCGGATTCTATTTTGGGTTCTGCGTGGCCAAGCATGTATGGGGGATTAAATGTCCCGATTGCCTATGCGGGCATCGTAAGCATGATTATTTCAGGTGGTACAATTATTGCAAGCTTTTTCAGCGACAGAGTCATTGCAAAGCTTGGAACCGGGCTGGTAACGGCAATCAGTGTATTTTTGACGGCAGCAGCACTGCTGGGATTTGGTTTTTCCACATCCTTCTGGATGCTTTGTGCATGGGCAGTGCCTTACGGACTGGGTGCGGGAAGTGTAGATGCAGCATTAAATAATTTTGTCGCATTACATTACAAATCCCGTCATATGAGCTGGCTCCATTGCTTCTGGGGTGTTGGAGCATCCATTGGACCTTATATAATGGGTATCTGTCTGACTGGCGGTCATGGCTGGAACAGAGGTTATGATATCATTGGCTGGATGCAGATTGTGCTGGTTGCGGTGTTGTTTCTCTCTCTTCCCTTATGGAAAAAGAAATCAGAAGCTTTTGAAAAGAAAGAGATGGTTTTACTTTCAAAAAAGGAGGCACTTGCACTTCCAAGAGCCAAGTCAGTTTTAATAGCCTTTTTCTGCTATTGCTCTCTGGAGACCACAGCGGGACTCTGGGCAGGAAGCTATATGGTTCTTCATCGGGGCATTAACGCAGAGACAGCTGCAAAGTGGGTGTCCATGTTCTATTTGGGGATTACGCTGGGAAGATTTCTGTGTGGATTTATCACGGACAGGCTGGGAGATAAGAAAATGGTTCTTTTGGGACAGGGAATCATCGCCATGGGACTGGTGGTATTGTTTCTGCCATTACCCGGAAAAGCTGTCATGGCGGGATTATGTATTATGGGACTTGGATGTGCGCCAATCTATCCAAGCATGATTCATGCGACACCGACTCTGTTTGGTGCAGAGTCTTCTCAGTCTCTGATGGGAATGCAGATGGCATGCGCCTATGTGGGAAGTACCTTTATGCCACCTGTGTTTGGTTTAATTGCAGGCAATATCAGTGCAGGCTTTTTCCCATTGTTTTTGCTGGTCTTTGAGGTGGGCATGATTATTTCAGCAAGATGGCTGTTTAAGGATGAGGGATAAAAACAGAAAGATATCCTCTTTGACAAGAGGGTTTATCGAGATGATATGTGAGGAGAATACATTTTATGAATAAGGATTTGACAGAGGGGAAGGCAGAGAAGGTACTCTGGGCTTATTGTATTCCGCTTCTGGGAAGCATTCTGTTTCAGCAGCTTTATAATATTGCAGACTCTTTGGTGGCGGGAAAATTTATTGGTGAGAACGCGTTGGCAGCGGTGGGCAACTCCTACGAGATTACATTGATTTACATAGCTTTTGCATTTGGATGTAACATAGGCTGTTCCGTTGTGGTATCACAGCTGTTTGGAGCAAAAAAATGGCAGGAGATGAAAACCAGTGTCAGTACCACCTTTATAGCAAGTGGAATACTGTGCATCTTGTTAATGACATTGGGATTTGTCTTCTGCGGAGCACTTTTGCAGCTGATACATACCCCGGGAGAAATTTTTGCAGATTCCATGCTGTATCTGAAAATTTATACGGCCGGTCTTTTGTTTCAGTTTTTTTATAATATTGCTACCGGTGTTTTTTCGGCCATGGGAGATTCCAGAACGCCCTTTTACTTTCTTGCGGTTTCATCCACAGCCAATATCTTTGTAGACATTCTGTTTGTAAAGGCCTTTGATATGGGCATAGCCGGTGTGGCATGGGCAACCTTTTTATGCCAGGGAGTCAGCTGTGTGCTGGCAATGATTGCGCTTATAAAGCGGTTAAAAATGATTCCACATGGAGAAGGAAGTGTACCGTTTTTCTCCTGGAGGCTTTTGGGTAACATTGCGGTGATTGCCATTCCAAGCATTTTACAGCAAAGCTTTATTTCCGTGGGGAATATTATTATTCAAAGTGTCATTAATGGGTACGGAGCCAGCGTTATTGCAGGCTACGCGGCATCAGTCAAGCTGAACAACCTGGTTATTACAACGTTTACTACTCTGGGAAATGGTGTTTCCAGCTTTGCGGCACAAAATCTTGGTGCCGGTAAGCTTAAGCGAATCAAAAACGGATTTGCCGGTGGTTTAAAGATGATTTATCTACTCTGCGTTCCGGTCGTACTTCTTTATTTTTTCTTTGGAAGAGTTATGGTTCATATTTTTATGGATACGGCCTCAGGACCTGCGATGGATACAGGAATCATGTTCTTGAAAATTGTTTCGCCCTTCTATTTTGTTGTAGCTACCAAGCTGGTGGCAGACGGTATTTTGCGTGGGGCTGGCTCCATGGGGCGGTTTATGGCAGCTACCTTTACAGACTTGATTCTGCGAGTGATTTTTGCTATTGTCTTATCAAAAGAGTTTGGTGCAACGGGAATCTGGATGGCATGGCCACTTGGCTGGACCATTGCGGCAGTTATGTCAGTCCTCTTTTACATAAAAGGCGGATGGATGAAGAAATGGAGGAAATTATATGAAGGTTCAATTGGGTAAAACAGGAATCTGTGTTGAGAAAAACGGCTTCGGAGCATTGCCTATACAAAGAGTTAATATGGATGAGGCGGGAAAGCTTTTACGGAAGGCTTATGAAAATGGAATAGAATTTTTTGATACAGCCCGTTTTTATACAGACAGCGAAAGCAAAATTGGAGAAGCTCTGTCAGATGTCCGAAAAGAAATTTACATAGCCACAAAAACAGCGGCGCAGAACGCAGAAGCATTCTGGAAGGATCTGGACACCAGTCTTACGCTGCTTAAGACAGACTATATCGATATTTATCAGTTTCACAATCCATCCTTCTGTCCAAAGAGAGAGGATGGAACCGGACTTTATGAAGCTATGGAGGATGCAAAAAGGCAGGGGATGATTCGCCATATTGGAATCACCAATCATAGGATTGCAGTCGCCAATGAGGCTTTGGATTCCGGTTTGTATGAGACGCTGCAGTATCCCTTCAATTATCTTGCTACAGAGGCTGAGCTTCAGATTATTGAGCGTTGTAAAAATGAAAATGTGGGATGTATTGCCATGAAGGCATTGTCGGGGGGCCTGATTACCAACGGAAGGGTAGCAGCAGCTTACCAGAATGAATTTCCCCATGTGCTTCCCATCTGGGGAATCCAGAAGGAAAGTGAGCTGGATGAATTTTTGTCCTATATTGATAACCCGCCTGAAATGGATGAAGAGATTCGTGCCACAATCAAAAAGGATCAGGAAGAGCTTTCGGGAGATTTTTGCCGAGGCTGTGGATACTGTGTTCCAACCTGCCCGGCTCATATTGAAATTAATAACTGTGCAAGAATGTCACTTTTGCTTCGCAGATCGCCGACAAAGCTTCAGCTTACAGAGGCTGTTCAGGAAAAAATGAAAAAGATCGAGGATTGTATTCATTGTGGAGTGTGCATGACAAAATGCCCTTACGGCTTGAACACTCCCAAATTGTTGGAAGAAAATTACAAGGATTATAAAGAGGTATTATTGCTGTCTGGAAATGACCTCTAGGAAACGGTCACAGATTTTAGTGTCAGCCTGATTTCCCAGTTCTTCAATTTTGGACAGAGGAACAAGACCACCTGCCATGGAAGCATGTCCGCCGCCGCTGCCCCATTCCTTTAGTGCTTCTCTGACAATAATACCGGCATGGAGAGCGGTGTCTTCACTTCGAACAGAGAATTTCCAGTCATTGCTTCTTTTGGCATAGACAATGGTAAATTCCACCTCATCCAGTGCCAGGATAAAATCTGAAATCATGGCAATCAGTGCATCTGGACATGCAAACGGAATATAGGCAATCCCCACCCTGTCAAAGACGCGGATTGTCTGGAATGCCGCACCAAAGGCCGTCAAATCAGAGAATTCCATGGTGTTGGAGCTGACTGCACGCAAAAGAGCATCATCCATCAGCGGGTTGAGGAAGGCGTACATTTGGATATCGTCCTCTGTCACACCTCTTGTAAACTGGTTGGTATCCATTTTGATTCCATATAAAAGTGCAGTGGCACATGCCTTGTCCGGCATAATATTCAGTTCTTTGAAATAGCCGGCAATAATAGTACAGCAGGAGCCTACCATACGGACATCTTTATATAAATAGGAAACAGGAATCTGTGTTGGGTGATGATCAATACAGGCAATCTCGTCTCCAATCAGATCTGTTACATTTCCTGCATTCTTTTGGGTATCAACTAAAATGATTGGACTTTCCTGGGTCATGGCATGAAGCTGATCCTTGGAAGAAATATTCATATGAAATTCTTCTAAAATCCGGATAGTACTTAATTTGTCAATTTTGCCATCATAGCACAGAGTCGTGGTGACACCGAAGTGCTCACAGAGTCTTCCCAGGGCGTAGGCACTTCCAAGTGCATCCGGGTCTGGAAAATTGTGAGTCTGAATAAAAATATGCTTTCCTTCAAAAGGTTTTATGAAATCAACAAAATCCATAGCTAATCTCCTTGCTGTTTTTACATTATTTTAACACAAATAAAAAAAGTTTTGTGATATACTACTGACAAAACAGGAAGGAATGATAGAAAAGGTATGAATAATCAAAAAATGGACCGCAGAATAGTTAAATATTTTCTTCTTGCGGCAGCGCTTGTTTTAGGCTTGTTGAAGTTTGACGTGCTTCTGGGCTTTGTTCTGCATTTGTGGAAGGTAATATTTCCATTAGCGCTGGGGGCAGTTATCGCATATGTTTTAAATATTGTAATGAAAAAGCTGGAAAAGCTTTATTTTCCCAAAAGCAGGAAAAAAATTGTAGAGAAAAGCCGCAGAATGGTGTGCATTCTTCTTTCCATATTATTGGTCGTTCTTTTAATATTCCTGATTTTCGAGCTGGTTATTCCGGAACTGGTTCGTGCACTGACTGTCATAGCCAGTGGAATCCCCAAGGCAGTTAAGATGCTGCAGCAGTATGCAGAGGAAAACTCCAGTCAGCTTCCAATGGTGGAGGAATGGCTGAAAAATATTGATTTGAACAAGCAGTTTAATGCCAGCACGGTGGCCGGTTACATTTCCAGTGCAGCATCGGGAATTGTGGGATCAACACTTTCTATTGTCGGAACGGTTGGGACGACTATTATGAATTTTGTGATTGGTCTGATTTTTGCTATCTATATTCTTGCAGGTAAGGAAAAGCTTAAGACACAGTTTGTGAGAATTGGCAGAGCATATATTAAACCAAAGATCAGAGCTGTGATAAAAGAGGTTCTGGTGGTGGCCAATGAAACGTTTTCAAGCTTCATTGTTGGTCAGTGCACAGAGGCAGTTATATTAGGAACACTTTGTATTGTATGTATGGCTGTTTTGAGATTCCCCTATGCGCCCATGGTTGGAACCTTTATTGGAGCTACGGCACTGATTCCCGTTGTGGGAGCGTATTTGGGAGCAGTGGTTGGCTTTATCATGATATTGACGGTCAGCCCTCTGAAAGCGTTATTGTTTATCCTGTTCATTGTGATACTCCAGCAGGTGGAGGGCAATCTGATTTATCCGAGAGTAGTTGGCTCATCCATTGGTCTTCCAGGCATGTGGGTGCTGGCTGCGGTCACAGTTGGCGGAAGTATGTTTGGGGTGATTGGAATGCTTGTCGGTGTGCCTGTGGCAGCAACCGCATATAAGCTGATTCGTAAAAATATTGATCAGAGGGAAGCACAGAAAAGTATTCAGGCAGAAAATATGATAGAGAAGCAGAAGGAAAAGTAAAAAAGAGACTTGAAAAAAGGAGGATGGTTTATTGCCATCCTCCATCTAATGTAATAATCTGTCCAGTCAGGTAAGCAGGACTTTCTAAAAGCTGAATGACCAGCTTACCCACCTCTTCAATGGTCCCCATGCGGTCTGCAGGGATTTCTCCCTTTAATATTTCGATATCTTCCATACTGAAACATTTATTCATATCCGTATCAATAACACCGCAGGCGATGGCATTTACCTGTACGTTACTTGGAGCCAGTTCTTTGGCGAGTGCTTTGGTAAAGGCATTCAGCCCGCCCTTGGAGGCAGAGTAGGCAACCTCCATGGAAGCACCTACATTTCCCCAGACAGAAGAGATGTTAATGATTTTTCCACTTTTTTGGTGTACCATAAGCGGAACGGCAAATTTGGAAGTGTAGAAGGCAGAGGAAAGGTTTGTACTGATTACGGAATCCCAGTCCTGTACATTCATGTCAGTTATGAGACCAACATAAGAAATGCCGGCGTTATTTACCAGGACATCCAGATGGTCAATTTTCTCAAAGCAGGCTTGAATGAAGGAGTAGGAACCCACATCCCCCACAAAACAGGTAACCTTTACAGGAAAGAGCTGCTCCAGTTCTTCCTTTAAAGCATACAGCTTTTCACTGGAATGACGACAGACAACATATAAATCGTATCCCGCCGCTGCCAGTTCCCTGGCAATAGCCATACCGATTCCACGTGAAGCACCTGTGACAAATGCACTTTTACTCATAGCATACACTCCTTTCAGGGCTTTTCAACAGTATAGCACAGTTTCAGCTTTTAATATAGAAATATCCGAACAGAAAGCGCTCTCCTTCACCAAATAATAATTTCGTAATATTTGCACAAAGCAATGAGATTTTATTCCAGGAAAAATGTGGAAAAACAGTGAAATAGTTGACAAAGTAAAAAGACAATGCTATATTATGTTACAGATGTAATAAATTTGTAACAAATCTTAAAAATTACTTTACAATTCAAAGTGGAGGAAATATGTTTTTTAAATATATTAAAGCAACGACAATTGCATGTGCTGCAGTAACACTTTTGGCAGTATCACCTATGGATGTTTACGCAGGTTCAACAAGCGGTCTTCCGGCTGCAGGCGCAACATTAACATTAAATGAGGGAGCTTCTATTGATTCTGTTCGTGCCGAAGTGGCACAGAAGAACAACGCAGCTCCGGCAGCAACTCCCAATGTGATTTCACTGGCAGCAGGAGAGGCAACAGCAGACCCTTATATGGCAGCCGTTACGGATGCAGCTCCTGTTATTGAGGATGTTGTAGATGTACAGCAGGAAGAAACTGTATCAGAGAACAGTGCAGAGGATTTTTCCAATCTTGTTATTGCACAGGTTAATGATTATGTGAATGTAAGAAATATTCCAAGCGAGGATGGAGAAATCCTTGGTAAATTATATGATGATTCCGTTGGTGAATTTATCTCTGAGCAGGATGGATGGTATGAAATCAAATCCGGAAATGTTCAGGGCTTTGTAAAGGCTGAATACGTAGTAACTGGTGAAGCAGCAGTTGAGCTTGCCAAGGAAGTTGGTAAGAGAATTGCAACAGTTACAACAACTACTCTTTATGTAAGAGAACAGCCTACTACAGACTCTCCAGTTGTTGGAATGGTTCCAATCGAGGATGAGCTTTCTGTTATGGAAGAGGGCGTTACCGAGGGATGGATTAAGGTTCCAATCGAGGAAGGTGAAGGCTATGTTTCCACTGACTTCGTAACACTTACCACAGAATTTGTAAAAGCAGAATCCAAGGCAGAAGAGGAAGCAAGACTTGCCAAAGAGGAAGCTGAGAGAAAGAAAGCAAATGCAGCTGCAAGCTCAAAGAGCTCAAAGGGTTCTAAGGGATCTGTATCCGGTGGTTCAGGAGCAGGCGGATCTGTTGCAAGCTTTGCATTACAGTTTGTTGGCAATCCATATGTATATGGTGGATCAAGCCTGACAAACGGAACAGATTGTTCCGGATTTGTAATGAGCGTATATGCTAACTTTGGTGTTGGTTTACCTCACTCCTCAGGTGCGTTAAGAGGATGTGGCTCTGATGTGGGTGGACTTGGAAATGCACAGCCTGGCGATATCGTATGCTATTCCGGCCATGTTGGAATTTATATCGGTGGCGGACAGATTGTTCACGCTTCCACAGCAGCAACAGGAATCAAGGTTTCCAATGCAAGCTACAGACAGGTTCTTTCAGTTAGACGTATTTTCTAAATAAAAACAAACAATATTGACTTCAGTTCATTGATTGGACTGAAGTCTTTTTTTGACTCATAATGTGCGTCTTAAGGAGGGAGAGAACATTGTAGATTTATAATGTGTGCCTTGCAGATGGAGCGGACATTGTAGATTTATAATGTGCGTCTTGCAGATGAGCGGACATTGTAGATTTATAATGTGCGTCTTGCGAAGCAAGCGGACATTGTATATAGTTAGAGAAGAAAGAGGAAAAAGAAATGCGACATATATTTATTATTAATCCCTATGCAGGAAAAATGAATTTTGCAGAAGAGCTGCGCCTGCAGCTGAAGGAAATAGAAGGACTGGACTACTTTGTGTTTAACACGCGCTATGCAGGGTACGAGACGGAGCTGGCCGGTAAGCTTTATCACATGTTCCCGGATGAGGAGCTGCGCTTTTATGCATGCGGTGGAAGCGGAACCATGCGTAACATTATGAATGGAATTCCTGATTTGTCCAAAGTGGAAATTGCCATGTACCCCTGTGGTATGACCAATGATTTTTTGAAATGCTTTCAACCGGATGATGCGAAAAGGTTTTATGACCTTACACAGCTGATTCATGGGGAAACCATTCAGGTAGATTATCTGAAAACCACCAATGGCTGTGCTCTGAATACCTGTACTACAGGCTTTGATGAAGGGATGCTTCGCATTGTGGAGGAGTATAGAAATTTATCCCTGATTAATGGAGGTCTGCCTTATATGCTTGCGGCACTCAACCGCATTTTTACAGGGAAAGCACACCGATATGAGGTCACTGTGGACGATATGGTAATTGAGGACGACTTTATCGAGGTACTTTTTCAAAATGGAAAAGCCTTTGGAGGAAGTATGTACTTTATTGAGAATCCAGATCCCTCTGATGGAAAGCTGGATGTGGCGTTGATTCATGGAGAACCGGGAATCAGAACTATTTGGATGCTTTTTGCCGCTTATACCAAAAACTTCAAAGCAATTCAGAAGAACGGATATATTCTCTCGAGAAAGGAAGTCAGCATACGCATAAAGGATGAGAACACACTGTGGATTAATCATGATGGTGAGGTCGTGAATGGAGACCGGGAATGGAAAATCCGCATTGTGCCCAGAGGATTACGCCTTGTGGTTCCAAAGGGGGTAAGACTATGAAAAAAACAACGGACGAAGCCAGAAGAATAAGTGTTCTTTTTACGATATTGTATTCTGTCGTCAATATTGTTGTGGTTTCTCTTTGTGCACTTCCGGGGATTGCCAGGGGATTTTTGATCCTGCTACTGATTGCCGGTACTGTGCTGTTTGCAAGATATTCTGCCAATAAAGATATTTCTTATATAAAGCAGGGACGCTGCTTTGAATGTGTGTTGATCGGTGAATTTTTATTTTCCTGTTTGGTGCTGCAGAATTTTGAAATATTTCAGAGTCTTTTTATTCTGCTGATGTGCCTGGTTGCGCTATATCAGACGGAGGAGCTTCAGAGAACACTGCTCATATTGTCCCTGATTCTATATGTGATATGCTTTGTGTTTTTACCGGTAATGCCGGGGCTGCAGCAGCTGAAACGGTATGAATTTCTGCTGAGCATTATGGCAATTCTGGTGGCACAGGAACTTATCATTCTCATAGGGAGGCTGAATCGCAGATATATCCGCCGCGCTTATGAGAACGAGCAGAGTCTGGACGACCTGCTTAGGGTGGTGGAGCTTAAATGTGATGAAGCAATGGAGGCAACCAGGGTAAAAAATGATTTTATGGCAAATATGAGCCACGAAATCAGAACACCTCTCAATGCCATCTGCGGCATGAGCCAGATTCTCATGCAGTCAAAGCTGCAGGCTAATGACAGGGAATCCGTACAGACCATTTATGATTCTTCTCATAATCTGCTACACATTTTTGAGGATATTATGGACTACACCCAGATGGACAGCGGCAATTTTGAACTTTCCATCAGGCAGTATTCACTTCTGGAGCTTACGGGAGAGCTCATTACCCGGATGAAGGAGGAGAAGGGGGATAAGGATATTTCCATAAGCTTTTCCATGGAGCAGCTGCCTGACATGCTTATGGGAGACCGGGACCGCATATGGCAGATGCTCTGGAAGGTGGCAGAGAATGCATTGAAATTTACCAACGAGGGAACAATTTCTGTGCAGGTTATCAACGGAAGAGAGAGCGTTCAGAGCAGTCGCAGCAGAAAATATACGGGGGATGGAACCCCTTTTGTTATATCTGTTGTAATCAAAGATACCGGAATAGGAATGAATGAAAAGACAAAGGAGCATCTTTTTGAAGCATTTTTCCAGGGAGATGCGGGAAGAAGCCGGCAGAGAGACGGGTATGGTCTTGGAGTAACCATAGCACAGAAGCTGGCCAAGCTGATGAACGGAGAGCTGCGGGTGGAGAGCGAGTTTGGACAGGGAACCACCGTTACCGTCTGCTTTGAGCAGCTTGCATATGCAGGAATTTTGAAGGAAAAGTATCAGAAAGAGGAAGAGCACTTTTTTGTCGCTCCAGATGCCAGGGTTCTCCTGGTAGATGACAACAGGGTGAATCTGAAAGTTGCGGATGGACTGTTACAGAAATTTGAAATTCATGCAACAAGAGTGGAAAGCGGGGAAGAGGCACTGGAGCTGATCCGCAAAAAAGAAAAATTTGATCTTATTTTTATGGATCATATGATGCCGGGGATGGATGGCATTGAGACTACGGAGAGGATTCTTAAGCTTCAGAGTATGGAAGGATAAGCAACGCCGGTCGTGGCACTTACTGCCAATGTGTCCAAGCAGGCCCAGCAGCAGTTTGAAAAGGCCGGAATGTGTGATGTTTTAAATAAGCCAATTGAAATGCAGCGTCTTAAGACGATTTTACATAAATGGATTCCTCAGGAGAAGCTTTGTATGCTTGAACATGCGCCGGAGGAAGCAAAGGGGAATACACAGATCAGCATGCCTGGGATTGATGTGGAAAAGGGGATTATCACCTGTGGCGGAAGTGAGGCAGATTATCTGGATATATTAAAGACGGTGTACGAGGACGGACTGCGGAAATATCCACTTTTACAGAAGTATGTGCTGGAGGAAAATTTTGAGAGGTATATTATCGATGTTCATGCATTAAAGAGTGTATCAGCCTCAGTGGGAGCCTTTGCCCTGTCGGAAAAATCCAAAGAACAGGAGATGGCCGGTAAAGCAGAGAAGTATGCTTTTATTAAACAGTCCTACGGAGAACTGCTTGAATTATATTCAGACTTTCTGGAAACGATTGGAAGCATGCTGAAGGAAAAGGGATTCCTTGTGGAAAAGAAGGATAGACCGGATGATGAGAAGCAGGAGATTACTGAGGAACAGTATCTGATTGAGGTGAGCAGAATCAGGGCATTTATTGATGAATTTGAAAGAGAAAAGGCGCTGGAGCAGCTGGACAGACTTTGGGAATTCCGTTTGGAGGAGCCACAAAAGCAGCAGATAGCGGAAGCAAAAGAGGCACTGGAATTGTTTGACTTTGATTTGGCAGGAGAACGGCTGAGACAATAGTACCAGATTAGACATGTTGCACAAAAATTGTCTAAAAATGAAAAAAACACGCAAAAATGCGCGCGATGGAAGCAAAAAGTTATCCACATGCAAAAGTGCCGATTTATGGGAAGAATTGAATTATACACGGAGTTATACACATTATCCACAGAAAAAAAGCAAAAAAACACAGGATTTTATGGAAACCTTTGAGAACAAACGTTTTGTACAAAAATCATGAAAATCGATTTCAGGTCGAAAAATGTCACAAAGCTCCTTGACTTTTTTAAAGTGAAAAAACACGAGACAATTTTTAAAATTGTTGCAAAATTTAAGTAAAATATGGTATAATGACCATACAGTTTAAACAGAAAGGGATGGGCAGCATGAAATACATAATCGTTGGAAAAAACATCGAGGTTACAGAAGGATTAAAATCTGCAGTGGAGGATAAAATCGGAAAACTTGAAAAGTATTTTACACCTGAAACCGAAGTACATGTTACCTTAAGTGTAGAAAAAGACAGACAGAAGATCGAAGTAACAATTCCTGTCAAAGGAAATATTATTCGTTCTGAGCAGGTAAGCAATGACATGTATGTTTCTATTGATCTTGTTGAGGAAATCATTGAGAGACAGTTAAAGAAATATAAGAGAAAACTGGCCGATCAGAAACAGGCAGCAAGCTTCTTTAAACAGGCTTATCTGGACAAGGATTACATGGATGAGGAAGAAATCAAGATCATCCGTACCAAGAAATTTGATATTAAACCAATGTATCCTGAGGATGCCTGCATTCAGATGGAATTACTTGGACACAGCTTTTACGTTTTCTGCAATGCAGAGACAGATCAGGTCAATGTAGTTTATAAGAGAAAAGGAAATACTTATGGACTGATTGAACCGGAAGATTAAAAACATCATATGAAACAATGTCCCCCGGAACTCAATCCGGGGGCATTTTTTTTGTTAAAAACACATAGCAATAAATAAGGATAGAAGAAACAGTGGGAATGGCGTGTGAAGAGCATAGTAAGAAGAAGGCCTGTTCTCTTATTTACACTTTTACTTTTGTGCATTTTGGTTTGCGGACTGGTGGACAGAATGAAGGAACGTGAGGCAGTGACTGCCTCAGGAGAAAAGAAGAATAAATTTATCACCTGGATGGAATTTACACCTGACAGAGAGTCCATGGAGCTGGCGTACCAATGGGATGTGGATACCTACGGAAAAGAGCACCATGTAGACTGGATCGAGCTGCTGGCATATGGGGCAGTACGCGGAGGAGGAAAATACACAAAGAGCGTACGCAGAAAAATGGATGCTTTTGCAGAGTCACTTGCAAAAGGAGAAGCTTCCATGAAGGAAATGGAAGAAAACGAATATTATCCTTACTATCATGAGACGCTGAGTGCGGTGCTGTCTGGAATGGTGGGGGAGTACAGTATTGAGGTTCCGGGAACAGACGGACAGACCACCATGGTGGATACCTATGGTCTCAAGGCATTTTCACCGATTGCCAAAGGATTCTATTATAATGATTATGATGACTTTGGGAGTGGGAGAAGCTATGGCTATAAAAGAAAGCATTTGGGCCACGATATGATGGGACAGATTGGAACACCGATTATTGCAGTGGAGAGCGGATATGTGGAGGCACTGGGCTGGAATCAGTATGGGGGCTGGAGAATTGGAATCAGAAGCGTTGATAAAAAGCGCTACTATTACTATGCACATTTAAGGCAGAACTACCCCTATGCGGAATTTCTGGCGCAGGGGGATTATGTGACGGCGGGAGAGGTTATTGGTTATATGGGACACACAGGCTACAGTGTTTCAGAAAATGTCAATAATATAGAAGCAATACATCTGCACTTTGGCATGGAAATAATTTTTGATGAAAGCCAGAAGGACTGCGATAATGAAATCTGGATTGACTGCTATGAGCTGACCAAATTTCTATATCGAAATCAGTCACCGGTGGAACGAAAGGAGGAGGGAAGTAAGGAGTGGATGAGATCTTTTCAAATGAAAGATCCGGCCCTGAATTTCCTTTTTGAAAAATGAAATGACCTGCATATAAAAACATCATATTGTTTCCTCTTAAAAACATTGCAAAAAGTATAGTGCTATGTTAAAATAAACTCATCAAGCAATGATAAAAAAATAACAATCATTGTAAATGGTGAAATTTACTGATATTTCAACAAATTTTTGGAGGAAAAAAACATGGCAAAGAAAGTCGTATTAGCTGGCGCTTGCCGTACCGCAATTGGTACCATGGGTGGCGCATTGAGCACAACACCAGCACCAGAACTTGGCGCAATCGTAATCAAAGAAGCATTAAACAGAGCAGGCGTTGCTCCTGAGATGGTTGATCAGGTTTACATGGGATGTGTAATCCAGGCTGGACAGGGTCAGAACGTAGCTCGTCAGGCTAGTATCAAAGCTGGTTTACCAGTAGAAGTACCTGCTGTAACCATCAACGTTGTTTGTGGTTCCGGTTTAAATTGTGTAAATATGGCTGCTCAGATGATTCAGGCTGGAGATGCTGATATCGTTGTAGCAGGTGGTATGGAGAACATGTCCATGGCTCCTTACGCTATGATGCAGGGCCGTTACGGATATAGAATGGGAAATGCTAAATTAGTAGATACCATGGTAAATGATGCATTATGGGATGCATTTAATGATTATCACATGATCAAAACAGCAGATAATATCTGTGAAGAGTGGGGACTTACCCGTGAAGAATTAGATGAGTTTGCATTAGCAAGTCAGTTAAAGGCATGTGCAGCTCAGGAGAACGGCGCTTTTGATAAAGAGATCGTTCCAGTTCCAGTTAAGAAGAAAAAAGAAACCATCATGGTTACCAAAGATGAAGGACCAAGACCTGGTTCTACAATCGAAGGACTTGCAAAGCTTCGTACCATCAATCCTAATGGATTTGTTACTGCAGGTAACGCTTCCGGTATCAACGATGGTGCTGCAGCAATCGTTGTCATGAGTGAAGAGAAAGCAAAAGAGCTTGGTGTAAAACCTATGGCTACTTTCGTAACAGGCGCTCTTGCAGGATGCAGACCAGAGGTTATGGGTATTGGACCAGTTCCAGCTTCCAAGAAGGCTATGGCTAAAGCTGATATGAAGATTGAAGACTTTGATATCATCGAAGCAAATGAAGCTTTCGCAGCACAGTCTGTAGCAGTAGGAAAAGAGCTTGGAATTGATGTTAAGAAACAGTTAAATCCTAACGGTGGAGCAATCGCACTTGGACATCCAGTTGGAGCATCAGGTGCTCGTATCCTTGTAACATTATTACATGAGATGGAAGCTAAAGATGCTAAGAAGGGTCTTGCTACATTATGTATCGGCGGCGGAATGGGCTGCGCTACAATCGTAGAGAGAGACTAATTCACAGTAAAAGGACACACACCATGGCTTGCTTCCGACATGAAAATATCGGAAGCTGGTCAAGGTGTTTTTGTGCGTATAGCGGTAAATGAGACAAGCCCTGTATGGGTGTAACAATCGGCTGATATGTCGAAAACCAAAATAACAATTGGAAGGAGCACTTTTATGGAATTCGTACAGTACGAAGTAAAAGGCGCTGTTGGAATTATCACCATCAGCAGAGAAAGAGCATTAAACGCATTAAACTCCGCAGTTTTAGATGAACTGAACGCTACTCTGGATGCAGTTGACCAGGCAGCAGTCAGATGTCTGATCTTAACAGGTGCAGGAGAGAAATCTTTTGTTGCCGGTGCAGATATCGGAGAGATGAGCACACTTACCAAGGCAGAAGGCGAAGCTTTTGGTAAAAAAGGAAACGATGTATTCCGTAAACTGGAAACATTCCCAATCCCTGTTATTGCAGCTATTAACGGCTTTGCACTTGGCGGTGGATGTGAAATTTCCATGAGCTGTGATATCAGAATCTGTTCTGAAAATGCAGTATTTGGTCAGCCTGAGGTTGGTCTTGGAATCACTCCTGGATTTGGTGGAACTCAGAGACTCGCAAGATTGGTTGGACCTGGAATGGCTAAACAGATGATTTACTCTGCAAGAAATATCAAAGCTCCAGAAGCTTTAAGAATTGGTCTTGTAAATGCAGTCTATACAGCAGAAGAGTTAATGCCTGCAGCTGAGAAGCTTGCTGCTACTATCGCTAAGAATGCTCCAATCGCAGTTCGCAACTGCAAGAAAGCAATCAACGATGGTTTGGAAGTATCCATGGACGATGCAATCGTAATCGAAGAAAAATTATTCGGTGACTGCTTCGAGTCAGAGGATCAGAAATACGGAATGGCTTTCTTCCTTGACAAAAACAAAGAGAAAGTAAAAGAGCCATTCAAGAACTGCTAATTTGTTATTACTTTTATGTAAGTATAAAAATCATAATATATAAGGAGGATCTACAATGAAAGTAGGTATTATTGGTGCAGGAACAATGGGTTCAGGTATTGCACAGGCTTTCGCTATGACAGACGGTTATGAAGTATGTCTCTGCGATATCAAAGAGGAATACGCTGAAGGCGGAAAAGCTAAAATCCAGAAAAACATGAATTTCCTGGTAGGAAAAGAAAAAATTTCCCAGGAAAAAGCTGATTCCATCATGGCTAAAATCACAACAGGTTTAAACAACATCTGTGGCGAATGCGATTTGATTGTAGAAGTAGCTTTAGAGAAACTGGAAATCAAACAGTCCATCTTCAAAGAGTTACAGGGTATTGTTAAAAAAGATTGTATGTTTGCATCAAACACATCTTCTTTATCCATCACAAAAATTGGTGAAGGATTAGACAGACCAATGATCGGTATGCATTTCTTCAACCCGGCTGATCGTATGAAATTAGTTGAAGTTATCCAGGGTGCTAACACTCCAGATGACATGGTAGCTAAAATCAAAACAATCGCTACTGAAATTGGAAAAACTCCAGTTGAAGTGAAGGAAGCTCCAGGATTCGTTGTAAACAGAATCTTAATCCCAATGATCAACGAAGCAATCAACGTATTAGACGCTGGAACCGCTTCTGCAGCTGATATTGATGTAGCTATGCAGTTAGGTGCATCTCATCCAATGGGGCCTCTTCATTTGGGAGATTTAATTGGTCTTGATATCTGCCTTGCAATCATGGAAGTATTATATACAGAGACTAAAAACGAGAAGTATGCTCCGGCACCACTTCTTAAGAAAATGGTAGAAGAGAAGAAATTAGGCAAGAAAACAGGCGTTGGTTTCTTCGACTACAGCAAATAGGATGTTTTAATTAATTAAAATAAAATGGAGGAAATTAAGATCATGGATTTTACTTTAAG
>CAZUCI010000046.1:24354-24909 GCA_964619485.1 uncultured Lachnospiraceae bacterium
GGCTTTAGGCGGATTACGGAGAATATCTGATCCGCTGAAATAAGCAATTCAAATGGAGGAATGAAAATGGATTTCACATTAAGCAAAAAGCATGAAATGGCTAGACAGCTTTTTAAAGATTTCGCTGAGAACGAAGTAAAACCTCTTGCTCAAGAGGTAGATGAGACAGAAGTTTTCCCAAGAGCTACCGTTGAAAAAATGGCTAAAATTGGCTTCTTAGGAATTCCTGTACCAAAGGAATATGGCGGACAGGGTTGTGATCCTTTAACATACGCTATGTGTGTTGAGGAGCTTTCCAAGGTTTGTGGTACTACAGGTGTTATCGTATCTGCACATACATCCCTTTGTATTGATCCTATCATGACATACGGAACAGAAGAGCAGAAACAGAAATATATTCCTGGACTTGCTTCCGGAGAAAAGTTAGGTGCTTTCGGTTTAACTGAACCAGGTGCTGGTACAGATGCACAGGGACAGCAGACAAAAGCAGTTCTTGATGGTGACGAGTGGGTTATCAATGGCTCCAAATGCTTTATCACAAACGGTAAAGAGGCT
>CAZUCI010000047.1:0-24449 GCA_964619485.1 uncultured Lachnospiraceae bacterium
ATAACTTATTTTAAAGGAGGAACATAAAATGCCAAAAATGAAGACAAGCAGAGCAGCTGCAAAACGTTTCAAAGTTACAGGAACAGGAAAGTTAAAAAGAAATAAAGCTTACAAACGCCATATCTTAACCAAAAAGTCTGCAAAAACCAAGAGAAATCTTAGAAAAGCAACAATGACAGATGCAACAAACGTTAAGAATATGAAGAAAATTTTACCATATTTATAATTGGTTAGGAGGAAATGAGAAATGGCAAGAATTAAAGGCGGCGTAAACGCAAAGAAAAAACACAATAGAGTATTAAAACTTGCAAAAGGTTACAGAGGAGCAAGATCTAATCAGTACAGAGTAGCAAAACAGTCTGTTATGAGAGCTTTAACATCATCTTATGCTGGACGTAAGGAAAGAAAACGTCAGATGAGACAGTTATGGATTGCTCGTATCAACGCAGCAGCAAGATTAAATGGCTTAAGCTACAGCAAATTCATGTACGGATTAAAATTAGCAGAAATCGACATCAACAGAAAAATGTTAGCTGAGATGGCTGTTAATGATGCAGAAGGATTTACAGCTCTTGCAGAAGTAGCTAAATCTAAAATTGCTTAATATTTCATACATTATATGAAAATGAAAAGATTTCAATGAGATCTTTTACGGGGAGGACTGTTTATTCACAAGAGTAAACAGTCCTCCTTTTGTGTGTGGATGATTGCAGTGCTAATGAAATAAACCTTACATTGCGTATTTCAAGTATTTTGACATATAATAAGGTATAAACAGTAAGGCATGGAAAACAAAAAAACATGAAAAAACGGAAAAGGGAGTATACATTATGCTGGAAGTGTTGGAACCGAAAAGTGTCTTCTATTATTTTGAACAGATTTGTAATATCCCCCATGGTTCAGGCCATGTGGAAAAAATAAGCAATTATCTGATGGAGTTTGCCAGGGAACATCATTTAAAGGCTAGACAGGATGCGTTATATAATGTCATTATCTGGAAAGAGGCAAGCAGGGGAAAGGAAAGCTGCGAGCCTGTGATGATCCAGGGACATATGGATATGGTTGCGGTCAAAGATCCGGGAGAAACCATTGATCTGCTGAAAGATCCTCTGAAGCTGAGGGTGGATGGAGATTATGTTTATGCAAAAGGAACAAGTCTTGGAGGTGATGATGGCATTGCGGTAGCCTTTGGACTTGCCATTCTTGCATCGGAGACTATAGAGCATCCGCCCATTGAGCTTGTTGTGACCACAGAGGAGGAAGTTGGAATGGAGGGGGCAACGGGCATTGATCTCTCCGATTGCAAAGCACAGCGCATGCTGAACCTTGACAGCGAGGACGAAGGAGAATTCGTCGTTGCCTGTGCAGGAGGAATCCGGGTGAACGGTTTCTTTGAAACTGAAACAGAGTTAGCAGAAGGTAACATTATTTCACTGGAGCTGTCCGGCATAACAGGTGGACATTCGGGGACAGAAATTGATAAAAATGGCGCAAATGCAATCATGGAACTGGCAAAGATATTGGATACACTTTACCAAAGGCTTGATCCCTCTTATGAAAATATAAAGATTATAGACCTCTCAGGTGGCTTGAAAGACAATGCGATTCCCATATCGGCCAGGGCAACAATGCTTGTAACAAGAGAGGAATTCCTGAAGCAGGTGATTTCGATGGCGTCGGAGCTGGAAGGCCAATGGCAGAATAGGTGGAGTACTACAGATCCTGAGCTGAAATTATCCTGCCGTGAACTGTCTGGAGAAGAGCCAACGGAAAAAGGAACAACAGAAATGGAAGCAACAAAAGAAGAGCCAATGAAAAAGGAAAGCGTTAGTGTATGGAAAGTGCAGACAACGCAAAAACTGTTGAAATTTTTATGTAATGTTCCAAATGGTGTTCTGGCCATGAGTCAAAAGCTTCCCGGTTTAGTGGAAACCTCCTTAAATCTTGGAATCATGGAATGTGAGCATGGAAGTTTTCATCTTGCATTTTCACTCCGGAGCAGTGTCGCTGAAGCAAAAGATGCATTAAGGGATAAAATCAGCGGACTGATTCGAGAAAGCGGTGGAACAGTCACGCTCACGGGTGATTACCCAGCCTGGGAATACAGGGAGAATTCTCCCTTAAGAGATCAGCTGGTTGCGATATTTACTGAACAATATGGCCATGAACCGAAGGTCCTGTCTTTACACGCTGGCTTGGAATGTGGTATTCTGGCTGCAAAGAAAAAGGGGCTGGACTGTGTGTCCTTTGGTCCTGATATCCTGGATATTCATACAACTGCTGAGAGACTTCGTATTTCATCAGTGGAAAGAACCTGGAAATTTACTTTGGAGGTACTGAAGGCGTTATGAGTCTGACAACAGAAGAGAAAACAAAAACCAATCTGGTATTGATTGGAATGCCGGGGGTTGGAAAAAGTACAGTAGGTGTTGTTTTAGCCAAGAATCTTGGAAAACGCTTTTTGGATTCTGATCTGGTAATACAGGAAAAAACCGGAAAGCTTCTGCATGAAATTATCAGTGAAAAAGGAAAACAGGGCTTTCTGGAGGTGGAAAATGAAATTAATGCATCCATCTGTGTGGAGAATTCCATTATCGCAACAGGGGGCAGCGCTGTATTTGGCACAAGAGCCATGGAGCATCTAAAAGAAAACGGAGTTGTCATTTATCTGCGTCTACCCTATGAAAGGCTGAAGGAACGCCTTGGTGATTTGGCAAAGCGTGGAGTTGCACTGGCACCTGGACAGACCCTTGAGGATCTATGCAGGGAGCGCAGGCCCTACTATGAAAAGTATGCTGATCTGACCATTGACTGCGATAAAAAACAAATTCGTGAGATTGTAAAAGAGATTGGAGAAAATTATGCAAAGCTTTGATTATGTTGTAGCAAGGATTGATGGCGATTATGCATATCTGAATCGTGTGGATGAGCCGGCAGCGGAAGAAAAAATGGTAGCCAGGGCACTTCTTCCTGCTGAAATTTCAGAGGGAACCAGACTTCATTATGAATTTATGATGTACAGTGTTATAGAATAAAAAGGAGTAAAGAATACTATGAAAATTGCATTATTAGAGCCATTAGGTGTCAGTGAAGAGACAATCATGGAGTTAGCAGCACCGCTCAAAGAGGCTGGACATGAATTTGTCTATTATGGAGAAAAAACAACCGACGTGGAGGAACTGAAGGCACGCTCCCAGGGAGCAGAGGTAGTCATGATTGCCAATAATCCATATCCAAATGAAGTGATTGAGAGTCAGAAAGTATTAAAGATGCTTGCGGTGGCATTCACCGGTGTGGATCATGTGGGAAGTGCAGCGAAGGATAAAAATGTAATGATTTGTAACTGCGCAGGATATTCCAACCAGACTGTGGCCGAGCTTGCAGTAGGGATGGCGATAGATGTACTCAGAGGAGTCGTGTCTTATGATAAGGCTGTCAGAGAAAGCAGGACTTCTGCCGGATTTATGGGAAGTGAAATCTGTGGAAAAACAGTGGGAATTATTGGATGCGGACAGATTGGCTTTATGACTGCAAAGCTGTTTGCAGCCTTTGGAGCAAAGGTATATGCCTATGCCCGACATGAAAGAGACGAGGTAAAAGCGGCAGGGATTACTTATGTTACACTTGAAACCTTATTGGCAGAAAGTGATATTGTTTCCTTACATACGCCTTTGAATGCAGAGACAAAAGGTTTTTTTGATGCCAAAAAAATTGCCCAGATGAAAGAAAATGCTGTTTTTATCAATTGTGCCAGAGGACCTATTGTAGATAATGCGGCACTTGCAAAAGCACTGAATGAGGGAAAAATTGCGGGAGCTGCCATTGATGTATTCGATATGGAACCTCCAATTCCGTCAGATTACCCATTGCTAACGGCTAAGAATACGCTGCTGACTCCACATATTGCATTTGCCTCTCACGAATCGATGCTGAGGAGAGCAAAAATAGAATTTGCCAATGTCTGCGCGTATTGTGAAGGACACCCACAGAATATCGTAAAATAGCAGCTGACTAAATAGCAACTGATTTTAATAAAAAGCATGACTAATGCTCAGGATTGCTTTCACGCTTAGCCTTGTGCAGTCCACCGGTCATATGGTTGTGGGATGAATCAATAAAACAGGCTCTCTGAACAGACTCTTCACCGAATTTATTTCTAATCTCGTCGATGGCAGAGTTCAGCTTGGAGAGCTTTTCACTTTTGCCGGAATCAAAAAGGTTATACTGAACACAGGCATCAGCGTTGGCTTTTGAGGTTTGCACGCCAAGAAGACGCAAAGGACTTCCATCCCAGCATTGAGAAAATAAAACCTTGACTGTCTCATAGATTTTTTCCGTAATATCCGTGGGCGAGGACAGGGTTGTCTGATGGGAAAAGTGATGAAAATCCGCATCGACGCAGTTGACAGCGACCACACTGATCCGGGTCTGGTCAGCTCGGATTCTGGCTCCGACAGTTTCACAAAGTGATAGTAATATCATATGTGCAGTATCTAAATCCGTCACGTCGTTTTTGAGCGTGATGGAATTACCATATCCTTTATTGGCCGGCTTTTCCTGCTTGAGTGAGCCATCATCAATTCCGTTGGCAGCCTGCCACATATAGGCACCGTGCTTGCCAAAATTGCTGTTAAGAACATTCTGGTCTGCATGGGCCAGGTCACCGATGGTAAAAATGCCAAGATTATGCAGGGCTCTCACACTGGACTTTCCAACAAACAGGAGATCTGATACCGGAAGAGGCCACATCTTGGTGGAAATTTCATCGGGGAACAGCGTGTGCACACGGTCGGGCTTCTGAAAATCGGAGGCCATTTTGGAGAGAAGCTTATTGCAGGAAATTCCTATGTTGACGGTAAAGCCAAGCTCGTCTCTGATCTGATCCTTGAGCCTATGTGCCAGGTCAACAGGATCTCCGTACAGGCTCCGGGTTCCCGTGAAGTCGCAGAAGGCTTCATCAATACTAAACTGGTCTACAACAGGGCTGTATTCCTTCAGTAAAGAGATAAAAGCGTTGGAGCATTTTACATAGTATGGGAAATTGGGGGCAAATACTTTTAGATTTGGACATTTTCTTCGGGCATTAACCATGGGCTCTCCGGTAACAAGACCAAATTTTTTGGCTGGGGTTGATTTGGCTAGTACAATTCCGTGTCGTGTCTCTTCGTTGCCACCTATGGCAGAGGGGATAAGACGAATATCTTCTGTTTCACCCAACACGTTGATACGATAACAAGCCTCCCATGACAGGAAGGCGGAGTTGACATCTATATGGAAAATAACGGAATCTGACATGAAATCACCTGCTTTCTACTATATTATAGAAGAACACCTGTTTGCAGTCAAGACGCAGTCATTAGAGAAAGAAACAGTTTTAAATAGCTTCCCTCTGCATGAAACAGCCGCTCCGGATGCCATTGGAATCCAAAAATCGGAAGTCTTTCGTGTAAAAATCCTTCGATAATATGATCCGCAGAAAAGCAGAAGGGAATCAGACCATCTCCGGGTGCGTCTATACACTGATGGTGTGCACTGTTGATCAGATGGGGCAGTTTGCCATCGGCATCCAGCTGTTCCAGTTGCTTTAACTTCGGGTTTGAAAAATCATAGACACAGCTGTGATAGTTGTCCTGAAATTGCTGGTATTCATGATTTTTTCTGGCAGAGGGGTTCATATCCTGAAGGAGTGTACCGCCAAATTCCAGGTTAATCATCTGCATACCCTTGCAGATTCCGATAACAGGCTTCTGGATAGAGATAAAATAGCGAAGATAAGCAAGCTGAACCATGTCCAAAGGACGATCAATGTTTCGGGAACCATTGTTTTCCAGACCGAACAAATCAGGGGAAATATCTCCGCCACCGGGGAGAAGCAGACAGTCCATGCGGGGGAGGATGCTGCCCTCCTGTGTAAAGTTAGCAGAGTGTAACTCATCTAATAGTATGGTGTCATCTGTCAGCACTGGGATGAAGCCGGCAGCAAAAGCTGCAGTGCGATAATTTTTTAATTGTTCTTTTTTGCCCGGAATTAGAATAAAATGTATGGACATAAGGGGTCCTTTTTGATAAACTTATATCAATATATGCACAACGGCATAAATAGTTGTGTTATAATGAGAAAAACCAATAAACAATTGCGTATAGGAAAAGAGGGGGAACTATGCTGCAGGAAGTATTTGAGTTATTGATGCAGGTCAATGAGGGGAAAAAGATTGCGTGCATTGGTCTGATGGATGGAACGAAAATTAAGAGTGAATCCGATGATGATGGCAGCCACCGATTCACAGTGAATGTGGAGTTGGTAAAAACGGATATTGGATTTGCTTTGTTCAGCAAAAAAACCAGATCATGCTATGTTTATAATGAACAGGTAACTGGCGAGACAAACACGGAAACAACCGTGTGTGTTCCTTACAGTAATATTTCTTTTATGGAATTTGTCAGTGGAGAGGAATAGGGGGCTTTGCCATTTTACCTGATAAAGTAAAGGATGGTTAGTGAAGTATGACAGCAGCCGAATATATCGCAGAGAAAAAACAGAAGAAAACAACCATGTGTGCTGCGATTCTTTATCCGGATGGGACGATTGAGGAGTGTGTAAAGAGCCATTTAAAGACGCTTATGCTGCCCTATGGAGATAAAATGTGGGATGAAATTCCGAAGGATGATTCTCCGCTTTTCTGGATGACAGCTTATACGGGAGTTGTTTTGATTGATTATGAAAATCAGATTTACTCCGAAGGCGTTACAAAGGAGCAGGAGGTGGCTTTGGATGATATGTATGATGCAGAGATTCTTCTGCCAAATCCCATGGTGATTCATTGTGGAAACAGAATATTGAACATAGAAAAAACGGTGATGTAAATCACCGTTTTTTCTATGGCTGAAGCTATTAAAAGATACTGTTGTAAATATCGCCTGTACTTAATGGAGAAGAGTAGATACCGCCCTGTTTATACAGACCGCTTGCTTTACCTGCATCCTGTGTTGCATACATATTAATAAAGGAAGCAGAGGTTCCTGCCTGATAGGCAAGAGAACCGGTTCCGTTGAAAACTGCTTTAACAGAAGAGGTATCAGCCTTTTTGAAGGCTGCTTCATCAATGCTTAATTTATTATCTGTGCCAATGGTAATGCCCATGTTGGAAAGCTGCTTGGAATAGATGGCAGTTGTATTGGCGAGATTTGATGCGCTGCGGACAATTTTACTGTTGTCTGATTCAGCAGCAGTGGTTATGGCACTGTTATAGTCTTTTACAAAACTGGAGACCGCTTTGTATATTTCATCCTTGTCTTCTGATTTGAAAACGGAATCGCTGTTGTTTTGATAAAGGGCAGCAGCGGACTCGCTCAAAGCCTTGGAAGTGCTCTGCAGCTTGGATATCCTGGCAGATGTATCATCACTTGCGGTTGTGGAACTGGAGGTTCCAGAGGTCTTATCACTTGAAGAGGCGTTTTTGGCATAATAGCTCTTCATCAGTTTGCCGTAGGTTCCTGATTTGATGGAATTATAGTCGGATAACAGTGACTCTATTCCAGTACCGCTGTTGCTGGAGGAACTGGAAAGCGAATTGAATAATGCACTGTAATCGGTTTTTATATTGTTATTTACGTTCATGTCATCACTCCTTTGATAACTGAATAAGCTTTATTATGGTTTATTGACATCCATGCCGATAAATCTATGTATCTAGCTTTAATATAGCACAAGTGAAGCATGGGAGCAAGAACAGAAAAGAAAAAACTTGTCTTACAGAAAGGAGTGTGATATATTGTAATTGTTTTTAAAAAATGAATATATTTATTGGTTTATAAGAGGACGAAGTTGTCAATCAGGCAGCATCGTCCTTTCTTTTGTTATAAAGCAGCAGTGGAAGGGAGAGGTTTATATGCAGGAAATTCATATGCAGGAAGTAAAAATTTCACCGGTTGGAGATCAGGCTGTTCTTTGTGAGTTTGGGACACAAATCAGTGAAGAAATAAACGATCGGGTACATGCGCTGGCAGCTTTTTTGAAAAAGCAGAATAAAAAGGGAATAAGGGAATTGCTGCCAACCTATTGCAGTCTGCTTGTATACTATGATCCACAGAAAATCTCTTATCAGAGGGTAGTAAAAGCAATACGTGAATTTGATATGTCTGCACAGGAGAATATTCAGAAAAAACAGAAAAAAATTTTGCTGGTTCCCTGTCTATATGGAGGGAGCTATGGACCTGATCTTGCCCGGATGTCAGAAAAGCTGAAGCTTGACGAGGAAGAGATTGTTCAGATTCATCAGGCAAGTGACTATAAAATATACATGCTTGGTTTCTTGCCGGGCTTCGTATATCTCGGGGGACTGGATGAGCGAATCCATATGCCAAGACTGGATGTCCCACGGACAAAGATTCCTGCGCGCTCTGTTGGAATCGGTGGAAATCAGACCGGTGTTTATCCAATGGACTCGCCGGGGGGATGGCAGCTGATTGGAAGCACACCTTTAGACTTTTATAACCCGGACAGAGAGAAACCCATCTTGTGTGAGGCGGGAGAATATATTCGTTTTGTGTCCATAACGGAGCAGGAATATCAGCAGATTCGACGGGATGTGGAGGCGAATACCTACCAGCCAGCCTATTTAACCTGAAATTTCTCAAAAATGAAGAGGAGATGATATAGATGCATATGACAATTGTGCAGCCAGGACCACTTACAAGTGTACAGGACGCCGGGCGATTTGGCTATCTTGCCTATGGAGTTGGAGAATCCGGTGTAATGGATCATGATTCATACCAAAAAGCCAATGCCCTGGTTGGAAATAAACATGGAGAAGCAGTTTTGGAAGCTACACTTATGGGACCAGCCATACAGTTTGATGAAGAGGCTGTTATAGCATATATGGGAGCCGATATGCAGGCGCGGACAGAAGAATTCATGCTTGAGAGAGGTCGACCATACAGGATTGAACCGGGGCAGACGGTTACCTTTGGCATGGCAAAAAATGGCGTCAGAGCCTATATTTCGGTGGCTGGTGGGATAAATGTTCCCAAGGTTATGGACAGCAGAGCTACCAATATGAAATGCAAAATTGGCGGCTTTGAAGGAAGAAAGCTTGCAGCAAATGACGTATTGCCTGTAGCTGACCAAAAGAGAAGTCTTTTGAAAACAAAGGTGCTTTTAAAACGAAGAATAGAGCCGGTGATTTACGAGAAAACGAAGCGGGTGCATGTTGTTTTAGGACCTCAGGGGGAGTACTTTACACCGGAAGGGATAAAAACATTTTTAAATACAGAATATGTTGTGTCACCGGAGAGCGACCGAATGGGAATCAGGCTTGGAGGAGCTGCTATAGAAGGAAAGGCCGGCATGGATATCATTTCGGATGGAATTGTATTTGGGTCAGTGCAGGTAACGTCAGCAGGGCTGCCTATTATTCTAATGGCAGATCATCAGACAACAGGCGGCTACGCAAAGATTGCCACTGTGCTGACAGAAGATCTGGCTGTCCTGGCACAGGCAGCTCCGGGAGATAGAATATGTTTTGAGGAGGTAACACTGTGAGTATGGAAGAAAAGAAAATAACAGAGCAGTATCCGGATGGAATGTGTGCAGCTGACTTTGCAGCATATAAGCCGGCTGATGTTCGTAAATTAATCAGAGAAGAAAAAATAACCGGCGAGACCAGTGGAATGTGTGAGGGCTATGCACAGGCAAATCTTGTGGTTCTGCCGCGGGAGCTTGCCTTTGATTTTTTGCTTTTTGCAACTAAGAATCCGAAAGCCTGTCCACTTTTAGAAGTAACAAATGCAGGAGACAGGACCTTAAGTGAAATTGCAGCAGGTGCAGATATTGCGACAGATATTCCCAAATACCGTATCTATAAGAAGGGAGAGCTGGCAGGAGAATACACCAATGTAAAGGACTTCTGGAGAGAGGATCTGGTAAGCTTTCTCATTGGATGCAGCTTTTCCTTTGAGGGAGAGCTTATGAGAGCTGATGTTCCGGTCAGACAGATTGAGGAACACTGTAATGTACCTATGTATAAGACAAACATTCCCTGCAAAAGTGCAGGTGTCTTCCATGGAAATATGGTGGTCAGTATGCGGCCAATTCCATATGAATTGATAACGAGGGCTGTCCTGGTAACAGGCGCAATGCCAAAGGTTCACGGAGCACCCATTCATATTGGAGCACCGGAGGTGATCGGAATCAAAGATATTGACCAGCCTGATTTTGGAGACAGGGTCACAATAAAACCAGGGGAAGTGCCGGTGTTCTGGCCCTGTGGTGTTACACCGCAGTCGGTGATTATGGCTTCCAAACCTGATTTTTGCATTACGCATGCACCGGGACATATGCTTTTGACAGATGTGAAAAATGTCAATCTTAAATATTGATTTAAGGAAAGAAGGTTAGTTGGGCAATGAAAATAGATTTAAATGCTGATTTGGGAGAGAGCTTTGGAAATTACAAATGTGGTATGGATGAGGAAGTGATCAAATATATCTCATCCGCCAATATTGCCTGCGGATTTCATGCATCAGACCCTTTGGTCATGGAAAAGACTGTGGAGATGGCTAAGGTTAATCATGTGGCAATTGGAGCGCATCCGGGATATCCCGATCTGTCCGGTTTTGGAAGACGAAACCTGAATGTTTCTCCGCAGGAGCTTAAGACGATGGTTCAATATCAGCTTGGTGCACTCATGGCTTTTTGCAGAGCAAAGCAGGTAGAGCTTAAGCATGTGAAGCCTCATGGAGCTATGTACAATATGGCGGCTAAGGATGAGCGGCTGGCAGCAGCAATTGCAGAGGGCATCGCTGAGGTTGACAGCAAGCTGATTCTGCTTGGACTTTCGGGGAGCCTTTTGATTACGGAAGGCAGGAAGGCCGGACTTGTGAGCGCAAGTGAGGTATTTGCAGACAGAGCCTACAGAGAGGATGGATCCCTAGTACCGAGAGTGGAAAAGGGTGCGGTGATCACCGATGAAGAGGAAGCCATCAGCCGTTCTCTGCAGATGGCAAAAAAAGGAACTGTTCTGACAAGAGAAGGTAAAGAGATTGAGGTCAAGGCTGATTCTATCTGCCTGCACGGAGATGGAGAAAAGGCTGTTCTGTTTGCACAAAAGCTGCGGGAGGCATTGCTTTTAGAAGGCGTAGACATTGTACCGCTGGAACAGGTTGCAGAGTAGAGGAGGTCGATTATGACATTGACAGAACAGGAGAAAAACACAGAGACAATAGAGGATATTATCCTAAGGTTTAGCGAAAGAGGAATCTCTGAGATCAGACAGTATTCTTCCGAAGACTGCTGCCATAAGGCTGCAGCCGAAATTATGAGCTGGGAAAAGGGAACTGTTTTTCTGACAACCGGTTTTTATGTGGCAGGATATGCAGAAACCGATGGACCGGTTGGAACGATGGTACTTGCAAAGGCATTGCAAAAGCTGGGGTATACACCGGTTATTCTCACTGACCAATACTGTCTTGGCTTTTTTGAATTAGAAGAAATCAAGACGGAATATGTGAAATTTGATGCCGGAGAGCAGGAATTCAGTCAGCTGATGAATAACTATAAGCCTGTGGGAATGATTTCCATAGAGCGATGCGGAAAAAACCGTTTTGGCGAATGTGCCAATATGAGAGGAATCAGTATTACAGAGAATACAGCCAGGATTGACGAGCTTTTTGCCCGGTATCAGGGAAGTGTTCCAACCATTGGCGTGGGTGATGGCGGAAATGAAATCGGAATGGGCAAAATTGCCGGAGTCATCCAGCGAAAGCTCTCACTGGAACCCTGCGTTGTGAGTACGGATCTGTTAGTACTTGCATCCGTTTCGAATTGGGGAGCCTATGGAATAACAGCAGCACTTGGAAAACTGAATAAACAGGATTTGCTGCCCAGCTTTGCATGGGTTGAAAAATATATTGGAAAGACCGTAGAAATTGGAAGCGTGGACGGAGTGACACACGAGAAAAAGATTTCGGTAGATGGCAAAGACATGAAGACGGAAGAAATAATCATTACAGCCTTAAGGGAAACGGAAATCTAAGAAATAATCATTACGGCCTTAAGAAAAATGGAAATCTAAGAAATAATCATTACGGTCTAAAAAAAGCAAAAGGAAATGGAAACAGAAACGAGAGGAGAAAGCTTATGAAAACACTGGGATACTACAACGGAAATTACGATGAACTTGACAAAATGATGATTCCATTTAATGACAGAGTCTGCTTCTTTGGAGATGGAGTTTATGATGCTGGACCTTCACGACATTATCATTTATTTGCAATTGATGAACATATTGACAGATTTTTCAACTCGGCGGCGCTGATGGATATTCAGATTCCATGTACCAAACAGGAGCTGAAGGATAAGCTGCAGGAGCTTGTAAACAAGATGGATACCGGAGAGAACTTTGTTTATTGGGCCTGCTCCAGAGGAACCGGCGTCAGAAATCATGTTTATGAAAAAGGACCTGGAAATCTGTGGGTGATGATTAAGCCTGAAATTCAGGATGACTGCCAGAAACCTATCAAATGTATAACAGCGGAGGATAAAAGGTTCTATTACTGCAACTGTAAAACCTTAAATCTGCTTCCATCTGTTTTATATGCGGAAAAAGCATATAAAGAAGGGGCGAATGAGACCATTCTTCACCGCCACGATGGAAGAATTACAGAATGTGCACACTGTAACTGCCATATTATCAAAGATGGTGTGGTATACACAGCACCCACAGACGACATGATTTTGCCCGGAATTGCAAGAGCGCATCTGGTAAAAATGTGCAAGAAGCTGGGCATTGCTGTCAGTGAGACCCCTTATTATATGGAGGACCTGCTTAACGCAGATGAAATCATTGTCACATCCTCCTCCCATGTCTGCATGTATGTGGACGAGCTTGACGGAAAGCCTGTGGGTGGAAAAGATCGTGAAACACTGTTTAAATTGAGAGATGCTTTGTATGAAGAGTTTTGTGCTGCAACGGAATAGAGTAGCAATGAAACAGGGGATAGCAGCGGAATAGGATAGAAATGAAACAGGATAGCAGCGAAACAGGCTAGCAACGAAACAGGATAAATTTTAAAGGAGGATGCAAAAATTCTGATTTGTTCCCACTGTGCCCCGCTATTTTTGAAATACGGGGCATAAGGACTTTAAATTCGTCATCTTGTGCCCCAAAAGTGTTATGTAAACCTGCATTTTACGGTGCCACGGGGCACAAGATGTGTTTTGGAGCTATTCTGTGCCCCGGCGCGTAATAATAAGGATAACGCAAAAATAAAAGCCTTGAATCCAGTAGATTCAAGGCTTTTAGTAATGTGGAGGATTGACGGCATCAACGCATCTCGGTAAAACAGTCAGTACCTCGATTATATATTTATCAATAGATATCGTTGTATTCAAATCAAATAATGTTGATTTTAAAGACGTAATATGGTACCTTATATTCAAACAATGAGGAGGTACCTATTATGAATTACCAAACTTTTGTAAAAACACATCCAACATGTAAGGTCGTTGATGGAAGTATACTTGGAGAAAAAATCTATACTAGCATTATTTGGAATGAAGAAAACAGGATTCGAATGGCTGAATTTTCAGATATGGGATTACCTGCATTAGCAGCGATTGTCGATCAGATTGAGAAACTTTATGAGGAGTGTACTACTCCAGATATTGATTTCACCATAGATGTTAACAAACAAGTTATTGGTAGAATGATTGCTACTGCTTTAGAACCTTTAGGATATTTACCGAATAAGAAAAAAAGAATTCCAAAAGAATATCTTAAAAAATACTTTAAAAATGCCACACAATATTCAAGAACAGGTACTGCATCGGAAAAAATATGTAAGAAAATTGTCCAAATCTAAATCTATTGAATTAACAACAAATGAAAAGGAGTCAAAATGAAAAGCAAAAAAATTTTTTTAATTATTCCCGTGTTAATAGTTGCCATGATCAGCATATTTTTTCTTAGTCAATCTTCAACTTCGAAAAATGATACATTTTTAACTGCGGAAGGAAAATGGATTGCTGAGAAAAATTCTTCTGCGCAACAAATCATAGATTATTATAGTATTGAAAAAATAATTTTGAATACTGATTTTGAGAAAAAAAGTTCAATAGTAAACAGTGCTGAGCAGTTAATGTCATATGCAAAACAGTACCATCTAGAAGACGCTCAAAAGAAAATAGAAACAATTCAAAATAATGTTGATGTTGTAAAGTCATTCGATATAACCCAAAAATCATTCTATTTGCTCATATCTGATTTTGCAAACTGTCTAGTTGGAGGCACTTATGCAAAAGAATATGAATGTCCATATACACTTCAAATTGACGTTGCTAATTATATTGACAACATGACTTCCTGGGGTTATACATTTGAGGAAAGAAATACTGTAAATGAAACGTATTATCAATTCAAGAAAAATGATAAAAATGAAGGTTCAATATGTATGGATCCAAAAGGTAATGTAACTTTAGTACTTGCATCTATAGATGTTTCGCCGTATACGACAGGATTCTCCACAGAATCCTATGCTTCGTATTCGGAAGATGAAAAAATTACCGCAGATACAGCTAATGCAGTAGATTACATAAACAGCATGACAGTCAATAATTTGCTGTCGGATTTCCGTTTGAGTTATTTGTGCACCGCTAAAGAAATCATTCAGATATATGAATTTTTAAAAACTCTTTCAAATGAAGAACTTGCTAAGCTATTTTCTAAAACAAGTTCACTCTACTACCTTCAAACAGAAAATCATGTTGTTACTATATTTTTTATGAATGGAAAAATACAGATTAGTAGTATTCTTAATTTAAAGTTTTATAATAATCCAGTTTTTCCAGATATTTACACTTCTTCTCCAACTGATGTAACAGCTAAAGAAATAAAAAGTCCGACGTATAATAGTCTGGAAAATTATATAGAATCGAATAACTGGGATTATGCAATGTTCTACATTTGCACTTCCTCAAATGAAACGACCACTGAACCAACACAAACAACAATCGAAGACAAAAATGATGGTCAAAATATTGTAACATATGAATTTGATACATATGATAATAAACATATAATAATTGACACATCGTGTGTTGATCAACAAGTAAGTTTAAATCAGCCTGGAGATTATGGAGATGTAGAACTAGAACAAATTGCACCCGGAAAAGATATTATATATCTTTCAGATGGTGAACGATACTATATTGAAGACTATTCCAGAAATTTGTTAACAATTACAATACCCATGAATTAAGAAAAATATAGCATAATTTTTCGAATCTGGGGATAGTAGAGTCAGTTGATGTAGTCAAAGAAGATTTGGAATTAAAACGATCAAGTCATAAAAGGGCTTTACAGAATGAAGAATTGTTAAAAGTGATTTCAGAGAGTAAATAGAAGTTATGAAGAGATTTTAGAAAAACAAAATGTTAACATATAGATAATTATGCAAAATATGTTCGAACAAAAGTTCGCTTCTGTATTGAAATTTACTATCTGCGATGATATGCTATAAATGCATCTTTTGATGCAGAGAAGCACCCATGACAGGTGGTAGCCTCCCGAGCCATATTACTCGACGAAAGTCGTAGTCTTAAGGAAGGGAGGTGCGTACATATGACGGCTTTCGAAATTATTTCGATTTTCATAGGGATATTGAGCTTGCTCATAACCTTTGGTAGCTTGATTGTTGCGTTTCTGAACTTCCTCGACAAGAGAAACGGTAAGAGAAAATAAAAATGCCTATCCTGTCTGACCCACAGGATAGGCGGTGTTCATAAGAACATATAAACGATATCTCGGGAGCATCCACTTTGGAGTGGGTGCTTTTTGTATGTTTAATATAACATCAATCTATGAAATATTCAATGCTTTCTTTGAATCTAAGTTAGCTCTAAGTATTATTATTACAAACATAATTTAAAAAAATTCTTGATACTTAAAACATTTTGAACTGATTTTAGGCAAAAACAAAAGCCTCGAACTCAATGAATTCAAGGCTTTCAGTCAAATTTCAGTAATGCGGAAGATGGGACTTGAACCCACACGCTCGCAATGAGCACAAGATCCTTAGTCTTGCTCGTCTGCCAGTTCCGACACTTCCGCGCATGCTGTATTTGATAAGGTGATGCAGGAAAAGGGACTTGAACCCTCACGATATTGCTATCACAGGCACCTGAAGCCTGCGCGTCTGCCAATTCCGCCATTCCTGCACGCAAGTGATATTCTATCTTTTTTTTGTGAATCTGTCAAGACCAAAAATAAAAAAATGAAAAGTTTTGAAAAGTGAAATTTATCAAAAGAATGTGAAGTGTTGTGAGGCTACAATACTTGATATAATGCATCTTAAGGAATATAATTAAGTATTAACGTTGTGCTGTCAATTCACAGAGGGAAAATCAATGGAAAAATACAGAATGCAGGATAAGAATGATCAGGAAATGGAGGGGCGCAAATTGCTGTCAGATCTGTTCCCAGGTGGAGTGGTGGGCGCCTACCTTGAAGACAATTTTCCGTTTCTCTTTATTAATGAAAGAATGCTGCAATATCTCGGCTACGACAGTGAGCAGGAGTTTGTTGAGCAGGTGCAGGGGTTTGTGGGAAATGCAATTTTCGAGGAAGACCGTGCAATGGTTGAGGATGAGACCAGAGAGCAGCTTGAACGCTTGGGTGAGTATCACATAGAATACCGTATGATTAAAAAAGATGGCTCTTTAATCTGGGTCAGAGATATCGGACGGAAGGGAACAGATGCAGATGGAAGGGAAATTGTAAACTGCATCTACTTTGATATTACCCAGGAGCATGAGAAACAGGAAGAGCTTCAGAGAAGATATGAGGAGCAGGTGGCATACAGCCGCATGCTTTCCACAACCTCTCTGGCTTCCTCCATGGTGAATCTCACCAAAAACTGCATCACACTTCAGGATACGGAGCATGAAGGCATCATGACTGTCATTACCCAGGAAACCCCACAGCAGGGATTTGAATCCATGTATCCTCATATCCCGGATGAAGATATAAGGCGGAAATATGCCTCTGTTTTTAATACGGAAATTATAAAAAAGGACTTTAATAACGGAATTACAAGTAAAAAAGTTGTCCATCCCTATGACAGCTTTGATTACTGGATGGAATCCAAATACAATGCAGTTATTAATCCAAGAAACGGGGATTTGGAGGTATATTGTTTTGCCAGGGATGTGACCAATGAGGTTCGTCAGGAGGATGTGGCCAGAACACTGATGAACCATGAATACGAAGAGGTTGTTATCATCAATGCGGAAACCGGAGAACCGCTCTCCCTGGTTGATACTGGAAAATCCCTGATTTTCAATGAGCAGAAGCTGGCGGGAGATTACAATGTTGGGCTGGATCATTATTTTATGAAATATTGTGCAGACGAAGACCCGAAGAGTGTAGCCGAAGCGCTTTCCCTGAAACGAGTGAATGAACAGCTGCAGAAGCAGGATATTTATACGGTTTTCTATTCCCGCTTTGACAGTGAAGGACAGATTGCAAGAAAACGTGCTTCCTATGCATATCTGAACAAATATCACAACAGTATCCTCTGTACGGTACAGGACAATACGCAGGAGTTTAAAAATGAGACAGAGCAGAGGAAAAAGCTGCAGAGCGCACTGGAGGCTGCACAGAGGGCGACCAAGGCAAAAAGTGACTTTCTTGCCCGTATGAGCCACGATTTAAGAACGCCGATGAATGCAATTTTAGGATTGGCGGCATTGACTATGGATGATGCGGCAGATGCAGAAAAGGTAAGAGAGAATATGACCAAAATGCGCCAGGCCAGCGATTTTATGATTGGTCTGGTCAATGATATTCTGGATCTGGTTAAGGTGGAGGAGGGTTCTGTATCGTTGAATATGGAACCATATTCCTACAAAGAATTTCTGCTTAATATGAAAACGATGTTTCAGCCACAGTGTGATGCAAAGGGGATTCAGATTCAGTTTGCAGAGGCACAGCTGAATCCTGTTGGTCTGACAGATAAAATGCGAATCAATCAGATCTTTTTCAATATTTTTTCAAATGCAGTAAAGTATACGCCTACGGGAGGCAGTATCAGCTGCTGTGTTCAGAATATGAGAAAAGAAGGAAAACGCATTTTCGGAGATTATGTGATTAAAGATACCGGAATCGGTATGTCTGAGGAATTCCAGAAGCACCTGTTTGAGCCTTTTGTGCAGGAGGATAGCAAGGTAACTCCGGAGCTCCAGGGAAGTGGGCTTGGTCTCAGTATCACCAAGCATCTGGTGGAGCTTATGGGCGGAGAGCTTATGATTCACAGTAAAAAGGGCGAGGGAACAACAGTTATTGTGCGGATGTCCTTTGAACTGATTTCGGAGAATGCAAGAGAGCAGATTAAAGCCGGGGAACAGAAGCAGGATGAACAGTTTCTGTTGGGAAAGAAGGTACTTTTAGTAGAGGACCACCCACTGAATGCGCAGATTGCAAGGAATCTGCTGGAAAAGAAGAAAATGATAGTTGTTTATGCAGAAAATGGACAGGCAGCAGTAGATAAATTCAGTGCATCTGAGGTTGGAACATTTGACGCGGTATTGATGGATATTCGTATGCCGCAGATGAATGGCCTGGATGCTGCCAGAACCATCCGTGGGCTGGCTCGCCCGGATGCTTTAAGGGTACCGATTATAGCGATGACAGCCAATGCCTATGATGAGGATATCAGAGAGGCTCTGGCCTCGGGAATGAATGAACATCTGACCAAGCCAATTGAACCGGAGGTGTTGTACCGGACACTGGAAAAGTATTTGAAATTGCCAAAAAACCCAAAAAGTTGTATTATGTAATGACATAGCGTTAAAATTATGTCCCATCCAGATGGGTAAGAGGAGAGATTTTATGAAGAAGAGAACCATTGCAATTTTATCATTACTAATGGCTTGCTTTTTGGCAGCTTGTGGAGAAGCAGAAACAACCGAAAATACGGAGACCGTAAAAGAAGAAGTACAGGCAGCAGAACCTGTTGATGCTGTCATTTATTATGGAAATGCACAGGCGGATGGATTTGAAACCAAAACTGTGGCAATAGAGGGACTTAGTGCAGAGAATCTCATTGAAGAGCTTGGAAAAGTGAATGTGGTATCTCTGGATACGGAAGTGAGTGCTTTTACGCAGGAGGGAGACAAGCTTAGTCTGGATCTTTCCAAAGAATTTGAAGAGTATGTTTCCATGATGGGAACCAGCGGCGAATATGTGGTCATTGGAAGTCTGGTAGATACCTTCCTGACTGCCTATGATGCACAGAGTATTCAGCTTACTGTAAATGGTGGCAAAACACTGGAGACGGGACATGCTTCCTATGATAAACCACAGTTTTTTTATGAGTGGGAGGAACAGGAAACAGAGGAGGTTTCTGAAAACAGTGAGGAGCCTTTGAGCTATCGACTGATGGATGAAGGATATACGGAGAACGGCTTTTCCATTTATTATCCACAGTTCAAGGATATTCCGGATGAAGCATTGCAGGCAAAATGGAATGATGCAATCAAAGCGGTTGTTCTTGCGGATGTGGATACACCACAGGAGGCAGAGCAGTGGGAAAGCTATTCCATTGATTATAAAATAGGAACCTGTGATACTGAAATTGTTTCCTATGTTTTTACATGTACCAGTAAGGCAAAGGACGCTTCTGAGGAAACGGTTTCAAGCTTTGCACTGACCTTTGATATGGTAAACCGCAAAAATGTCCGGTTAAGTGACTGGGTGGAATCAGAGGAGATTGCAGACAAGCTGGCAGAAGAAGGAGATTATAAAATCTCAGGCAGCAATGTGGACAGAGAAGCCTTCGATGAATTTTATAAAGCAGACAGACCAACCAGACAGGAGTATGCAGATTCCTTTGCAGAATATGATTATGATTTGGAGTATCCAGATCAGATTCCGGAAGGATACAGCTATATTATGGATGATAAGCTTATTGTGATTGTTAAGCTTCCGGAGGAGCTTGGAGCAGGAACAGCAGAAATTGATGCCGGTGTGAAGGTGAGGTAAATCATGGCAGAGGTAAGTGAAACGGAACAGTTGATTTTTGATATTGCACAGTTTGAGTGGAAATTATTTCAGAGAGTAAACAATACCGGGGGAAGAGCGTCCTGCCAGGATAATCCCAACACCTTTTTCAAGATGAGAATGAGTCAGTGGATGATTTATCCCAGGGAGATTCTGGAGAGCTATTGGAAGGATTTGAATGATGCCTGGAACGAGGGCAGAAATCTGATTTTTGAAAAGTACGGTTTTATGATGGAAACTACATATCCGGATGAATATGAAAAAATCCTGCCACACTTACCAAAAGTATCAGAGGAGGCAGCAGCCATTATCGATGAGCTTGCGGCGCTTCATATTAAGTGGGACCGTGAAGTGATGGAGCAGTATCCGCATATCCGCTCCAATGGCAGAGTGCTTCGAAGCAGCGAGGATGGGGTGTTGACAGGATCTTCGTCAGAGAGCTATTTAAAAGGAGAATACCGCACGTATTCTCAAAAGACCCTGAAGCTCATCTGGAAATTTGCCAAAGAAGCAGACGAAAAGGGAGAGAATCTTCTGAAGAATATTGTCGAAAATGAAACCAGATTTTATGGATATGCCTCTTTGGAGGAAGCAGAAGAAAAGCATAAAAATTTATAAAAAAGGAAATTGTGTCATTTCGCAGAATAATAAGAATAGATGCGTATTAACCGTTTATGGATAAAATCCTTGAGGAACAAGCAATATGACAATCAGAGAAAATCTGGAGAACTGGGAATGTGTCTATCTGAGTCCTTATGCGTGCTTAAGCAAAAACAGCAAGGGTCGTGCAAAAGAAGAGGAACAGTGTGATATCCGCCCGGTGTTTCAAAGAGACAGAGATCGTATTATTCACAGTAAATCCTTTCGAAGATTAAAGGATAAGACACAGGTGTTTCTGACGCCTGACGGGGATCACTACAGAACCCGTCTGACTCATACACTGGAGGTTTCGCAGAATGCAAGAACAATAGCCAAAGCGCTGCAGCTCAATGAGGATCTGGTGGAGGCGATTGCACTTGGTCATGATCTTGGTCACACGCCCTTTGGCCATGCCGGCGAGCGTGCATTGGATCGGGTTTGTCCTTTTGGCTTTGTTCACAGCGAGCAGAGTGTACGAACAGTAGAGGTTCTGGAAAAGGATGGACAGGGACTGAACCTGACCTTTGAGGTGTGTGATGGAATCAGGAATCATCAGACCTCCTGTACTCCGGCCACCCTGGAAGGGAAAATTGTGCGCCTCTCGGATAAGATTGCATATATTCACCATGATATGGATGACGCAATACGTGCACATATTTTAAAGGATGAGGATGTTCCAAAGAGTATCGGAGCTGTAATCGGATATTCTTTGTCTGAAAGACTGGACAGCTTTATTCATGATATTGTAACAAACAGTCAGGGAAAGAATGATATTATCATGTCGGAACCTGTCGCGGCAGCAATGAAGGAAATGCGCGCTTTTATGTTTGAAAGTGTGTATAAAAATCCAATTGCCAAGTCGGAAGAGGGTAAGGCTGAAATGCTGGTTGAGGCATTGTATGAACATTACCTGAAGAATCTGGATCAGCTTCCGGAGGACATGCTTCAGATTATGGAGCGGGATCAGACACCGAAGGAGCAGATTGTCTGCGATTACATAGGTGCGATGACAGATCGTTTTGCCATTGCCCAATATGAGGAACTGTTTATACCAAAAACCTGGCATGGCTGATGGAGAGGGAATATGTTTTACCCGGAAGAGTTAGTAGAGGAAGTCAGACAGAAGAACGATATTGTTGATGTGATATCGGGCTATGTCCGCATGAAAAAAAAGGGTGCCAATTATGTTGGCCTTTGCCCTTTTCATAATGAAAAAACGGGCTCTTTTATGGTCAGTCAGAATAAGCAGATATACAAGTGCTTTGGCTGCGGAGCCGGCGGTAATGTATTTACCTTTATCATGGAATATGAAAACTTCACCTTTGTGGAAGCGATGAAGCATTTGGCTGAGCGTGCGGGAGTGAAGCTCCCGGAGGCAGAGTATGATGAGGAAGCAAAGAAGCAGATGGGCCGCAGAGCGAAAATTCTGGCGGTAAACAAGGACGCTGCAACCTATTTCTTTTATCAGCTTCGGGCACCACAGGGGCAGGTTGGTCTGCGCTATTTTCAGGACAGACAGCTTTCTGATGAGACCATGAAGCATTTTGGGCTGGGCTACGCCAATGTAAAGAGCAATGACCTGGTTCTCTATTTGAGGAGTAAGGGGTATACAGACACTCAGATCAGGGATGCTGGTCTTGGAACCTTTCATGAAAAGTATGGTATGAGTGACAAGTTCTGGAACCGTGTCATGTTCCCAATACAGGATATCAATCACAGGGTTATCGGATTTGGTGGCCGTGTCATTGGGGAGGGTGAACCAAAGTATTTAAATTCTCCGGAGACGGAGGTATTTGATAAGAGCCGTAATCTGTACGGTCTGAATTTTGCCAGAACAGCCAGAAAAAACCACATCATTCTGTGTGAGGGATACATGGATGTCATTGCCATGCATCAGGCGGGATTTACGGAGGCGGTGGCTTCTCTGGGAACTGCGTTTACCAGTGGACAGGCAAGCCTGCTGCGCAGATATACGGAAAATGTGATTCTTGCCTACGACAGTGATGGCGCCGGAATCAAAGCCGCACTGAGGGCAATTGGAATTTTAAGAGATACCGGATTGACAGGTAAAATATTACATCTCGAGCCCTATAAGGACCCGGATGAGTTTATGAAAAATCTGGGAAAAGAAGCCTTTGAGAAACGCATCGCCGAAGCGGAGGACAGCTTTACCTTTGAACTGAGAATGCTGGAGCGGGATTATGATATGAAGGTTCCGGAGAGCAAGATCAAGTTTAGAACCGCTGTGGTGGAAAAGCTGTTTCGGGTGGCAGATCAGTTTGAGGACGCGAAGCCCTTTATTGAGCTGGCCTGTGAAAAATATAATTTTGGATATGAGGAAATGTGCAAGAGTGTTGCATCCTTTGCCAACAGGCAGGAGATGAATGCGGGACTGGTAAGAAGGCGTGAGGTCAGTGAAGAAACAAGGAAGAATAATCAGGCTGCTGATCCGATTCTAAAAAATCAGAAGATTCTGCTGACCTGGCTTGTGGATGAACCGGGGATTTACACAAAAATCAGGAAATACATTTCTGTCAACGATTTTGCAGAGGGAATTTATCGCAAGGCAGCACAGAAGCTGTATGAGAATCTGGAAAACGGAAATACCGTTACACCGTCGGCGATTATGACCACACTGCAGATGGACGAGGAAGCAGGGGAAGAGGAGCAGAAAGAGATTGCCAGTCTGTTCTGCACCAAAATTTCTGACAGTCTTCGTGAGGTCAGAGGAATCAGGGAAACGGAGCTTGGCGGTGATGACCAGGAATTTGATTCAAAAGCGGAAAAAGAAAAGGCACTGCATGACATTATTGTCAGCATAAAAAACGCCAGCCTTCAGTCCTATATGACAAGGGGCGGCGGAGATAAAAATGCATTTAACATGATACTGGAGGCGAAGAAGGCACTGCAGGAATTGCAGAAAACGCATATTTCTCTGGATTAAGGTTAAAATATGTAATCAGATATGGAAGGATGGACCACTAGAATGGATGAAAACACACAGGCAAAGTTTGAAGAGAAATTAAAATCTCTGATGGCAATTGCAAAGAAAAAGAAAAATGTTCTGGATTACCAGGAGATTATTACTCATTTTGCTGACCTTGGCTTGGAAGAGGAGCAGTATGACAAAATCCTGGAAATGTTAGAGCAGAGTGGTGTGGATGTACTGAGAATCACCGAGGATGATGATGAACCTGATGAGGAAGTTATTTTAGCTGAGACAGAGGAAGTTGATGTTGAAAAGATAGATCTTTCCGTGCCGGATGGAGTGAGCATCGAGGATCCTGTACGTATGTATTTAAAAGAGATTGGTAAGGTGCCTCTTTTAAGTGCAGAGGAGGAAATTGATCTTGCCCAGAGAATGGAAAATGGTGATGAGGAAGCAAAGAAAAGGCTTGCAGAGGCAAACCTTCGTCTGGTTGTTTCCATCGCCAAGAGATATGTGGGAAGAGGTATGCTTTTCCTTGACCTGATTCAGGAGGGAAACCTTGGTCTTATTAAGGCTGTTGAAAAATTTGATTATCGTAAGGGATATAAATTCTCCACCTATGCAACATGGTGGATTCGCCAGGCGATTACAAGAGCTATTGCGGATCAGGCAAGAACCATTCGTATTCCGGTTCATATGGTTGAGACTATCAACAAGCTGATTCGTGTGAGCAGACAGTTACTTCAGGAGTTAGGCCGTGAACCTACGCCTGAGGAGATTGCAAAAGAGATGAATATGCCGGTTGACCGTGTTCGCGAAATCTTAAA
>CAZUCI010000048.1:0-24435 GCA_964619485.1 uncultured Lachnospiraceae bacterium
GGTGGGAACATTGTAACTGGGGCTAGCCGTCGCGCTAGCGACTTGGTACAATAGAGCATATATATCCTTACTTTTTTTGAGAAAGAAGGCTTCTATTATGAAAGAACGCATCACCACCTATATGGCCTACATGGATCACCTGCTGGAGGAAAACGACAGCGGCTTATCCTACGAAGAATTGTCTGCTCAGCACGAAAAGCAGTTAGCTTATTTTATGCATGAGCGTCTGATTCACCTGCTGGCAACTCTGACCTTTGCCCTGTTGGCTTTTGCTACCTTTTTTATGCTCTGTATCAATTTTTCCTTTACCATGTGTCTGCTTTTGCTGGCTCTTATGGTTCTGCTGGTTCCCTACATTATGCATTACTATCTGTTGGAAAACAGCGTCCAGTATATGTACAGGCAATATGACGCCCTGCAAAAGCACATTCATCCCGGAAGCTTTGAGCTGAAAACCGGGGCGAAAAAGCAGGATAAAAGATAAATATTAAAATTACATAAAAATTGTAATTTGTGGTAGACTTATTAGTAAATAGTGGTAAAATAAATAATAGGAATCATTTCTACATTCACATTGAAAAGGAGATAAAATTATGCCAGAATTAAAGGGATCAAAAACAGAAACTAATCTTTTAGCCGCATTCGCAGGCGAGTCCGAAGCAAGAAATAAATATACTTACTATGCAAGCAAAGCCAAAAAAGACGGCTATGTACAGATTGCAAATATTTTTGAAGAGACTGCTGCCAATGAAAAAGAGCATGCAAAATTATGGTTCAAATTATTACGCGGAGGAATCGGCTCAACAGTAGATAACCTGGTTGATGCTGCTAACGGCGAGAACTATGAGTGGACTGATATGTACGCAACCTTCGCCAAGGAAGCCCGTGAGGAAGGCTTTGACTCCATCGCTGATTTATTTGAAGGCGTTGCTGCTATCGAAAAAGAGCATGAGGAAAGATATCGCAAGCTCTTAGCTAATATTCAGGGAGATCTTGTTTTCTCCAAGGATGGCGAGTGTGTATGGCAGTGCCTGAACTGCGGACACATCTGTGTTGGAAAGAAAGCTCCTGAAATCTGCCCGGTTTGTGATCATCCACAGTCCTATTTCCAGGTTAAACCAGAGAATTACTAAAATCGGCTTCAACCTAAAAATACTTACAGGCAGACATTATTATGGAACATTTTCTTATTGTAGATCATCAGACAATTCCATATGAAATTATCCGGTCCAGACGCTCTTCCTACGGAATCAGCGTTGCGCCCGGTGGCAAAGTGACCGTTCGCATTCCTCTCAGAGGCAGCGAACGGTCTGCTGTTTTATTTGCAGAAGAAAAGAGTGCATGGATTGCTAGAAACGTAGCAAAGCTGCAGAACGTTGCGCCGCGCGCAACAGCCTCAGAGAAAAGTGCCTATCAAAAACGGTTGGAAGCACCCTACAAAAAGGCAGCAGCAGACTACTTTCCAAAGAGAGCTGCCTACTATGCTCCGCTTTTGGGTGTAACCTACTCCCGCATCACAATCCGTGACCAAAAAACAAGATGGGGAAGCTGCAGCAGCAAAGGAACCTTGTCCTTTAACTGGAGACTTATGCTTGCCCCACCTAAAATTCTGGATTATGTAGTTGTACACGAGCTCTGCCACTTAAGAGAGATGAATCATTCTCCCCGTTTCTGGGCTTTGGTCGCCTCCATTCTGCCTGATTATAAGGAATCGCGCAAGTGGCTAAAGGAAAATGGAAACAGCCTGATCATTCACGAATAACGCGGCCTGAACACCTGCACTCCCACAACAAACACCAGCACCGCCATCACAAAGCAGTAAAATGGCTGTGGAACGGTACTTGCTCCATGCAGATAACCTGTGTATGCCGTATAGGATAAAAGAACCTCTGCAATCGGCAGATAAAATTTTCCGGGATGAATCAACGCATAAATCAAAGCCAGAATATCAGCAAGATATCCATATCTCTCATGCATATAGGGCAGGAAAAATGGCACTAGCAGTGCAAAAAACAGCATCGCCCGAATCATCAAATCTCCATCCACACTTTTTTTCTTAAAAAACTTCACCATATAATACAATGAAATCATTAAAGCTGCAATTGTTCCAATAATTCCAACAGTGGAATAGTATTCATAGAAATTGTTTGTTCCAAATAGCATATAGATATTTGGCCAATTCCAGGAAAGCATCCAGGGCTCAGTATTACCCTGCTTTACATAGACAAGTAAAAGTGCTTTTATACTTTTCCCTGCAAGCGCTGACGGAATGCAGAACAAAAGATACATAAGCGGTATGTAGAGAAACTGTTCAATCCGGTATTTCTTCTTTACCCATAAGAAAACATATAATGGAAATACAAACAGGGTCTGCAGCTTCAACGCAAAGGCCACCCCATAAAGAATCATGGAGGTATGGGACTTTTCTATCAAAATAAAATACAGACTGGCTACAATAAAGGTCACATAAATAGCATCGCACTGTCCCCAAAGCCCACTGTTTACTGCGACTGTCGGTAAGCAAAGGGTAATTCCATAAGCCAGAAAGCTGCGCATACGATTCCCTGTCTGATTCCAGACGATAGCAGACACTAACACTGCCAAAATTATATCAAAAAATCCGGAAATCATTTTAATTGCATATAATGGCTCCCCCGGCAGAAGACTGATAAAATAAATAATATACATATATGGCGGTGTATAATCATAAAAATCACCGGCGATAGCCCTAAATGAGCCAGCTGCCTTAAATTCATCCACCCACGGCTTCAAGCAGACCTGATAATCCATGGATTCCACATCTTTAAAGGACAGCCGAATCAAAAATGCCATGAAAGTCATGCCAATGAGCAAAAGCAGGTCCAGAAAACCAATTCTGAACCTGCCTAATTTATATTCCTTTGTTACTAAACCTCTCAGATAACGATCTACCATACCTTTATCCCTTTTTTCTCAAAATAGCTGTTTTTCTAATAAATAGCTGTTCTCCTTAACCTGCAATCCCTTTTTTACCGCCAATCCCGTTAATATCCTTATAGATTCCGATTCCAAGATCAATGATCAGTCCCAGATAAAGGAATGCATACACATACATCGGAACGACTGTGGACTGCGCCAGATACAGTGTATATCCGGCAAAAGAGCAGCCAATTGCAATAATCGGTACATAGAATTTTCTTGGATTATAGAAAGCTACTACAACAGAAAGCACATCTGCCAAAATACCGTAACGCTCATGCATGTGAGGTAAGAAGAACACAACAACCATCACAAAGAACATTCCCATACGAATGATTAAATCCTTCGTAAAAGTAAAATCCTTTTTGGCAATGTAATACATCAGTACCATCAAAACGGCCAAAGTAAAGTAAATGCCTGCATCCGCATATTCTCTAAGGAAGCTGTCGGTTCCGATAATCTGGTAAATATTCGGGAACTTATGGGACAATGCATAAATATCCATCTCTCCGTTTGCCTGGAAAATATAGACGGTCAAAAGCTCCCACAGGTTTTTGCCGGCAATCCAGGATGGAATCACTCCGATAAAATATACCACCGGAATCCACAGAAAATGCTGAAGCTTGATTCTTTTCTTTACCCATAACAAAACATATAAAGGTAGGATGAAGAAGGTTTGAAGCTTAAAGGCAAATGCAACTCCGTAGAAAATCAACGATGCCCTTGGTTTATCCTTCAAGATAAATAACAGAGACAGCATAACGAAGCTGGTAAAAATAATATCACACTGTGCCCACATGGAACCATTTGCCACAATCGTTGGAACAAATAACATCACAGTGTAGGTCAGCAATGCTTTATTTTTACTTTGGGTGCCTTCATATACAATGAATGCCACAGCAATTGCTGCCACAAAATCAAAGAAGATGGAAACCATTTTCATGAGATAAAGCGTATTAAATAATGGGCAGATACTGATACAGGATAAAATGAACAGATACGGTGTTGTATAGTCCACATACTCAAATTCTGCCGAAAGTCCCTTCAGTCCGCCGCCGGCCTCGCGAAGTGTTGCGACCCAGGGTTCAAAAAACATCTTATAATCCCCGGCAATGACATCTCTTAAGGCAAATCGGATGGCACATCCAAAGAAGGTTGCACAGAACACCAAAAGGATATCTAAAAATCCAATGGTAAGCTTACCGATTTTCCATTCCTTTTCAACCAGACCTCTTAAAAAATTATCGACCATAAAACCTCCACTTGTTTCCGCGGTTGATTTACAATAGAAACCCTACGCAAATTATTTTACAAGGCGAAGTGTTTCTCTGGCGATGGCTAACTCCTCATCTGTAGGAACAACCATAACCTTTGTCTTACTGTCAGGTGTAGAGATAACCACTTCCTCACCACGACAATTATTTGCAGCTGCATCAATCGTTACTCCAAGGTAACCCAAATAGCTGCAAACCTGAGCACGTGCATCCATATTATTCTCGCCAACGCCGGCTGTAAAGGCAATAACATCTACACCGTTCATGGCTGCTGCATAAGCACCAACATATTTTGCTACACGGTAGCACCAGGTATCAAGGGCTGTTTTTGCTTTCTCATTTCCTTCTGCTGCTGCAGTGCCAAGGTCGCGGAAATCACTGGAAAGTCCACCGGACAAACCAAGCACACCGGATTTTTTGTTGCAGATATTGATTACATCATCGGCAGTAATTCCTTCTTTATCTGCGATAAAGCTGATAATTGCCGGGTCGATGTCACCACTTCTGGTTCCCATGATCAGACCCTCTAATGGAGTAAGTCCCATGGAGGTATCCACACATTTTCCATTCTTTACAGCAGAGACAGAAGCACCGTTTCCTAAATGGCAGACGATAATCTTCATGTCCTCTCTCTTTTTACCACAGAGCTCTGCGACACGGTTACTTACAAAATCATGGCTGGTTCCGTGGAAGCCATAACGACGGATTTTATATTTCTCATAATACTCATATGGAAGTCCATAAAGGTAGGCTTCCTTTGGCATTGTCTGATGGAAGGCTGTATCAAAAACAGCTACCATTGGAACATTTGGCATAATTTCTTTACAGGAATTGATTCCGATTAAGTTGGCCGGATTATGAAGTGGTGCCAGGTCATTACATTCCTCTACTGCTTTCATCACAGCATCATCAATAATCACACTGCTGGCAAACTTCTCGCCTCCATGGACGATTCTGTGTCCAACAGCTCCGATTTCCTCTAAGGAAGAAACGACTCCAACCTCTTTATCTACTAATTTTTCGATTACATATTTTACAGCTGCTGTGTGATTTGGCATATCTACCTTAGTAGTAACCCTTTCTCCACCAGCCGGCTGATGGGTAATGGCACTTCCATCGATGCCGATTCGCTCACAAAGACCCTTTGCCAATACTTTTTCACTGTCACTGTCAATCAACTGATACTTTAAAGAAGAGCTTCCGCAATTGATAACCAAAATATTCATTTTTAATATCCTTCTTTCTACCCGGCATAAGGTGCCATCAAAGCTGACGGAGTCCTGACGCCTTTTCCATTTATTGTTTTATCCCTGCCAAATGCAGCTGAACTACAAATCTATTGTACTAAGCTTTTCCATGAAAATCAATCTTAGTAAGCTCTGCCCCAGTAAACCATTTTTTTAGCCGGTTTTCCACAGCATACACAGGTTCCTGCAAGCTGTTCCTGCTCGAAAGGCATACAACGGCTGGTTACAGACAATTTCTCTTTGATTGCATCCTCACAGGCCTGGTCTCCACACCACATTGCTTTTACAAATCCGGATTTTTCTGCAAATGCCTGCTCGAATTCTTCCATATTTGTTGCCACATAGGTGTGATTATCTCTATGAGTTCTTGCTTTTTCCAACATATCCTTCTGAATGGTCTCTAAAAGTGCTGCCACCTTTTCTTCCACTTCATCAAGTGCACATTCAATCTTTTCTCTGGTATCACGGCGCACAAGCACACATTTTCCAGCTTCGATATCCTTTGGTCCAATCTCTACTCTGACAGGAATACCTCTCATTTCGCATTCGGAGAATTTCCATCCCCTCTTATCAGAATCATCAACCTTTACACGGAAGTTACTGTTCACGCCCTTGCCCAAACGCTCTTTTAATTCGTAAGCCTTGTCTAACACGCCATCCTTTTTCTGCTGAATTGGAATGATGATGACCTGAGTAGGTGCTACTCTTGGAGGCAGTACTAATCCGCTGTTATCTCCGTGAACCATGATAACTGCACCGATCAGACGGGTTGTCATACCCCAGGAGGTCTGGTGAACATACTGTAATTTGTTATCCTTATCTGTATACTGAATGCCAAAGGCCTTTGCAAAACCATCTCCAAAGTTGTGGCTGGTTCCGGACTGTAATGCCTTTCCATCATGCATTAAGGCTTCAATTGTATAAGTAGCCTCTGCACCCGCAAATTTTTCCTTATCTGTCTTCTGACCCTTGATAACAGGAATTGCTAAAACTTCCTCGCAGAATTTGGCATAAACGTTCAGCATCTGGATTGTTCTTTCCTGTGCATCCTCAGCTGTTGCGTGCGCTGTATGACCCTCCTGCCATAAAAACTCACGGCTTCTGAGGAATGGTCTTGTCTCTTTTTCCCAGCGGACAACGGAGCACCACTGATTGTAAACCTTTGGAAGATCTCTGTAGGAATGAATGTCATTTTTATAAAAATCACAGAATAAAGTCTCAGAGGTAGGTCTGACACATAATTTCTCCTGTAATGGCTGTAAACCACCCTGTGTAACCCATGCTACCTCTGGTGCAAAGCCTTCTACATGATCTTTTTCTTTTTCCAAAAGACTTTCCGGAATAAACATTGGTAAATATACGTTCTCTACTCCATTTTCCTTGAAACGATCATCCAGCTGTCTCTGGATTAACTCCCAGATTGCATATCCAGCCGGTTTGAAAACCATACAGCCCTTTACACTTGTGTAATCCATAAGCTCTGCCTTTTTCACTACATCTGTGTACCACTGTGCAAAGTCTACATCCATGGATGTGATTGCTTCTACTAATTTTTTGTCAGCCATCTCTTTCTCTCCTCTTCGCTATTTCAATTTTTCCCTGCGGTCTGTTGTTGGGAAAATAAATTTTCCTCATAATCCGCGTAAAAAACCGCCGTTCTCCAATCCACAAAGGGACCGGAAACCGGCGGTACCACCCTAATTAGTAATTACTTACTCATCTCTTACCGTTAACGCCGGCTTACGTCGTACTTTCATACGCAGCTCCAAGGCAGGTTCTGGCATTTCCACCTGGGAATCTCACAGCCCCGGTCAAACCGGTAATTCCCTCTCTGAAGGCTTTCCTGTCATACTAATCCTCTTCTTTGCCTATCTATGCCTCATTGTATGCATATTCTGGCGTTTTGTCAACGGTTTCTTGCGTTCCGGACAAGGTCAGGTACAACTGAGCGTTGGTCAGATTCACATATGGCGCAATATAGAAAATTTCCAGAATGCCGGCAGTGATAATTCCTAAGATATGCCATCCAAGGAAAGATAAATCTAAAACGAATGCATTCCATTTCTCTCCGTCCATCATCTGTTTGGAAAGAGCAAAGACCTCTTTCTGATCCAGCTCTGGTCTGTCGGCCAGAATATATGGAACCATACGATACTGATATGCCTTTACAATACCTGGAATAATGAATAATAAGCTCCAGAGGAAAATGTATAATCCCATCAAAAACAGGGTAAGAATATTTCTTCCGTAATTATTTTTAAATGCATATCCCAGATAATTTAAAGAAGGATCTTCTTCTCTTTCTGCCTGAACAAAAAATTTCTGTGCGCCAATTGTCAGCGGATTAAACAGGAAAATTCCCAGTGCCAGACCAGCAATCATGGCAATCATAAACACAACCGCTGCAATTCCCATAATCGTCAGAAAAGTGGGATCTGAAAAATTGAAGCTTCCGGATGATCCCGACTGAGAAACATTGTTGCGTGCAGAGGAACCTCCCGCACTGCCTCCTCCTGTAATTAATGCCAAAATAAAGCTAACCAGCACAGCCTTCCAATAAACCCCTTTTAACAGTTCCTTTGCTTTCGTTTTTAATTCTACTCTCGTCCACATTTGTTTTTTCTCCCTTTTACTTTACGTAAGTATATTATTACTTCTTGTACATTATACGTTCATCTTCCAAATGCGTCAATTTTCATGCGCTCAGTTTTTTGTAAAATTCCAGTAAAAACAACAAATATACAGGACCTAAAAACACCCCTGCCACGCCAAATACCCTGGCGCCAACATAGACCGCGAATAAAATAGCAACCGGTAATACTCCCATTTTTCTGCCCACCAGCTTTGGCTCCAGAAACTCCCTGGCCAGGGCACTGACAATAAATGTGGCTGTAAGAATCACTGCTTCCCTGGATTTTCCCAATAAAAGCTGTACCAGTGCCAATGGCAAAAGAACCGAGCCGGTTCCAATGAACGGAAGCACATCCAGCATCCCTGTGACAACGCCCCAAAGAGGTGCTTTTCCAAAACCGGCCAGAGCAAATCCCAGAAAGCAAATGAGCACCACCACTATAATAATTGCAAGCTGTGCCCTTATATATGCAGCCGTCAGCTTTAGCAGCGAATGAATGACCTCTACCAGCTGTTCCAAAAATGCATTTTCCTCTACTTTCTGCAATAGCATTTCCCCATCCTTCGCCAGGAAAACAACGGCGATAAAGGTCACCAGCACAAAGAGAAGAGCTTCAAAACAGGCCTTTCCATAAAGAATTGATTTTCCAAAAATTTTCGGAACCAGATCTGCCTTCATATCTGTCCAGAAAATTCCTGTCCGCTCTATGATTAAATGCTCCAGCTCCTCTGCGTTCATTCCAAATTTACTTTCCATACTACAGCAGCAGCCCTTAACAATTGCACAGAATCGCTCTTCATAATACCCAGATTTATGCAAAAGCATACTGCATTTTTCCATTCCCCAGGCAGAGCCCTTCCAGGTAAGCCAGGCTAACAAAAGAAGAATTATCAGCAGAAATATCCCCGCTAAAACGCCCTTTCCAATATGAAGCTTCGTGCTGACTTTATGCAATGGCACAGAAAAGAAATATACAAAAAGTGCTGCGATAACAAAAGGCAGCATCAGTGTAAGTACATATTTAAATACGAAAAAAAGCAGTATCGCTGCAGCTGTCATCCAGAGCATTTTTCTGTATTTCTTCAAAAAATCAAATAAAATTCCCATACCATCACCTGTTGATAGTATGGGAAATAGACTTTCTTTTATACTGTATATTTTCGCAGGATTTCTTTCCCTGAACTGGCTTTAAATTCCATGTTTTTGCCTGTAATTGGATGCCTGAAGGAAAGCTTCCACGCACATAGAGCCACATCCGTTACACCCAGTGCTTCTCCAAGCCTTTCCGCATCTCTGCTGCCGTATTTGCGGTCTCCCAGGAGTGGCAAGCCATGGTGAGCCATCTGAACGCGAATCTGATGATGCCTTCCTGTTTCCAAGTCAATTTTGACAATTTCGTAATTCTCTTCCTCTGCGATTACTTCATATTGAAGTGTTGCTTTTTTGGCTCTTTTATCTGAAGCATCGCTAACAGAAGCGGTATTACTTCTTCCATCTCTCAGGAGATAATCAGTAAGAGTAACTTTTCCACCCTTTACCGCTTTATTCTCCGAGTTATCCACAGCATGATTTTTATAAACTGCTGCCAGATACTGTTTCTTCAGTTTGCGGTCTGCAACCTGTCTGCTTAAATCTGCTGCCGCCTTTGGTGTTTTGGCAAAAACCAAAATGCCCTCTACCGGCTGATCCAAACGGTGAATCAGACCAAGATATGTTTCACTTCTTTCACTTTTACCTGCGTTTTTATCTGCGCTCTTCTTTTCCCCCTGAGCCAGATACCCCTTTAACTCAGACACCACGTCCATCACCAGCGCCGATGCGCTTTCTGTTGGAACACCGGCTGGCTTGTAAACCACCAGGATGTCTTTATCCTCATAAAGAATTTCTGTTTTCATTGCTTCCCCTTATACCTTGAAACGATATCCTACACCCCAGATAGTTTCAATGTACTGTGGTTTCGCTGTGTCGAATTCAATTTTTTCACGAATCTTTTTAATATGAACAGTTACAGTTGCAATATCTCCAATGGAATCCATATCCCAGATTTCACGGAACAGCTCTTCCTTGGTAAATACATGGTTTGGATTTTCTGCAAGGAAGGTCAAAAGATCAAACTCCTTGGTTGTAAAAACCTTTTCCTCCCCATTAATATATACGCGGCGGGCAGTTTTATCGATTTTAATTCCACGAATCTCCACAATGTCATTGGTCTTCTGATTAGAACCAATCAGGCGGTCATAACGGGAAAGATGGGCTTTTACCCTTGCAACCAGCTCACTTGGACTGAAGGGCTTGGTCATGTAATCATCCGCTCCAAGACCTAATCCACGGATTTTGTCGATATCATCCTTCTTGGCAGAGACCATAATAATAGGAATATTCTTCTGCTCTCTTACCTTTTTACAAATTTCATAGCCATCCACGCCGGGAAGCATCAAATCCAGAATAATCAGATTGGCATCGCTGTTTAATGCCGTCTCCAATCCCCTGGTTCCATCATTTTCGATGGTGACCTCATAGCCACTCATCTCCAGATAATCCTTCTCCAGATCTGCGATTGTTTCTTCATCTTCCACAATTAAAATTTTACTGCTCATCCTTATCAACCTCTTTATACTTTCTGATTACAAAATGCATGCAGGTTCCCTCGTTCTCCTTGCTGGTTGCCCAGATGTACCCGCCATGGTCCTCGATAATCTTTTTCACAATTGACAGTCCAATACCACTTCCGCCCTTGCTGAAATTTCTGGAAGCATCCGTACGATAGAAACGTTCGAAGACACGGCTTAAATCCTTTGCTGCAATTCCCTTGCCATTATCCTCTATCTCAACCCGGACAGAATCTAACTCGTCCAGAATTCGAATCTCAATAATTCCTTTTTCCTTATCTATATATTTGATACTGTTTCCTACTATATTATTAATAACCCTCTTCAACTGCTCCGGGTCTGCAATAATCTGTGTATTCGGTGGCGCCAGATTGTCGTAATTTAACTCGATATTCTTGGACTCCAGATCCAGACCAACCTCCTCCACACAGTCATTAAAATAATCTCTTACATTAATTCTCTGGAAATTATAAGGAATTCGATTGTTATCAATTCCTGAATAAATGGTCAGTTCGTTGATCAGCCGGTTCATGTCGTTTGCTTTATTATAAATGGTCTTGATATATTTATCCATTTTCTCCGGCGTGTCTGCAACACCATCCATAATTCCTTCCACATAACCCTTTATGGCTGTGATTGGTGTCTTTAAATCATGGGAAATATTGCTGACCAGTTCACGGTTCTTTTTCTCATTTTCCATGACCTCGTCCGTGGACTCCTTCAGCCGCAGGCGCATCTCCTCATAATTATCGAATAATTCACCGATTTCACCGGCATAATGATTATTGATACGGTAGTCCAGATTGCCTTCCGAAATCTTCTTCATGGCAACATCCAGTTCCCAGATTGGATTAACAATTCCTCTGTGAATCCACTGCCTTAAAATAAAAACTGAAATCAGCAGAATCACCACAATGGCTGCAAAAATATCTACCATAAAAAGCTTCATCAGCTCCGGGTCCATTTTGGCTTCAAACGACTGTGCTCCCATGGAATTGGTAAAATACAGCTTCAAGCCAATCAATGCCAGTCCGGTAAAAGCAATCGGTATAATTACCATAATCATACTGGCAATTACAATACGCGTTTTTAATGAAGTTCCCTTTTTCTCTTTTTCCATATGCCCCAATCCCTTCAAACACTCATATTATATACGTTTTGTGAAAGCAATGTCCATGTAATTAATGATAATATCATCTTTTTTATAAATATTTTACAAAATATGCTTGACAATAGGAATAATTCCTAATATACTAAAACGTAATCATTACTGAAATACAAAAAGGAGGACAAATGGCAGCAGTTAAACGATCTCGACAGCGAGAAGCAATCTTGGCTTTTCTTATGACTCGCAAGGATCATCCCACAGCAGAAGTTGTGTACAGCAACGTGCGGCAGGTTATTCCAAATATCAGTCTTGGTACCGTTTACAGGAATTTGACACTGCTCTCTGATATGGGCGAAATTTTAAAACTTCATATGGAAGATGGCATTGATCATTTTGATGCCAATGTAAATCCTCACCTGCATTTCCTCTGTAGTCAATGCGGCAGCGTTTTAGATATTGATTACGAGTGTGAGGAAAACAAAAAAATTGACCAGGACGCCAGTCAGGTCTTTCCAGGTCAGATTACAGGACATGTAACCTATTTTCAGGGTGTCTGTCCAAACTGTTTAAAAAATGCATAATCTGGTAAATATACCATTATGAAATAAAAACTTAAGCTTCTCGCATTTGCGAGTGCTCAAAATTAAAAACAAAAATAAAAGAAGAAAAAGGAGAAAATGATTATGAAATTTGTATGTAGCGTATGCGGTTATGTTCACGAGGGAGATGCAGCACCAGAGAAATGTCCAGTATGTAATGCACCAGCTGAGAAATTTATTGTTCAGGGTGAGGACAAAACATGGGCAGCTGAGCATGTTGTAGGTGTAGCTCAGGGAGCTTCCGAGGATATCATGGCTGACCTTCGAGCAAACTTCAATGGAGAATGCTCCGAAGTTGGTATGTACCTTGCTATGGCAAGAGTTGCTCACAGAGAAGGCTATCCTGAAATCGGTTTATACTGGGAGAAAGCAGCTTACGAAGAAGCTGAACATGCTGCTAAATTTGCAGAGCTTCTTGGAGAAGTATTATCCGACTCCACAAAGAAAAACCTCGAGATGAGAGTAGAAGCTGAAAACGGTGCAACAGCCGGTAAATTTGACCTTGCTAAACGTGCTAAAGCAGCTAACTTAGATGCTATCCATGACACAGTTCATGAAATGGCAAGAGACGAAGCTAGACACGGAAAAGCATTCGAAGGATTACTGAAGAGATACTTTGGCTAAGCTGAAAACCGCATAGAATAAAGACTTTTGAAAGAGGAATGAGTAAAAACTTGTTCCTCTTTTTCTCTGTTAAATATCGCAGTTTTACTATATTATCGCTTTGGACTTGTCCTTTCAATAATAGCTATCAGTTTATGTACTGTTCTATTGTCAAAATAAAACGCGGATATTTACTTCCGCGTTTTCACAAAAACAATTTTATTATTCCTTTATTCTACAGATTTCAGTTATTTCATAATAATTTTCTTTAAGTATTAAAAACCTACCATTCGTTTCCACAATTGTCACAATGATATATCTTGCCAATTTTTGATGATGCAACTCCCCAAAAAGCAATGCTCTGACGTTTATCATCAAAATTCATCTGATATACATTTAAAGAACCACATTTAGGACATCTAGCAATTTTTCCATACTGATCTGTATGTCTGTTTTCTTTTTCTGCCAAACTTTCAAGCCATATTAATGCTAACCCAATAATAAAAATAATAAATCCAGGTGTCATTGCACCTGCAAAAAAAACAATAATCCCTAAAACTGTCAATACTACTCCAAAATTACCCATATTTCCTCCTTTACCCTCACTTTATAGTGAGTGACTTTATTGTGAATTACTAAATACAAACTCATTATATATACTTACTCATAAATAGTAAAGTACTCAGGAGGTTTTTATGAATTATGGTTCTCTCCATCTAAACATTGAAGAAATTCTGGCTCAAAAAGGAATCTCCAAAAATAAAGTATGTAAAGACCTTGATATACCCCGAAGTAATTTTAACCGCTATTGCCGCGATGAATTTCAACGACTCGATGTAGGTCTAATCTGTAAATTGTTATGGTATTTAAATATTGATATCCATGAATTGATAGAATATAGGAAATGACTAATTTTGAATTAAATTAATAGTAATCTTCTATATTTTTAATATAACTTTTTAATTAGGTAATTGCGAAACAAGTTCGCAATCTTGATTCAAAACAAGGAAGAATTGCTACAATGCAGCAATTCTAGGATAAAAGAGTACATTGGATAAAAATAGGCACACTTAATAAGGCAAGAATAATATTATGTTGGTAAGTCCTATGCTATGAGAGGCTTGATACTTCGTATGAATTGATGCTGATGTAATTTATCGGCTAAGACTACAGAAATTAATTGAGTTATTCCTGAAAGAATCAAGTCAGCATGAAGTGTTTTTTCATTTTGTGTTTTGCGACCAGCAAGTCCGAAGCAATCTTTAAAGTGATTGATAGAACGCTCGACAGTGGTGCGAATTTTATATGTGGAATCCCATTCTTGTGTACCACGAAGAGCACCGGGATAAGCACGAAGATCTTTTTCAGGGTAAATATAGATCATGCGACCACATTTAGAATCCGTACATGGATTATCGCAAGTACATTTGCGATGAGCCCGCTTTGTTTCAGGATTGTAGTCCCAAATCATTCTAGGACATACAAATTTGTATTTTAAAATTCCATTACTCTGCTTAGAGATACCTTCATATTTCATTGGAAATGTTTCATCTTTTGGGCAGCAAGGAATACCGTTTTCGTTGATTTTACAATCAACATTTTGGAGCATTGATCTTGAATTTAAAGGGATATAAGCAGATGAAAAGTGTTTATTTTCCCCGAATGTATCACCAGTGAGCAGTGCTTTATATAATCCAATGGAATCAAAAGCAGCATCCCCAAGAAAAGTTTTGGGATTGATAAGAGGATGTGTTTTAAAGAAATCCTGAAGTGTAGGAATCAAAAGTCTTGCATCATGAATTGATTTATCGTCATCAGGAGAATCCGACTTCTTATTAGGAATAAGTTCAGGATGAGATTTAAGAAAGTCTTTGTTGTAGAAGTCAAGGTGACGAACAATGCCGAGACCATTTGTGACAATGCCGATTTTATAGACATAGCAGAAATGACCATCCACATAGAGTTGTTTAATCTGATCATTAGCAGATGCGTGAGAAGGCATGGAGCCATAAGCAGCTTTGTACGGATTATAGTTGGAATTGAAGTGATTCGCTTTAGCATAGGATTTTAGTTGCTTTATGATGCGATTGGCAAACTTAGGGTTGTTTTCAGTCACCCATGCTTCAATACCAGAGGAATCAAAAATGGTCATATCAGCTTTTGCAGAGTCAATTGCCTGGCAGATTGGTTCGGTAACCTCAACAAGGTTATCGAAAACTAATTGTAAGTCCGATAGGAAGTCTTGTTTAAAACGGGTGATTTTAGAAGCATCAGGAACTTTTGTAAAGCCGCAGAACTCACGAAGATGTCGAGAATACTTGAGAAAAACAAGAAGTAATGAATCAGTCGGAATTGAAAAAATCCGCTGAATAATAAGTGCCCATAAAAAGGCATGTAAAGGGTATTTACGGGATCTACCCGTTGATGCATAGAAATGATTCCGGAAGGAATCAGGAATAATTTCATCAAGATCAATGTTAGATTGAAGAAGAGACAGGAACGCAGGTTTGTCAGATTCATAAATATCCTGACAATCTGAAAAAACATCTGCCAATGAAAGCTGATTACATGGTATAATAGCCATAAGATAACTCCTTTCTAGGTTTTGTTAGATTGTTTCTAGTCAATTCAATTATAACATACCTGAGAGGAGTTATTCTATTTTGAACAGAAAAAAAGCCTGTAAAATCAAGGCTTGTGGCGTTTCACAAACGCCTAATAACTTTTTAATCAAAAACAGGATTGACATTTCTGATTAGAGGACATAATATAATCTTAGAAGGAAACTTCTTGAGACGCATACTCATCAAATGCAGTTTTTCCTATGAAATAGAATCCGTGATGGAAAACGGGGACTATGGAGGATTACAAAGGTGTCAACTTACCATAATCCATCTTAGCATTTTGCGAAAGAAAGTTGATTTTTAGAATTTTGTAAGACCTTATACTTTGGTATAAGGTCTTTTCACATACTAGGAGAAATATGGACATACTATACGAATGCGCTGCAAAATTTGTTGTACTTCAAGATTTTGAATACACTTTTGTAGTATCCAAAAACCGAAAAAGCTTAGAACTTAAACTTAATTTCATAGAAAGCGATTTTTTCCATTTGGCAGGTTTACAATACTTAACTGATATAAGTATTCCACAAAATCGAAAAAAAATCTTACAAGCTATTATAGAAAAAAAGGATATTACTGATATAGTTTTACAAAAAAGTCGCTTTTATATTCATCCACTCTATTAATATTTGTCATTTTAATTCCTCAACTTTTCTATTTTTCTAATTTTCTTTCTATATCGTTAGTTTTTTCTGCAAACCTTCCCATCTCTTCCAATTACCCAGGATATTCTGGCATTAATTCACTTAATTTCATGACTTTCCCCTGATTATTGACTAACACCTGAATATTTTTTCCCAGCTGCATCATAAATTCTCTACATGCACCACATGGAGGCATTACCGTTCCATCCAGATAAACAGATAAAATCTTTTCTACTTCAAATTCTCCTTGTGCAATCATGTTTGATAACGCATTTCTCTCTGCACACATTCCTAAGGAGCTGCCCGTATCAATGCATACGCCGGAAAAAATAGTGCCAGATTTTGTGAGCAATGCTGCTGCCACTTCTCCTGAACTCATGCTCTCAGATATTTTCTTTGGGTTAATTTTGCTCATTGCTATATCATATAATTTTTTCCATTCTTCATCCATCTGCTTTTCCCCTCTTTTTCCCAACTATTTTTGGTGCCGTTAAATCAAAACTCATATCTATAAGCATCTTTAGCTCTTCATCAGAGACGGTGCCATCCAATGCAATAGAAATCCAATAATTCTTGTTCATATGATAAGCTGGAAAAAAACCCTTTTTTAAAAGCAGAGAGCCTATCATAACCGGATCACACTTTATATTTACAATATCCAGCATTCCTTCACCCTGAAGTCCAACTTTATCCTTGGAAATATTCATAATTAAAGCAAACCATTTACTATTATCACCATGTCGAAATACCATGTGTCCTGGATACTTTCCCCATGGAAACTCTGCGTCCACATCATAAATATCTGCTATATATTCTCGTAATTCTTCTCCGCTCATATTTTTTCCTCATTACAGTTCATGATAATATGGACAAATATTTTCATAGTGTCCATCCTTCATGCGAAAACCGTTTGGAATCACACCCAATTGTTTAAAATCTAATCTTTATGTCTTGCATGAACATTGGATTCAATTCCTTTCCTTTTTAAGTCTAATTATATTACTTTCTTTTAATCGGATGACGAATGACAGTTTTCCATTTTTCTGGTGCAACCTTCCTTGCATCAGACATATAAATTTCATGATGCAGACGATTGGAATTCATATCGTTTTCATACTCATTTTCCTGCAAAAATGCATCCATCATTGCAACAGAAGCAGGTTCGTCATCAAATGGTCCAATATGCATGATCTGAACACATAATCCATCTTCTATTGTTAAATATTCAGCTGAGGAACAATCAAGCTTTTTCTTTTTTGATGCGGTTTCAACGGCCCATGCAAAATTTTCTTTGGTTACAAAATCAGGCAGCCTGATTACTGAAATCCAGTGAAAAGAAGATTTGTTCGAATAATCAACTCCATTAATATTTTCCTGCCACCAAAATCCTTCCAATGGTGGAACAACATATTCAAAAAAACCTTCTATTTTATAATCACTTTTGTAGCTCATCTTTAAAGTATAGGCAATTGCATACAACACGCCAACAGCCTGCTGATATGCTCCGCCTTCTTCGTTTGGATCTCCCTGTCCACGGACCGCAATATAGTTAGCCTTAGGTATCTCAACAATCTGCGGTTTACTTTTCGGCATATAAAACTCTTTGTATTCCTTTTTAAAATCAAAAGCCATTTTATTTCCCCTTTTCACATTTACTAAAAGAACTACTTCCATGTTGGTGGATAATCCAAGTGATAGGGCAACTTGGTATTGCGGTTTCCTTTGGCAGAATTGACTTGTCCCTGCGTCAAAAACACAGCTTCGCTCAGATCAGCATCTCTAAAATCTGTATCCCTTGTATCAGATCCCAAAAGAATTGTGCCTTTAAAAACAGCTTCTTCAAAGTTTGCTGCAATTAGCAGCTGACTGCTAAGATCTGTTCCACTCATATCCTTTTTCTTATAATTACCACCTGGAATAATAGCTGGTATTTTCTTATTTTCACTATGCGCTGTTTGCTGTAGCAGCCTGCATGCCTGCTTCAAAACAAGGTTGACTCTGTTTCTGTATTCCTCCAACTCAAAGGATAAAATGCTTTGAGGATGCCTATTACATATTCTTATATTTTCCTCAATCAAACTTTGAATGGATTCTTTTAATGATTTTGCTGCAATCAAGGTCATTGCTTCTATCAGATAGTATCGAATTTGATAAAGTTGATATATTGTGGTAAACACATGAAAAATCTCTGTTGCATGGTTTGGCTTGTCATTCCAGGTCTGTCCTTCGTAAATATTCTGCGTTACCTGCTGTCCTGCACCAAAACAGTCATATCCAATACAACCCTTCATGTTCTGACTTTCAAGCAACGGATGAATCTTACATCGATAATCTTCTAACAAATTGTTGCATGGCGTCCCTGCGATTTTATCCTTTGGAAAGCCGTCTATTTTTGAAAAGAACAGAGCAACACAACATAATCCGGAGCATTTGGAACAATCCGACTTCATCTGTTCCCATATTTCATCATCTCTTTCATGAACTATCATCTTAATATCGCCTTCCAAAAAATTATGAACATTTCAACTTTTCTCGTATTCTCAATCTACTAACTAACGACTGTATACCCAGCATTACTCAAAATCTTTAAAGCATCTTGGTAATTTTCTTTTTTTGTTAAAATATAGTCCGTATTAAAAGTTGAAATTGCAAAAATACCAACTTTTTGTTCTGCTAAAATACTGGAAATTTTAGATAGAATATAAACCAAAGAAAAGTCCAGTACACCCTGAATACGAAAAGCTTTCCAGCCATCCTCTCTTTCAATCACATTTGATGGCACATCATTTGTCAGACAAACCAGTGAATTTTCTTCATCCGTTTTCCCGATAAAACAATATTCTGAATTAATTTTTACCAACGAATAGTCTGTAACCTTACAAACAGAAAAATCAAAGTCAATTTCTTTTATTTCCATATCATACCTTCTTCTGATAATATACAGCTTCCTTATCTCTCCGGATTTATTCTCCCAGTGCTGTTACCTCGTAATTATTATTCTATTTCACTTTTTTGATTCCCAGTACACACCATCTGATTACAGGTATTCTGGAAATAATTTCATTTAGTAAAAATGCTCCTGCAACGGACGCAATAGCGGAAAGTAAATAAACGACAATTCCAGCCATTTGCAATTGGTCTACTAATAAATACGCCATAGCTGATAATCCCAGATAATGGAATACATATAATCCAAAGCTCTTCTTATTCATAAACTCTGTAAATTTACCTGTTTTATTTCCCCATCTTTTCATTCCACCTATGATCGCCAGACAAGCCATCCAGCCATATGCAATTGCCAAAGGAGCATTCACTCCAGGCTCTATCGCAAAGTTCTCACCATAATAAAAATATGTATATGCCACTCCAAGCGCAACGGCACATGGAATCAGCCAAACACTGTGTTTTGCTAATAAATCTGTAACCTTTTCATGTGAAAAAACATAATAGCCCAACAAAAAGGTGAAGATGTAAATACCAAAACGATATACTGCTATGATAGGAGTATTTAGAATTTGTGCAGCTCCCCAAACCAGAATCCCAAGAAGCACTAAAATTACAATGTTTGCTTTTTCACCCAGCTTATAAAGACGATCCTTTTCTATCTTTTTAACCAACATAAGAATCAGGGAACAAATCCATAAAACCTGAATCGTCCACAGCACTCCTGTTCCCGAAACAATCATAATTAAAAACAGGATAAGTGCTGGTGTTTTTGGCATTGTATCAAATGCATGCCCAATAGCCATATTAAAATATCCCTGTGCCCATCCAAATACTACCAGACCAATGGTAGATGGAACTAAAAGTTTACGGGTTCTTGCTTTAATAAATTCCTTTCCTGTATGCTTTTCCAGATAGTATCTTGCACTCATGCCACTGACAATAAACAAAATGACCATAAACCAGGGATACAGCAGGTATAAAATTGCATCCTGTCCATGAAATGCTGTCACAGCACCAACAACACCCTCTACTCCCATGCCATTGAACATATAAAAGATATGATACAAAACAACCAGCATAACCGTCACAATACGAATATTGTCTAAATAATTTTTTCTCATTTTTACACTTCCCCTTTTCAGCTAACTTTTCCTTCGTTAACGTGATAATATTTTCTCTAACTCAACTAACAATTTTTCCTTCATCTGCTCAAGCTCTCCATCAGATGGTCGATTATCGTCGCTGTACATCTTTTCCACAGGATAGCACCAGACTGGCCCAGCACCGTGATTACCATAGTTTTCGATATCTCCCTTTACTCTTGGAAACAGATGCCAGTGAAGATGGGTATCCCCATTTCCCAACAATTCATAGTTCATTTTCTCAGCACCAAAAGCTTTGGATACTGCCTCTGCCACAATAGACATTTCCTCTAAAAATTTCATTTTTACCTGATTATCCAAGTCATATAATTCAACTTCATGGTCTTTACAGAGAAATAATGTATACCCCTTAAAATGCTGGTGATCTCCTATCACAACGTAACCTGTCTCTAACTCTTTTACAAAATATGGATTGGTCCCCTTTTTAATCATTTGAATACGGTCACAAACAAAGCACATTTTTAAATCTCCCCTGTTTAATCTACATCACACAATTCTAATTCATGCTCCACGATACTCTGTATATACTCCATACTACCATCTTGCACCAACCAGAAGAAGGCACTATTTTTACATTTTTTGTAATTTATACCATCCATATTGAAATCATAACCTGCTGTACAGGTCGGACTACATTCTGAGATTCCATTTAATCTTTTGCAGTCACCGGCCTTTATCACATCTTTTTTCATCTTTTCTGGTAAAGTATCTAAAATATTCTGATACATATGGATATGTCTTGCATAAATTCTTACCAACATGCCGCTCTTACGGAATACGTAATTCATAAGTGCAATCTTCTTTTTATCTTTCATATAAGAATAGGAAACCATATAACCCTGCTTTGCTTCCTTCACTTCGATTTTACATCCATTCTGCAAAAATAAATCATGTAATTTTCTAACAAACTCCATATTTTCTGTTGAAACTGCCTGTAAAAAATCCTCGTAAGTTTTTGCCATTTTCTTTCTCCTTTTAATCACTTCTCTTTTTTTATTTACTAAACCTTTAAAACTTCCAAATCAGATCTTTCATACCGGTTGTGCCCAGGTAACTGCTTTTTATGTTTCCAGCACTGAATGGCCTGCTCCAGGGATTTACCTTTGTTATCTTCAAAAAAATCACGGATATATGTATTGTATTCAAACTGCTTATCTATTTTGCTCTTGCCCTTCTTTTTATCCTCCAAAATCTGGTGGTAAGCTTCTATGGCATCTTTGTATGTCTTTCCCGTATTTTCCTTTAGCCATTTCTGAAAAGCAACAGGAAAAGAAAAACTGTTTCCGATATGCTCCTTGAAAAATGCTCTGTGCTTTTCTGAACAGACAAAATTAAGTTCAATTAATGTATCTTCACTAATTGTACCAACTTCGGGCGCCTTTTTCCTTACAGATGTTGCTGTCTGTATTTCTCCCGTATCAAGAAAATGCGCAATTCGATCTGTAATTTCAATTTTTCCACCTGAAACAGGCAAGAGATTTTCTCTACAAAAATCAACTAACTCTTCTTTCAGATAATAAAACTCCCGAAAAGTTTTACTATCCAATTCCTTGTTTAACTCAGGTCTGTTCTGCATTTAAAAATTCCCCTTTTTTGCCATTTCAACCAGCGTTTCTCCTGTTACACGATAGGTTGTCCACTCATCCATTGGAACTGCTCCCATGGAAAGATAGAAATCAATACTTGGCTTATTCCAGTCTAAACAGCACCATTCCAAACGCCCACAGCCTCTCTCTACTGCAATTTTGGCAAGCTGCTTCAAGGTTACCTTCCCATAACCATGACCACGATACTCTGGCTTAATGAAAAGATCTTCCAGATAAATACCTGCTCTTCCCAAAAATGTTGAGAAATTGTGGAAGAAAAGTGCAAACCCAACCTCTTTTCCATCCACTACTGTAAAGATAACCTCTGCTTTGCTCTTATCAAAAATCCACTCTTCCAACAATTCCGGTGTCGCAATTACTTCATCTTCCATCTTCTCATATTTTGCTAAACCAACAATAAAATCCAAAATTAATGCTACGTCTTTTCTTTCCGCATAACGGAAGGATACTTGTTCTGCCATTTTATTTTTCTCCTCTTTGTTGTGATTTCGAATGTCGCCTAAAAAAAGAAACCTTATACTTATTTTTTCATCACTTCATTCCAAACATTCCATAGATATTCTGTCGTAAAATTAGAATCCTGCTTTATAATTTCGTTTCTTTCTGCTAACTCCCGTTTATATTCTTCCAGCGGATAAACAGTTATTCCGCCAAAGCCCGGCTCCAGGTGAGAAACTAAGGGAATGGAATCGTAGGAAACAATGTCCACAGCTCCATTTTCATTTCTCTCCAATTTAACAGAAGCCATGGCACCTAGCATCCTGTCAGCAATACCATCTCCATAATCACTGGTGGAATTCACAAAATTGCCTAAGGAATAGTATACCAATGCTTTGTTTCCGTTTTCTGCACTCACCCATTCCACCGGCTCAATCACGTGTGGATGCGTCCCAATAATCAGATTGACACCAAGAGAGGCCAAATACTCTGCCCACTCTCTCTGTCCGTCGCTCTCCTCATGATGATATTCAATTCCCCAGTGAGGACAAACAATAATAAAATCAGCTAACTCCCTGGCTCTCATAACATCTTCGGCAATCTTTTCTTTATCTAACATATTTACCAGATAAGGAGCACCTGTCGGGAGACTTATCCCATTTGTTCCATATGTATAATTTAAAATTGCAATTTTTATTCCCTGTTTCTCAACTATAGTTATTTCGTTCTGTTTTTCACTGCTTTCGTTGATTCCTACAATGGTCATTTCCGGGTGATTCTCTGCCCAGAAGGAAAGACAGTTTCGCACTGCTTTTTCTCCACGATCCAGCGCATGATTTGTAGCATGACAAATCACATCAAAACCAGCTTTGGACAATGCATCTCCAACTTCAAAGGCTCCGTTGAAGCTGGGATAGCCTGTCAAACCAAGCGCGGTTCCACCAAGAATAACTTCCTGGTTAGCCATGGCTATATCTGCATTACCGATTAAACTCGTTGTATGAGCAAAAATAGCATCATAATTGTAAGTACCGTCTTCACGCTTTCCACTTTCGCTGACTGGTGTATGCAGGAGAACATCACCTACCATAATTAATTGAACCTGCTTTTTATCATCCGCATTGTTGTTTTCCGACACATTGTTCACTGATATGATATCACTATTGTTTACTGATACCGTATCACTATTTTTTTCTGATGTTTCTTCCTCTATATCCAGATTTACATCTGATTCTTCAATAATTTCTGCAGTATTATATAACTCTTCATTCTTTTTACCGCAGCCACACAAAAGGACTATAAATAAAAGAAGCAGGAAAAGCATATTCCGTCTTCGGTTTTTTATTTTATTTTGCATAATCATCCCGCTTTACATTTTATCTGATAATAAATTGAAAATTGCATTTTTTTGCTTATAAATCATGGATTACATCTTTTACACGGTTCATATCCCGCCGCAATCAGTTCATCCCTGCTCTGAGTACTATCTTTCCTGTTAGAGGTTGGAAGAGAACTACAGCTTGGACGATGAAATTTCTTAGAATTTGTGTTTAATACATATGTAATTTCCATTTTCTGTTCCGAGCTCGCGCCTGTTGCTTCACCTGCTTGCCAGGTCTCAGTCGGAGCACAGTTAAAGGTGATATTTTCTCCATCGGACTGAGCAATAACCGAACCCTGCTCATCTGTACGAAAAAGCTTTGTTCCACCTGAACGCAGACGATTCAGTACCTCTGCAGATGGATGTCCATAGGAATTCGTTAGGACAATAAAAATGATACAATCTTAACGATTGTACCATTTGGGGTGTTCAAAGGGGTGTTCATTTGAACACCCCTACTAAATGCATTATTTCTTGTTAAATTCAGTATCCTTAACAAAGGTCCAAACTGAAAGTTTCACTTCTCATTATCAAGTTCTAATAACAATTTTACACCTAATACAGTAGCTGGGACTCTATAATTCGGGGCGAGATTTGAAAGC
>CAZUCI010000049.1:0-22887 GCA_964619485.1 uncultured Lachnospiraceae bacterium
GGGTAAAACCTGCTGATTTAGAACCAACAATGCTTTAATCAGCAGACACTAATTATTTTCAAATATGATATAGAATTGATACTCTGCATATTTATGGTTCAATTGCTTAAGCAGATGATTTTTTATCGCAGAAACATCACTTAATGAAAAATCAATTACCAAGTCAAAACTAATCGTTTTCTTTTCGCTTTCCACATAGAACCCATGCATTTGTAAAATCTGAATGGTATTATTACCAAATTCTAACTACATGATCTTATGAATGTTTCCATGTAACAGCACCACTCTCTGTAAGTTTGATAAACTTAGAGTTATAATATGTGCTACTGAGTTTTCTTTCCATAATTTGAAAAATCTTTTCATCATGTGTTGACATAATTATTTGGCATTTTTTTGTTTCTAAAATACTTCTTATCATATCAGTAAATCCAAGAATATTCATATCATCAAAATGTCCTATTGGATCATCAACACATATAGTTTGAATTTGCAGATCAGATGAATCTAGTGCTCGACTAACTAAAAAAAGAACTAAATGCAACCGTATTTAACTGCGCTGTGCTAAAATATATCTCAGGTCTACAATAATCATCCTTTGAATTCACAGCATTAATTGACAATTCAGGTTCATCTTTTTCATTAAAGTCAAGATGATAATCCACATTTTTCATTACCTCATGTGGTTCTATTTTCATATAGATTTCATTCATTATAGATTGACTAAAATAACTTTTTAGTAAATTTTCTAGTTTCTCCCTACTTTCAATAAATATCGCATTTTGCTTATTTTTTTCATTATTCTTTATTCTTATTTCTTTTCTAATATTAATAATCTCATCTTCGATTACTTCAATAGGTTGTGACAAACCAAATTCATGAACCCCTCTTACGCAAACAGATGGTAATGCATCTCCTAAAAAAACTCCTTTCACATCCATAAATTCAAAAATAAATGCGATTGATGAAGCATTATTTACTGATGAATCTTTTCTTAATGGTTCATTCATTAATTCATCCAAATCCATTCTTACTTGGTCTAAATTTGGCGCATATACAACACTTTTTTTCTTTTCCCTATATTTTTCCCCTTTTTCACCTAACTTTATTAATTCTCGTTCACCAGGGCTGATAATTTTTAACATTGCACCACCTGCTAATTCAATTTGTGTTCCTAATACAACACCTGATATCAGACAATTATCCAACCCCTTTTCATGAATGATATTTTCGAACAAAATCTCTTCTTTTACTCCATATTGTTTTGATTGTTTCTCTACTTTTATTTCACTTTTTTGTGAAGAATTAAATATGATCTTTTTCACAGTATCCATTAGTATTGTTTGATCTACTCTACTAATTCCATCGCATACTCCATCTAAATGATCACAGTCTATGTGAGTTAAAATAATTGCCTCTATTTTTTGTCCTTTTAAATTAATTTTTTTAATAACCTCAGCATATTTTTCACCACAATACTTTGTTCCTCCATCAATCAAAATATGTGATTCTATTATATTTTTCCCATAGCCCACCCACAAAAAATCTCCTTCATCAGCTTGAAACATACAAATGTTCACCATTTCAAAAATCCCCCTCTCAAAATACTATTTATTACATCGTAAGTACCAAATAATAAGGCGTATTGACATAAATCAACTTGCATTCTCTCAATATTTGATAGGATGCAAGTATTTTACTCTAATTATTCTTGTAATTACCTATTTTGTTGCAAATACAAGATGATCATTATCGCAATAACCGCTATGAATTGTGCAGAAACGATCTTTGTTATAAATGGGATATACTTCACTTGGATTTGTTTTCTTCTGAATTTTATCTCCACCTAACTCTAGAATATTTAGTAATTCTACACTAGACAAAGTTTCTCCCATAGCTATACACATTTTTTAGTTCTTTGAAAATCTGCATTCTTTATAAACTGCATTTCCACAATGCCATCGGATGATTTTTCACATTCTCAAGAATATCCGTATCTTGAAATAACAATTCTGGTCGGTACTCCTTGTTCTCAAAAGCCTCCATATATTCCATTTCCTTTTGAGTTACCTGCATTAACTCTGAAAGATATTTTCTGGCACTGGATTTTCTCTCTTCCAAATCAAAATTATCCTTTTTCCGAAGAACTGGAAATAAATCACGCCTTATTTTCTGGAATGACAGTCTTTCGATTGCGGATGTATCAAATTGCTTATTAACAGTTTCCTGGGAAATCGTATTGTAAAAAATAATACATTTTCGAAACAAATCTTCTTCTGTCGAATCAAAAAGTCCATAAAAGACCATATTATTGAAATCATAAAGATCTCTGGCTGCTGCTCTGCTCATCAATGCATTGGTTTTTGCTGCAAATATATCCATGGGTGCAAGCGTATGTACCTCAAACTGTTCTTCAAAGACATCTGTTAATATTCTTGAATTTATCGGTTTTAAAATATGTGCCCTTAAGGAATAATTTAACTCTATCTTAATATTATCCATATTACCCGCTGAATTTCGATATTGGTAATGAAATGCATCCAGACTAAAACTAAACCTGGAAGCGGATGAAAACTGATAACCTTCTATATCCATATATTCTTTTATGATAGCCGTAATTTGCTCTCTTGCTGCTGTCATTTCATCTTTTGTTCCATTCGGGATATAATCCATATCAATGTCAACTGATAATCTTGGCAGATTAAATATCAGCATATTAATTGCAGTACCACCCTTTAATACCAGATGTTCCTGCATATATGGTTCACTGTTGAAATATTTCAATATTTCCTTTAACCGTAACACTTTCTCAAAAGTATCTCTGACAAAACCGTATTCCTGCGCCTTTTTGCCAAGCTGAATTTTATTATATTCTATCATCTTCTCCATTGTCCCCATTCTTTCGGTATATTTTTGTATCTGCCACAACCAGCTTCCATTTAGAATTATAATTGCCCTGATAAATATCGTTTGATAAATACCTCTTACTCTTTCCGATATGTTCCAGACATATTCGATAAAATTCCTCTGTAATTCCTGTTGCCCCACAATAATTTTCTATTAAATATCCCATTTTTTGATATAAAAACTGATTCTGATATTCTGATAAATATTGGCATAATTTCTTTTCATTTAATTTTCGTATTGACCCGATAAAAGCAATTACCTCTTCCATACCTGCGATTTTATCCATGTCTTTTACACTGTCAATCAGCGTCTTTTCAATATCTGTTACCCGAATGCCATCACTGTACTGTACATTCTCTACACCTGTCTGCATTTTTGTAGAAAGATATTTATAAGTGTATCCATCAAATTCAAAGTCTTGAAATCTTGTTTCAGATGACACATATACATCATAAAATACCTGATCAGACATTCCATGATATTCGATTGCTGTGTGATGGGAAATATATGCACTTTTCGTAATGGAACATCCAATTTGGAATCGGTTTGCTACAGGTGCGCCAGTCTCTCCACTGATGCAGGTATATAAATTTTTCCTAATTTTCATTATCAGCTTCTGTTTCATAAGTCGTTTCAATGCAGATCTTGTACTTTCTACGTTATTGTAATACTGGTTCACATATTCTGCTGTAAACACTGGCTTTTGTAACAATTCAAAATATAGATTCATGTAATCACCTTACTTTTTGTATAAAACAGTTCAATTCTAGACTGTTTCATTCTCATTTTAAACTTATCATATCTTATTCTTATATAAAAATCAAGTTTATTATTTGTTAGTTTCAGTTTTATATTAGACTTTTTAAGGCAAATATTAAACTTTTCACAATGTAAATCCGATAAACATCCATAATTAATCTCAATGAAAGAACCTGCCACTGCAGCTTCTTCGGACGCTTGGTGACAAAAATAACCAACCATTTATCTTGCAATAATAAACGATTGGTTACTTGTCTATAAAAATATTTTATTCTTCTATTTGAAATGTTTACTCCAGATTCAATCCACTAATCCAACTTTCAATATCTGCCTTACTTCCTGACACCGAAGAACCTCTTACAGCCAAGCCTTCTAGTACAGTTGCATTTGGACAAACATTTTTTATTTCTGTCGGCCCACTTCCAAGTCCGGTAGTAAGCTCCACATCTCGCAAACTTTCATCATCATGCTCTTTACTTCCAGTCTCTTCTTCACGTCCCTGCTCTTCCATCATTTCTGCACATTCATCTCTTAATTGAATTCCAGCAAAGGTGTGAATGCAATTATCAATACAATTGTGACATGGATGATAACAGCCCGTCATTCCGCTATTTGCAGCGTTTACAATGGCTCCAACAGATATACGTGTAATATCGCCTCTCCACAAGAATATGTCTTTTTGCAATTCATCCATGTCTTCTGTGGTTATGATACCCTTTTCCAACTTAACTTCTGTTAGATATTCTTCTTGGATTTTTCGAAAATCATCACTGATTACTGCAGGCATTCTGACATTCATCAAGGATCTAAGAAGTCTTTTTTGTTCATCTTCTGAATCCGGAATTTCGGCATCAGCATACCTGGGTTGCTCTTGTAATAAATATTTGATTAAGTATTTTCTTCTATCCTTCTGATTCATTGTATGCCTCTTTCCTTTATAACCAATCAAATATATTTAACTGATCATCTTTCCATTTTTCCTGCTTTGCCTCATGGATTATATCTTCTGGTTGTAATTCTCCAATTAAAAAAGGCGAATTGGGATTATGATTTCTCATATTTATCTTTACTGCTTCAGCATTAGAATTTGCATAACAGTATTTACATAAATGTCCACAGGTATCATATTGGCCAATATCTTTTCCAAGCAAGCATGCGCATTCATTCCTCTGTGAATGAACCCTTGGCGTATTCAACTTACTATGAATGGCATTTTCAAATGTGAACTTTGTCATACATCCACTACAGTCTGCGCCATATTCTGAAAGTTCTTTTCCTTCCGCACAAGGTCGAATCACCATGTCATACTTTTCCCAATTCGTACAAATTCTTTTCCCAATGAAACTCTATCATTCTTGGAAACCGATTTTGCCTGTGGAAAATTGCGTTGTACTTTTTTATAAAGATCAATAAAACTGATTACACAGGTGTTTGTATATCCTGCTAATATTTCCGCCATTTGTTCAAACCGAAAAATATGCCACTGAAATGCAAAATATTCCTTCATAATAAGAACCTCTCTCTTCATTTTTATCTATATGAATGACATAAAGGTCAGTAATCTATTCACTGCTGCCAATTGATTCAGTAGTTTATACGCTGACAGACCTCTTTCGTTCTGCCAACGTACATCCCTTGCGATAAATAATCCTATTTATCACCAGCTCCACATGCACTGCCGCATGATGACGCTGCCTCCTGTTTTTTTGTCCATCCCAAAAATGTTTGAAAGTGCCATAATGAATCCTCCTGATTTTGCATTTGAGATGTTGCCTCATGAACACACTATATCTAATAATTTAAATTGCGAAAAGTACGCACCCTTTTGTAATCCATTGATTTTTTCTTTTATAACACTATAATTTAGGGAATATTTTTTATCCCCTAGCGAGCAATTTGCTTTGTAAACCGCAAGTCTGTATAACGTAATGGAGGTAGCCTTATGTTGACAAAAGAAAAATTATCAGAATGTGATGTAGCAACTACCGTCTCTCTGATAGGCAGTAAATGGAAGCTGCTCATTTTAAGAAATCTACTCATGTGACCATGGAGATTTAATGTACTAAGAAAGAACTTAGAGGGCATCAGCCAAAAAGTACTAACTGACAGTCTCCGTTCTCTTGAAGATGATGGTATTGTGATTCGTACTGTATACCCTGAAGTTCCACCAAGAGTCGAATATTCCCTAAGTGAACTTGGCAAAACAATGCGTCCTATTTTAAATGCTATGGAAGATTGGGGAAAACTTTATAAGGAACAGATTGATTGATTTTCTCTACATGAAACCCCTGTATGAATTATTCTCATACAGGGGTTATTTACTTCATCACTAATATTAAATTTCTGAAAAATACACGATTTTGCTTTGAGTTATCCCCACGACAACTCGGAGTTTGTCGAACCAATAATGAACTATACAAACTGGAATATGTCAGAATGCTATTTTCGCAAAAATATTTAATGGAAATACTCAACTGATTTGGTCGAAACATGCAAACTAAAGTGTATACAAAATTTTGCCCGCTTTTTTCAGAAGATATTGGGCGTTTTTATTAAGATATGGATTAGAAAGGCTCTAAAAAGCAGGCAAATATAGAATACACTTTAAATTTGCATGCTTTTTAACAGATTTAATTCTTAAAAAGACATGCAAAAATTTCATTTTACCTTAAATTGCCTGCTTTTAAATCCAATATTATATCCTTCTGGAAATAATCCGCCAGTTTCTGCTCTAAATCGTAAGGTAAATGTAAGGTAGATGAAATCTACCTGTAAGCTGGGTCTATTACAATACAGGTATCAAATAAAGGAAAGAGGTATTACTTATGAACCAATATGCAATTCAAACAACAAACCTTTGTAAAATACATGAAAAAACGTATCGTGTAAAAGACCTGGCTCTACAGGTACCAAATAACTGTGTATATGGATTTCTAGGACCAAATGGAGCTGGTAAAACAACAACGTTGAAACTAATCCTTGGTCTGATTAAACCAACAAATGGCAGTATCAAAATCTCAGGTACCGAAATGAATGAGAAAAATCGATTAAGTATTCTCAAGCATACAGGAAGTCTAATCGAAAGTCCCAGCTTCTATGGGCATTTAACAGGTCAGCAAAATTTAGAAATTATTGCAAAATATAAAAATGCTTCTCCTTCTGATGTGACAGCAGTCTTAAAGCAAATGCGTTTATACGAGCAGAAAGACAAAAAAGTAAAATTTTATTCTTTGGGGATGAAGCAGAGACTTGGCATTGGCATGGCTCTGCTTGGAAAACCGGATATTTTATTTTTAGATGAACCAACCAATGGACTTGATCCCGCAGGTATTCAGGAAATCCGTGAATTTATTAAAGAGCTTCCTGAAAAATATCATATGACCGTTATCGTATCAAGTCATCTTCTCAATGAAATCGAGCAGATGGCAGATTATGTCGGAATCATAAATCATGGAGAAATGATTTTTCAAGGTCCACTCTCTGACCTGGAAACAACCGGTCAAAACCTGGAAGATATCTTTATCGAACTTACTGGAGATGCTGATAGCTTATGAAAATCAGTCAATTATTTGGATTAGAATTACAAAAAAATAAAACAAGAAAAAATTTCCTGTTTATCTTCGCTTTACTTATCGTACAGTTTGCATTTATTGCAAACGGCATGAGTCGAAAGGATTATCATGCAGAAGGATGGCTTATGCAATTCTATAATATGCCACTCTTAAATGCGATATTTCTTCCCACATTAACCGCTGTTTTGGCCAGTAGAAATATGGATTTAGAGCATAAAGGTTCTTTATGGAAAACATTGTATACCCTGGTCTCACCAGCAAAACTCTTCTTTGCAAAATTACTCTATGGTATGACTATGCTGTTCTCGATCTGTGTTTTACAATCTGTTCTATTATTTATAAACGGAACGGTTTTTGCTTTTGATGGCAATCCGTCTATACAAAATAGTGCACTGTATTTTATTTCTACTTTTAGCATCAGCTTTATCCTGTATTTTATTCATAGTTTATTATCCTTCGTTTTTGAGAATCAGGTAATCTCTATTTCCATTGGATTAATCGGTAGTTTGGCTGGTATGTTTTTAATGTATATACAGGATGGCATTATACAACGACTGCTGCCATGGGGATTATATGGTGCATCCATGTTTGCCAGAATGGATTGGAACCCTGACACCCGTGTCATTCATTATTACACTGTTAATCCTTCTGTTTCTGCATTTGTATGGATTAGCTTATGGATTATCGCTTTAGTCATAATCAGTGTCGTATGTTTAAAAAAAGCTGACATCGATGGTTTTTCTTTCTCATTACCTTTGAAAAAAGAAAAAGCAAATTCAATTGCAAAACCTGTTGCATTTAGCTTATTGCCACCTGAATTATTAAAAATCAAAACTTCATATGTGTGGCTGCCACTTTTGATATTGCCCTGTATTTCAGCACTGATTGGAACCTTTAACTACGTTGCTAATATAGAAATTTTAAAGAACGGCTGGTATGATTTGTGGTCACAGCATACTCTGTTTTTAGGCTACTTTTTCCTGCCTGCCATGATTGGTGTTGTGTTGAGCTATTTATGGCGATTAGAACATAACGGTACCAATTGGAATCAATTATTTGTTCAGGCTTCTCCATTCAGAATCATCATGGATAAATTTCTTGTTTCATGGGGCATCGCTGTCATTGGCATTTTCTGGATTATATTTCTATTTCTGCTTTGTGGTAAATTGGCAGGTATCTCATCTGCCTTTGCAATTTCCACTCTGGCAGATTGGGTTTTATCCGGTATACTCGGTATGGCAACGGTATGTGCAGCCCAACTGTTTATATCATTAGTAATTCGTAATTTTGCAGCACCTGTTGGCATCGGCATCGCTGGTGGTATTGTCGGTTTATTATTTACAGCCCATGGTTATGCTATGTATCTTCCTTATTCCCTGTTATGTTATGGTATGAGAGCAAATAATCCATTACTGAAAATTAATCACTTAGCTTATATTGGTATGTGCTTATTCTTTATAGTCATTTTCTTACTTTTAAGTAGTATCTATCTCAAAAGGTCTGATGTAAAGACACAAGAATAGATTTTTACCGCAGCTTCACCTCGCAGGATAATCCCTTTGGATTTGCATGATAAAAACGCACCTTCCAATGGTATTGTTCTGCGATATGTTTTACTAATCGAATACCAAGACCATGTTCTGGCAGTGTATCTTCTCCTGGTCTTTGATTTAGCAGCTTTAATTGTTCCTCTGTTACACCTGTTCCATCATCACTGACAGAAAACAGGCATCTATGCTTCCTCATTAACAAACTTACCCTAATCATGCATCCCTTTGGATTATGTCTTACTGCATTCCAGATAATATTTTCGACAAGTCTTCTTACTAAGTCTTTGTCTGCTATCGTAATAAATTTCTCTGCTGATTCCGCTATTTCCAAATCAAATTCATAGATATCATTTTCTTCCTGATTCATAACATCACAAACCACATCACGAACAAGTGCTGCAAAATTGATTTCATCCTTATTCCATTTGCCTAATCCATAGCTCAGCTTATTATCCATATTCAAATTGGCAATCAATGTACGCATGCGAAGCGCATGTTTCTCAATGCTATCTGCCTTTTCTATGGTATACTCATCCTCTGACTTCTCACGAATGGCAGATGCATTTCCAAGCACTAATGATAACGGAGTTCTGATATCATGAGAAACTCCTGCAATCCACTCAGTTCTTTGCATTTCCTTTTTACGTGAGATTTTTCTGGATAAATGGGTTGGTATTGCAATCAAGAGAATGACATTTGATAGCAATAGAATCGGAAACAAGAAAATATATGTCTCCATTGTATTCATTGCATAACTGATGCCATATTTCCATACTGTTTTTTTGGGCTGCCCCAGTACAAAGATGTTCTGATTCACTACCCACGTACTGACAGGATAATCTTTTAGATACCATCTTGAAAAGGATGCGATATCTGCTCTGGAATATGTTGTTGGAATGTCCTTTGGCATTTTATATTCCCAGATTACCTCTCCCTGCTCATCAATCAGTATGGCAAACCCATTACACCAATCTATTCTTTGTTTTCCCTCATCAGAAAGAAAATAGGTTCCATTTTCTTCTTCCAGCAACTGAGCTATCTTTTCTACATTTACATTGACCAAGCCATTTTTCGTCTTAATATCGACACCAGCTAATATAATCACATCCATAATCAGTAAAAGGAAAAATACAATAAACATAATCGTTACAAATCGTAATACTCTCGCTACTCTATTCATATTCCCCCTCCTCACTTTTTCAATTTATATCCCAACCCTCTGACTGTAATCAGGTATTGTGGATTTGATGGATTATCTTCTAATTTTTCACGTAGTCTGCGGATATGTACCATGAGCGAATTTTCATAGCCAAAGTTCCCATCAGGCCATAATGTATCCATTAATATATTAATTGAAATAATTTTTCCTCTATTTTCCATAAGTTTTTTTAGCAGTGTAAACTCTTTTGCCGTAAGCTCTATTTCTTCATCTCCTCTGAAAAGAAGTCCCGCTTCCAAATCAACACGCAAATCGCCAATCATGTTATTTTCGTCTGTTTTCTGAATATTACAGGTTCTTCTTAATACCGCTTTCATACGTAATAGTAATTCTTCCGGCAGGAAAGGTTTTGTAATATAATCATCTGCACCCAATCCCAATCCTTTAAGCCTGTCTTTGTCTTCGTCTCTTGCAGACAAGAAAATGACAGGAACAGTACGCTCATCGCCCTGTTCTTGCCAATATTGAAATAATGAAAATCCATCCTGGTCAGGCAGCATAACATCTAAAATAACCAGTTGGTATTCATTTCTTTTATAATATATTTTAGCATCTGCAGCATTGGTTGCTGTGTCAATGTTTTGATATCCAGCCTTAGCGAGTAAATCCTTTGTCATCAGTAAAAGTTCTAACTCATCATCTACTAATAGCACTTTACAATCTGATAATTCCATATAAGCTCTTCCTTTTCATAGATAAACTGCTATTATTTTATCATATATTTTGACTGACTCAAACCTGATTTTTACTTATTGAATACCATTGAAATATATAGTCTCTTTCCGGAACTCATTCTTGAAAACTCATTTCTGAAGACTCATTTTCGAAGACTCATTTCTGAAAACTCATTTCTGAAAACTCATTTCCGAAGACTCATTTCTGAAAACTCATTTCTGAAAACTCATTTCTGAAAACATGCAAATATCGTTGTATACAAAATTTTGCCCGTCTTTTTAAGTCTTTTTAAGCCCTTTTTACTCTGTTTTGCTCTCCACAACCGCGTTCAGAGCCAAAAACACATGCAATTATGAAAGAAAGTGAATTTTTGCATGTTCTACTACGCCAAAAATACATGCAATTATTGCGAATTCCTATTTTTTGCATGCTTTTCAAATTTTCGTGCATTATAATGCCAATTCAGTCACAAATTATCATCCGCATAACCACGCCTGTTCGCCCCACATAAACCATTTAATCATCAAATCCAATTTTCATTCCTGTCTGTACCAGGCAGACTCTGTCACCAAAGTACTGCTTCATCCTTCCGATTGCTGCCTGGCCGGTGCAGTGAACCGGATAAATTTTACCTATGTGTTCCTTCTCCAGCTCTTCACATACATGATCTATGTAGCACTCTGACTTGCCGTTCAGATGCATCCCGGCAAAAAGAGCAGCAATCTCTTCGCCTGGGAATGTCTCCTTAACAAATCGTACCGCATTGATAATTCCCGCGTGGGAACAGCCCAAAAAAACCTGGAGTCCAGAAACGGCCCTGCGAATAAGAATCTGCTCATCCTGCATGACATCCTGCTTCAACACTCCATCCGTTTCTATCCAAAGTGTATCAGAGGTCTTTTCGAAGGCGGTCTTATAAGGGATTTTACTCAACACATACCAGTTAGCTTTTAATTGATACAACCCCTCTGTGAAAACAAGCCTATCTTTTAAAAGCTCCCTTTTCCAGGATATTCCGATATATCTGGTTGGTCTGCCATTTCGGTCAAGCCCCAGCTTATTTTCAAAGGCACCTGTGCCTGCATATACTGGTGGCAGATCATATTCAGCCAGAAAGGGCAGCATTCCACCGGTATGATCATAATGACCATGGCTTAAAATAATACCATCCAGTCCATTTAAATCCTTTCCCATTGCTTTGGCATTGCGAATAAAGACATCGCTCTGCCCCATGTCAAATAAAAAGCGGCCCTCTTCTGCTTCTAAAAGCAGGCTGAGACCATGCTCAGCCAAAAGGCCACCCTTATAGACTGTATTTTCATTCAATACATATCCGTTCATCTATTCAATTCCCCTCTATCAGAGTTATTCTATCAGCTTACATATAGCCGCCCATACCGTTTCCGCCACAGCAGACTCCGGTTCCTCCGCAGCAAAGATTCAGGAAAATATTGGCCATGCACAGTTTAAAGCAAAGATTACTTCCTCCTGCCACAGGACTTCCATAGCCCATGCCCCGACTTGTATACCAGTCTCCGCCGCTCTGTAAATAATGCAGAAACTGTTGATACTCCATATTATCAGGCTCCATATTGAGCGCAACACGGATATGCTCCAGTGCCACTGCCTGGTTTCCCAGTCCCGCATTGGTTACTGAACTGACATAATAAAATCTGGCACTTTTGTTTTTGACCTGATTTAACACATTCATTGCTTCACGATACATTCCATTGGATGCATAGCGATAAGCAGCATTTACATAAATGGTATCTTCATCTTCACCAGACGTATCTCCATAATGGTTTTGACCGTTCTGACCAGAATAGCCGCCGGAACCTCCAAAACCGTTTCCAAATCCGCCAAATCCGCTTCCGTAACCACCAAATCCGCCTCCGAAGCCTCCAAAACCACTTCCATAACCGCCGAAACCATTTCCGGTATAGCTGCCCCCAGCATTTCCGGCGCCTCCCGTGGATTTAGAGGGATTCATAATCTGCTGATAAGCCGCCTGAATCTCTTTAAATTTTTCTTCCGCCTGTTCTTTGTTTGGATTGTTCACATTCGCATCCGGATGATACATACGGCTTAATTTTCTATATGCTTTTTTTATTTCATCATCAGAAGCATTTCTGCTGACACCAAGAACTACATAAGGATCTCTCACTTTTCTTTCCTTCCATTTTCATCCCGCTGTCAGCAAACGCATTCCATTCTACGTAATCCTTCAAAGCAACGCATTCCATTCTGCATGTTCCTTCAAAGCAAGCACCCGTCCCGCACCTAAACTTCAAAATAATGTATTTCGTCTTCCAGCTTTTGAGCTAATTCCTCCAGATTCTTTGCTGAGTTGGCTAAAAGCGTGATGGTCGCATTCAATTCTTCCATGGATGCGTTTGTCTCCTCTGTGGAAGCCGCATTTTCTTCAGAAAGTGCAGACAGATTCTGGATAATATCAACCATGGAAACTCTGGATGCATCACAATCCTCTGCCTGATCATGGATTTGATTCGTTCCTGCGTTTGATGTCAATATTCCATCACTGACAACAGTAAATTTTGTTTGTGTATCATTCAATTTATCCTGCTGAACAATCACATTTTCCTTCAACACTTCCATAACTGATAAGGTTGCCTGGCTGTCTTCGGAAAGTGTACGGATAATTTCTTCGATCTCAGCTGCGCTGTTATTGGATTCTTCTGCCAGCTTCTGAATCTGTGCTGCAACAACTGCAAAACCTCTTCCGGCATCTCCTGCTCTTGCTGCCTCAATTGATGCATTTAAGGAAAGAAGATTTGTCTCATCTGCTATATCCGCAATCATGGACAATGCCTCGGAAATAACAGCTACAGACTGATCTGTTTTTACAACATTTTCTGAAACCTTTCCGATTGCATCCGTCGTCTGTTCATTGGATTTGTGTAAAAGTGTCATATTGGTCTCGGCCTCTTTTTTAGCCCGCTCCATCTGTTCTGAATTATCATGGAGCTTTCCAATATTTGCTGCGATATTTTCAATCTGCTCACCCATTCTGGCAACAAAGTGGGTAGCCTGCTCAATCTCCTCTGCCTGTGTAATTGCTCCTTTGCTGATTTCTTCCACAGCACGGCTGACCTCGTCGGTGGTCATGCTGGTCTGACTGGCCATGGATTCCATCTCCACACCGGCCTCTCTCAGAATATCAGCTGATTTGGTGATTTCAGTAATAATTTTACGAAGATGATCAATCATGCTCTGAAGATCTCTTGCCATCACGCCAATCTCGTCTGTTCTGTTCAGACTTCTTTTACTAAGTGTAACATTCAGCTTACCCTCTGCAATCTGCGTAAGAGCACGCTGTGTCTCCTTTACCACCTTTGCCATACTGTCTGCCGCCAGTGATGTGGTAATAATAAAAATAAGGAACATTACCGCTGAAACCCAGAACACTGCATCCTGCTTCTGCCTGATAAAGGTGTTGAGAAACTCTATTTTGCAGCCTGAGAAAACCATTCCGACCACTGTTCCATCACTGTTTTGAATTGGGAGATAATACGCATAATACTCATCCCCATTGATGACAATATCATAGGATTCATATGGCTCCCCTTTTTTCAATACAGTCTCCACAACATCCGCCGAAGCCTTGGTTCCAAGGATACGCTCTCCGGTTTCATGGTCTGTCAGAGAAGTTGCCTCTCTTGTATCGTTATAAAAAATTGTGATTGCCCCATCTGTACCCTCGACCAGGGAATCGATAATATCCTCGTTCTCTGTGATGTTAAAATCACCCTTATACAAATCGCCGTCTTTTACAGCATAATCTCCAGGGTCAATTGCATCATAGGCTGCCCTTGCACTGACTGCCACTTTTTTCTGTCCCTCAATCAGGGTCTGCTTCATTCCCTGATTCATGCTCTTCATCGCATAGGCCGATACAATGACTCCCAGCACAAGTACAGGCCCGAGACCAATTCCCAGAAGTCAGAGTTTTAAACTTATTTTCTTTTCTTTTTTACTTTTGCTCACTATAATATATCCCCCTCACGTAAATTGTACTTTGCCTCGCATCTGTTCGGTGAAATACTCGCTTGTTTGTTGAAAATATTATAGCACACGTCCTTCTATTTTTCTATCTTATTTACTCACTGCTGTTCTCTTTTCTTTACTCACTGCCGTTCCTTTTTCTTTACTCTCTGCTGTTCTCTTTTCTCTGACCTGTTCATAGCGGGTCCATATTCCGGAATAAAGAATATTTCTCAGAATCTCCACATCCAGAATAATCGGGAGCTTCTCAAATTCTCTGGCGCAGGAGGAAGCCGTCAGAGTCAGAACATCCTTTACCCAGTCTTCAAAGCCCTCTGTTTTGCACTTCACAATAAAAGGATTAAAGCAGTGGTTCTTTTCATCCTTTTCCACATCCTCATAGGCATCCATAATATAGACAAATTTCCCCAGCATAAAACCGATCTGCTGCATGATAGGTTTCCATTCATCCTCGCGGTACACAAATATTTCTGCAAGAATTCTTCCAAAGCAGCCTGACAGAAGGTCTATATCCTCGGAATTGCGCTGTTCTGCCCTGTCGAGCATCTCAAACTGCTGTTTTAACCGCTCTGCCTTCCCCGGGTATTTTTGGACCAGCTCTCTGTAATTTTTCTGAATGGCTGCTCCATAAAGCAGCCTGGAGGTCTTCTTTTCATCCTTCCAGTCATCCTGACATTTCAGATAGGTCAGCAGCAGGTTCATGTCTGCCACATATTCCATGCACGCATTTTCCTTTTTCCACCTTTTCTCCATGGGATGAAAAATACATTTGCACCTGGTCTGCGTCGTCTCCGGTTCATAGAGACCTGTCAGAAGCATTTCCAGAAAGGTCAGATCATAGCTCAGTGAAAGCTGTCCCCTGACACCAAACTGTCCTCTCAGACTGTGGCATAGTCCGCAGTAAAATGACATATATTCATCTAACTCTTTGACCTTCAGCTCCGGTCGGTTAATGCTGATATATCCAAACACGGCTAACTCCTTTTTGAAAACTCATTGTGGCATTTGGGACAGGTAATCATGATATTTCCCTTTCCCTTTGGAATCTTAATCTTCTGATGACATTTCGGACAGGCGTAAATATGATGCGTCTTTCGAATCTGCACATGAGCCCTCTGTCTCATAAAAAATTCACGAATTCCCTTTGTATGACTGTAAAACCACTGATTCTGTGCAATGCACCTTGCATGATTTCTGGAAAAGATCCTGGTGTACGCAAAAATGATAACTGCCAAGGCCAAAAGATTTAAGACTCCGGTTCGAAAAAAAGCATCCAAAATGACCAGTACAACACCCAGCCCGACCAGGAAATTAGAAAATCCATCCATGCCATATCTTCCATACATAAATCTGGCTATTTTTTCTTTCACCCTTATCACTCCTTTTGAAGATTTAATAAGGATTATAACCACTATTTATGTAAAAAGATATGGGGCATGAATGGATTTAAGGAACATTTTATGATTGGTTCTTTTTATTTTAAGATTCTTCATTCCCGTCTTCAAGGATTGCTTCCAAAAAGGCCTTTACCTCCCATAATGAGGGTAAAATCACGTGGGAAAGCTCCTCCATTTCCTCCGTGGGCGGCGCCATATCAGGAACCATGATTGGCTTCATTCCCGCTGCCTTTGCTGCACGGATTCCATTGTAGGAATCTTCGATGGCATAAGCACTCTCAGGTGTAATGCCAAGTACTTCACAGGCCTTCAAAAAAATATCAGGCTCCGGTTTGCTTCGGCTTACCATATCCCCACAGATAATCTGATCAAAGAAATCAAAGAGACCACCCTCCTTCAATTCCCTGATGACCACCTCACTTCTGGTTGAGGAGGCCAGCGCAATGGGAATTTCTTTCTCTTTTAAAAAGGTGAGAAGCTCCCTTACCCCCGGCTTTTGGGGCAGCTTTCCCCCTGCAGCCTTCTCATGAAACAGTGCCGAGCATTCACTTTTATATGCATCATAGGGAAAATCCCCGCCATAGCGTCTGAGCATAATGGCCTTTGTCATAGTCGCATTGATTCCCATGCATTCTCTGCAGGCTTCCTCGATATCCGGAATCTGGTATTTCTCTGCTATCCTCTGCCAGCATAAAAGCACCAGGCGTTCCGAATCAAAAATAACACCATCCATATCAAATACCACTGCTGTTTTTATCGCTCCCATACCAGTAAAAGACTCCCCTCTGTAACGGTAACCTCCGCCTTTTCTCCTGTAAAGGAATTGCTGACGCCAAGTGCACAGTCGTTGAACAGCTGTGCATCCTCAAGGCTGTAATCCAATCCCTTCAATGTCACTCCCACGGATTTGTCGCTCAAAGAAAAAACAGAAATAATTCCCTTTTTCCCTTCATCAAATTGCATAGTGTCATTGGTAATCACAGTCATGACATCTCTGTCAGAAATCATGGAAATATGGCATCCCTTTTTACTGTAGGCATGCATCAAGGCTATATTGGCATAGGTATGGTCATTCCGGTCTCCATTGATGCCACCGTAGATGGTAATATCACGATACCCTCTCTCGAACGCAACACCCACAGCCGCCGACATGTCCGTCTCATCCTTTCGCACCTCCAGCTTAATCACTTCAATTCCGTTGATCAGACAGTGCACATTGCACCGCTCAAAGGCCGATTTGGCAATTTTGACAGAATCCATGTCTCCAATCCATAAATCCGGGGCAACTCCCATATCATCAAAAAAGTCAAAGCCACCATCCACCGCAATGGAAAACTGATTATTCCGCCTCAAGTCCTGAAGCAGAACACGCTGTTCATTTCCCATTCTTGAAGCTCCAACAATCACACAATGCTTATCTTCCATGAACCTTCACCTTTCCTTTCAGCCACTTTACAAGCAGCGGAACAGCTACTGCTCCCATACAATAGAGCATGCAATATTCGTGCATTCCTTTGGGCAGATACAGATACCAGATATCCGACAAAAATGCCTGCATATCGAAATCCGTAAACACCCCAAACAAAATCCTGCAGCCTGCAAAAAAACATTTTACCAGCATAATTCCCGTAAACTGGTGAAACATAATTTCCCAGGTACTTTGTCCGATCAAAACTAAAATCCTGCTCTCTTTTTTCATGGATGCAAGCACACGGCATACACGAAGCCAGAATAAAATCCCAAATACTGCAGCAAGATAGCTTGCTCCTGCCCCAAAGGGATAATCGCAGGAGGAGGGGATCACATACACAGTCCTGCCAAAACAGGTATTCAAAAACAGAGACAGCACCAGCAGTTCTCCCAGGAAAAAAGCCGTTGGTATCAAATCAAGCTTCTTTTCCAGATAATCTCTGTACAGCATTCCAAATGCATAAAATGGCATAAAATACAAAACACGAAACAGCGGATAAAGAACAGGCTCATGAAAGCCGTGTCCTGCTAAATATACACCCACGACTCCAGCCAGAATAAAGCTTCCCTGCAAAATACGGTCCGTAAGCTTTGGCCTTTTACACAGATCAAGCAGACTCTTTAGCAGTATGTATACGACAATAACGCAGAAAAAAGGAAATACGAACCAGCTGCCCAGATTCAGCGAATATAATTGTTCGCTGCTTATTGGAAACAGCAAAATTCCCTTCCAGGAAAGTGGCTCTCCAAAGGTAAATCCAACCCGGTGCATCAGTGCAAGAACCAGTCCGTAAAAAAGATTCCATCCCCACAGCGGAAGCAAAAGCCGCTTTGCCTTTCCTATCAACAGGGAACCCGGATGGGCAAAGCTTTCCGGGCGGGTGAAATACCCGGAGCCAAACACAAAAATGGCAAGATGAAACGCACCAAAATGAATCCAGTTGGAAAGCAGCTCCACGCCGCCTCCGTCACAGTGGCTGAGCACCACAAACAGAATGCCCAACGCATATAAATATCGAAATTGTAAATTTTCTTTTTTCATTGCTTTCTTCGCTCTTTTTACTTTTATTATGACATATTTTGCCATAACATGCACGCCTCTATATTTCTTTTCAGGCTTTTTTCAATGTACTCTTATTCATACTCAAGCGTTCCAAGTAAGGTATAGGCACTTAAATCGTCCGCAAAGGAGCGCTCCGCATTTTCATACAGAATAACATCCGGGTGAATCTGGTCTATATATTCCTTCATATGTGAATAATTGGTTCTGGATGTAAAATAAACCTCTTTATAGCGGTAGGCAAACCATTCTGCCCTGTCATCCAAAAAGCTGTCATGGAGAATCAGAATACAGGTGTCATTCTCAATAGCCTGATTGTAAAAATAAGCCATATTATTACCCGGTTCCACAGGAAGGGTGGGCAAAAGTTCCGAATCCGTCTGCCTGGAGCCATCCCTTTTTAAAGTTAGAACCGGCACCGTGTCAAGCAGGGGAACCGTGAGGAAATCCACCTGCTTTTTTTCATAGGTTAAATCAAAATCGGCCATGAACAACCTGGGAATTTCTCCATGCTCCTCTGCTATCTTTTCATCCACAAGCGAGAGACCATACAAAGCCCCAAGGTCGTTCCAATGTGCACAGTCGAAGGAGACATTGTAAATCTGCTCTGTATTTTTCCGTGCTTTAAATTCCTCGTCCGGGATCACATAGCTTACACCGCGTTTTGAAAGCTCTTCTTTGCATAGCTCCAGATTACTGATTTTATCCTCTGCCACATGAATGGAGTCAGGCATTTCACTGCTGTAGACACTGGATTTGTTGGGACAGATCATAAAGATAAAATCGGCCCCCTTCTCATCTGCATATTCACTGGTTCGCTCCAGATAGGTACACAGATCCAGAACCATATCCTGCTGGGTATTCAGGTGCTGATAATTTTCCACATATCCACCGTCCGCCGGAAAAATATAGTGATCCTTTCCATACATATGAAGATCCTCCGAGAATTCTCCAAAGATATAATAATTCAATGCGACCTGAGCCTTAATGGCTTCCTCTCTGAAGCCTGCACGATCCTCAACATAATGTCCATACCACTCATTATAAAGTTTACTGAAATGTATTCCCGGCCAGGATGTCAGTGTCCGGTTTTCCAGGTCTGAGTTGATTGTTTCTGTCGTGTCCAAAAATAAAAGTGGCAGCAGAAGCAGACCAAGAAAACAGATTACAAAAATGCTGTCCAGCCATCTTTTTTTCTTCTGTCTCATCGTTCTCCTCCCCTAAAAGCGGAAGTAAATAAAAGGATTATAGGTACAGGTTATAATACAGATAAAGCTAAGCACCAGCAAAAGCAGCATCCACACTCTCCGGACGATCAGCCATGCCAAAGCAATTCCATCAGAAGCGTTCTCTTCCGTACCCTGATTACCAGGCTCCTCTGTTTTTGCTTTGTGTGCTCTCATTCTGACAATCGCTTCTTTCCAGGGAATGCATGCCAGCACTGCAATAATCAGCAGAAACAACTCTCTTCCCCCAAGATAATAGGCAATATCATAGGCATGAAAACCACCATTGTTTGCCCCAAACATAACTTTTATATAAGCGCAGGCATCCCGCACACTGACCAGGCTAAAAAGCACCCACCCCAGTATGACCACCAGCAGGGTATACGCTCTTCCAAGCGTTTGTGCAATCACATTGGGAACCCTCCAGTTCCTTTCTGTGGCAAAACGTTCCAGAACGATAAACACACCATTCCACAGTCCCCATAATACAAACCCCCATGCCGCTCCATGCCAGAGTCCTGTAGCAAGGAAAACAATCATAAGATGGAGATAAACATTTCCCCTTCGATTTCCTCCCAGGGGAATATAGAGATAATCCCTGAACCAGGAGGAAAGCGAGATATGCCACCTGCGCCAGAATTCACGGATTGACCTGGAAATATAGGGATAATTAAAGTTTTCCATAAACTGAAACCCAAATATCTTTCCAAGTCCAATGGCCATATCGGAATAGCCTGAGAAATCAAAATAAATCTGCAGCGTATAGGCAATGGCCCCAAGCCATGCCGCAGACGCACTCATATAGGAGAAATTGCCCTCCATAATCTGCCTTGAGATTTCCCCCATCTCATTGGCCAGAATTGTCTTTTTGGCCAGACCAATAATAAAACGCTCTATGCCTGCTGCAAAAAGCTCCATGGAATGCTTTCTTTTTACCAGAGAAGCACAGATATCCTCATAACGTACAATGGGACCGGCAATCAGCTGCGGGAACATGGAAATATACAGAGCAAGATTTATCGGATTTTTCTGGACAATGGAAACTTTGTTTCCTGCCTTATCCTTCGTCGCCTCCTTGCGGTAAACATCAATTACATAGCTCATGCCCTGGAAGGTATAGAAGGAAATTCCGATTGGAAGCACCAGCTGCGGAAGCGGAAGCTGTCCCGGCAGGAAACGGTTCACAGTCTCCACTGCAAAATCCGCATATTTAAAGACTCCCAAAATGCTCAGATTGCTCAAAATAGCCAGTCCTAAAAACAGCTTTCTCTTTGATGCGAACTGATAAATTCCCATGCCAAACACATAGTTGAGCATAATGGATGCAAACATGACAAATACAAAGGCAGGCTCACCCCATGCATAAAAAAAGAGGGACACCAGTAAAAGAAACAGATTTTTCCCTTTTGAGGGCACCAAATAATAGCCAATAATAACAAGCGGCAAAAATACACATAAAAAAAGAATTGTACTGAATACCATGGTTTTTCTCCTAACGCAGCTCCTTGCAGTTACCTTTCTCTAATTTCCTGTAAAAAGCTGCGGATATCGTTCGTGCATAAACTGGTTGTAAATTGCTGCCCCAGTTTCGTTCAGATGATCTGCATCTCCAAAATAGTCATTGGAGTAGCAGTAAAAATCGCCATATACGGCCACTGTCGGATTAGCTGTTGCTAACTGGAGCATATACTCTCTGTAATGCGTCTTAAAGCTATCCGTCAAAATATAGTAGGAGGTCTCATTCATTGGCAGCTGCTCCACAACCACCTGAATGTTCTGCTCCCTGCATAGGTCAAATATTTTTTGCATATAGGCTGAGATAATGGCAGAAGCCTGGAAATCATCTACCTTTGCTTCTCCATTCACATCACCGCTGCCTGCTGCCATTCCAAAATAGCTGTGACCACGTTGGGAAATCATATCCTCATATTTTTCCCTGTTGCTGCTCCTTCGCCCCACAAAAAAGGCCTTTCTGAGCGCTGTCGCATACTTATTGGGCATATAAAACTGATACATCAGATATTCTCTCTCATAGTCCTCAATCAGAATATGCTCCGTATCTCTTTCGTTTCCTGCATTTTTCTCCTGCTCAGCCAGCGTAAACAGCTCCTGTGCGTCAGCGCGCTCCATCACATGAAAATAAATATTTCTGGTCCAGAGTGCATCCACATCCATATAGTGCATGGGCGCATAGGCTATGACAACCGTCGCTGGAGCCGGGTGATGCTCCAGATAATGCTTCAGCGTATAATAGCCCTCCACAGCCGTGGTGCCTCCAAGTGCCAGATTATACACATCACTTCCAAGCGCCTCGGGAATAAAGCCGGCCTTTGTGCGGGAATCTCCAAGAATCAGTACTCTGTTTGCATCGGTATTCTCTGTCACATAATCCTTCTGCTGCCTGTACATAGAATATTCAATATCCATGTAATTCATGGGAAAAAGCGCACAGTACAGCTGCAAAACAATACAGAGTGGCAAAACAATACAGATGAACTTTTTAAGTAAACGAAATACGTCCTTCCACATACTATGGCTCCTTTCCCTTTTATTTAAATTTCTATTTTGCTTCTAAATCTTCATTTAAATTTTTATTTTTAATTTCTTTTAAAACTGAAAGTATACAAACTCCTGGGAATTAAAGCTTGCCAGCAAAAGTACCATCAGAAGAAATGCTGCATAAATTGTATTTTTCACCGCTGCCGGCATTTTATGAATCAGCATCAGGGGATTTTGCTCCAATGCCACATAATCGTATACTCCAAGCAGTGCCAACGGAATCAGAAGCTGCCCCATCAATTTATAATCCATTGCCGCAATGCCATTTTTCAGATAGCTGAGGGGATGCTTCATGCCATCCATCATATGCATAAATATCCAAACTGCCTCTCTGCAGGAATTTGCTCTGAAAAAGCACCAGGCTGCCGACACCAGAACAAACACAATAAGCACCCGCACCCACCAGATAATACTTCCCCTGACAGGCTCTTTTCTGGTTGAAAAACTGTCCGCATTATGCTCACTTCCAGATA
>CAZUCI010000049.1:22897-24133 GCA_964619485.1 uncultured Lachnospiraceae bacterium
CTCTTCTTTTTGGGGAAGAGCAGATTCTCCACACTCTGCATAAATCCATGCGCTGCGCCCCAGATAATATAGGTAAAAGCAGCTCCATGCCACAAACCGCTCAATGTAAAGGTCACCATCAGGTTCCATATATTTCTTGCCCTGCTTACCCGATTTCCTCCAAGGGGGATATAGACATAGTCCCGGAACCAGGATGACAGCGATATGTGCCATCTTCGCCAGAACTCTTTGATGGAGGTTGAAAAATAGGGACTGTGGAAATTGGTCATCAGGTCAATATCAAACAGCTTTGCTGTTCCAATGGCAATATCAGAATAACCCGAGAAATCACAGTAAATCTGCAGGGTAAAAAACAAAACTGCCAAAACAAGGGCAAAGCCAGAGTACTCCGTCACATCATCAAATACCGCATCTACCAAAACCGCCAGGTTGTCCGCAAGAACCAGCTTTTTAAAAAAGCCCCAGGCCATCAGTCTCAGCCCCTCGGAACCCTTTTCATAGGTAAAGTGATGCTCACAGTCAATCTGTGGCAACAGATTTCCGGTTCTCTCAATTGGTCCGGCTACCAGCTGTGGGAAAAAGGAAACAAAAGCGGCATATTTAAAAAAGTTCTTTTCTGGTTCCACATCACCCTTGTACACGTCAATCACGTAGCTGAGCGTCTGAAAGGTATAGAAGGAAATTCCAACCGGAAGCATCAGCGCAAGTGTCATCGGATGAATGGTGATGGCAAAGCTCTGCAAAACACGCACCAGCGTAGTCTGTGCAAAATTAAAGTACTTAAAAAAGAAGAGAACAAGAAGACAGGCCGTCACTGCCAATGCAGTAATGACCAGTCTTTTGCTTCTCTCCTTAAATTTGTGTAATAAAAGTGCACTGGCATAGGAAACACCGGTAGTAAACAAAATGAGTACCACGTACTTCACATTCCAGCTCATATAAAAATAATAGCTGGATATCAGCAATACAATCCAGCGGTATTTCTGGGGAAGTGCCCAGTAGATAAAAAAAACAATTGGCAGAAAAACTGCAAATGCCAAAGAATTAAACAGCATAAATCTTACCTCATAAATGTGAGCGAAACGGTAAGCCGGGTTATGTCGTTGGATGATCATCTATCTAGAACTCATGTTGCCACCAGTTTCAAGCGACCCACCTGAAAGCACAGCGGGCAGCTGTATTGCTTTCTATTCGGTCTTGCTTCGGATGGGGTTTACATATGCCCCTCCTGTTACC
>CAZUCI010000050.1:0-23898 GCA_964619485.1 uncultured Lachnospiraceae bacterium
ATCTGGAATCTGTTTCATTTCTTTGATTCCGCCTAAGTTCTTCTCTAATTTTTCCCACTCTTTTTTCAGAGCGATAACTTCTTTTTTAGGTAATACATCAAATGTACCATCCTGAGACATTCTCTCAATATTTTTCAATCTTGCAATACGGCTCTGGATAGTTTTGAAGTTTGTTAACATTCCGCCTAACCATCTCTCGTTTACATAGAACATACCGCAACGTTCTGCTTCTGCCTTAACAGCATCCTGAGCCTGTTTCTTGGTTCCTACGAAAAGAACGGTTCCACCAGCTGCAGCGATCTGGGATACTGCCTGGTAAGCTTCATCTACTTTACCTACAGATGTCTGTAAGTCAATGATATGAATACCATTTCTCTCTGTGTAGATGTATGGAGCCATCTTAGGGTTCCATCTTCTTGTCTGATGTCCAAAATGAACACCTGCCTCTAATAACTGTTTCATTGAAATAACGCTCATGTTTCTACCTCCATTTGGTTTTTTTCTTCCGTCCACATCACTTCTCCTGCCACCTCTGCGTTAAAGAAGCACCGGCATTCAATCCGTGTACGTGTTTTTTTAGTCACAACGTTGTGATTGTATCACATAAAAAGAGCAAGTTCAAGGGGAATTTTGCAATTTTTTACATTGCAGTTTTTACACAATTTCTCACCGTCTTGTCAGCGCTTCCGCTATTTCTGCTTCGCTTGCCCCTGCTTTGATTTCATGGTTTCCTGATTTAATCCTTTTATCGTATCCATTTTGGCAAAGATATTGATCAAAGGCCTCTGCATCAGAGATCAGTCCTTCGTTTTTCAAATTTCTTGCTACTGTATATGAGCCATCTCCACTGTTTACTGCAAAAACATGAATTTCATCTGCCGCAGCAGGCTCATCTGCAGTTTTTTCTGCCGGCTCCTCAGCAGGCTGTGCGAGTGGTTCGTCGATGAGTTCGCCGAGTGGCTCATCTGCCGGTTCTTCAGCAGGCGGCTCAACTGTCTCTTCCTGTTGTATGATTCCATCCTCGGAAACAGAGTTGGAGGATACCTCCGGCTTTTGATTTTCTTCCTTCAGTGCTTGTGCTAACACTGCACTGTCATCACTCATCCCCAGCTCCAGCGCCCGGGCTCTTATTTCCTGGTCCGTCATCACAGTCTTTTTTTGCGGTAAGGCAATCCCCATAATCACTGCTGTTACTGCGATTCCAATTCCAAGACCTCTCAGATAATATTTCAATTTCACAGGCTCGTCACCTCATACAAATCAATAACCAGCTTCACCTCTCCAATGCCAAGACCAAGCTGCTTTGCTATTGCCATATTCGATTTGCCTTCTTTATGTAATTTCAATATCACTTCATTGTTATTGCCGCCCTCTTCCAGCGCAGCAACCGATGGTATTTTTTCTTTCTTCCTGGCCCTTGCAGCCGCCGGTTTCTTCTCAGTCTTTTTGGCTGCCGGTTCAATCACCCGGGTTTTTTCCTTCGCTACACTCTCAGGTTTCAATGGCTGGAACACTTCCTCTGTCTTTTCCTGAAGCAGCGGTGAACTCAGGGTTTCCTCCTTTACCAGGGCCGCAGCAGATAACAGCTCAGACTTTGTTTCCTTTGCCAGTGCACTGGTCTGATCCACTTCCTTGGCTGTCTTCTTCAGGTTTTCCTGTTTGTCATGGAGCATATCATACAAAAACATGACTTCCTCATGATTTTTGTGAATGTCATTCAGTACTGTTTCTGAAAATTCAGATACTGCAGTAATCTTTTCATTGGAAATTCGCTCCAGTGCTCTCTCAGATTTTTCCACAGAATAATCTACCGTTTCATCCACAATATCCTGTATTTTTCCTCTGGCGTCCTTTACCTGACGCTCCACCATCTCTTTCACTTTATCTTCACCGATGGAATAGGTTTCCTGATCCATCTTTGCCTTTGATTCCGGAATTATAAAGCTGGCAGCAAAAATAACAATTCCCAAAACCAAAAGTATGATTTCCATTCCTGTCATGTTTTTTCACTTTCTATCTGTTTGTTTTGTACCGGGGAACGCTTTTAAATAGAAACATCAAAATGATGAACACCCTTTATGGACACCTTACCATCCTTGTCCGGCGCATCCTTTTTGCGGTGCATTCCTCCGTCTCCAAAATATTGGTTTTTTCCCTGCTCCCTTGCATCTGCATGGGTATCATTCTTGTCTGTCTGGTCCATTTGACGGACCTGTGTCGGCTTCACCTGCTGTTCCTTTTCCTCCTTTTGCAAAAGAGAGGACTGGCTCACCATTGCTTTTCCATCTTCCTGCTGTTTTATTGTGGAAAAATCCTGCGTTCTCTGAATTGCGCCTTGAAACTCTACCATTCCAATTGACATACAGCTGCCTCCTAGTATGAGATTGTTTTAATATCTCCTCTTTCATTTATAAAACGGCAAAAATGAATTGGTTTTTTCAAAACCATAGAAGCATCTCCGATACTGATTTTTGTTCCCGGAAAAGCCTCATCCTTCACACATACACATGCCTGTCCTTTATTCTGCAGCATAGTCTCAAGCTCCTGCAGCTCCTTTTGATCTGCTGCAAGCTGCTCCATCTGCTGTTTGTTGGCGGTTGCAAGTGTCTGTATATATTTTTGCTGCTCAGCGGAAAGCTTCTCGCCCCGCTGTAGCTTCGCTGCAGCACCACTGAGAATCGGCTGGATACTTCTTAAATTCTTCTGGATGTCCATCAGCTCCTTTTGCAGCTGCTGGTATCTTCTCTTTTTCTCCGGATCAACACCAACCTCAACCATGGTATCTGCTCCCATGGACGACCCCAGTGTCCTACAGGAAACTCTCTCTGTAGCCCGGACAGAACCACCTGCTATAAAGCCTTTTTTTCCATCTACGGTAATTTCAGTTTTGGCCGAAACATTGCTGTGCAGAATGGAATCACTCTCCACAAAGGTTCCCGCTTCAATGGTAGCATTTTCAACAAATTTCAGGATGACACTGCCTCCGGCGCGGAGAATTCCCTTTCCCATGCCATTCATGCCGCGGGCTACAATTATGTCCCCTCCTGCATCAATGACTGCACCTTCCACGACACCCTTTATTTCAACATTGCCAGTCGCCTTAATCACAAAACCGGCCTGCACATTTCCATTTACAACTACGCTGCCCTCGGATTCAATATTTCCGGTGGCAGTACCAACATTTTCCACCTCATAAACGTCAGAAACAAACACCTTATCCTCAGTGAGACATACATGTCCATTAATCATAGAGGTAATGGTACAGCCATCCTCCGACAATTGAATATTATGTCCATATTTCAAAACAAGATGCTTTACATCTCTTGCTCTGATTCCCTCTCCATATACAGTACTTCCCGGAACACCATGTACTTCCCGGTTCAGCTTTGCAAGCACATCTCCCTCTTTACAGTGGTTGATTGTGTTTAAATGGAAGAAATCAACAGATCCGTCTTCATTTCTCTTGGGCTTTGTACTTAAATCCGTATTAAAGAAATATTCTATGCTGGCATCAACGCCCTGATTTGGCAGCACACCCCTGGCTACAACAATATCCTCACAATAATTTCTATTCTGAAGAAATGCCTCAATCGCTGCTTCATCATAACCGAAAATGACTCTGCGAAACTGCAGATCCTTTAAAATTTCCTCCCTGCTCAGCAGCTGTCCATTATTGCTTGGCGGATAGAATCTTGCAACTGCAGTCATTCTGTCCTCAGATACCTTCAGGGCAAACATTTCCTGCTCCGGGTATCCGGGCTGAGGTGATACCGGAACAATCACTTCTTTATTTAAGGAAAGGACAGCCTGATAAAGAGTCTTTACGTCAGCAACAGCAACTTTTTTCAGCTGAAGATAGTCCGTCAATTCACTGATCAGTATACCTGCTCCTCCATCAGTCGGTGGCACCAGTCTGACACCTGTTCCCTGTGGGCTCATAATTAATTGAAAATATGCGTTCATTCAGTTCCCTCCGTCAACGATCTGTAAATATTCCCATATATTCTCCCATGCTCTTTTTCATTTTGGAAAGAGCCTTCGTATGAAGCTGGGAGACTCTGGATTCTGATACTTCAAGGACACGGCTGATTTCCTTCAGCGTCAAGTCCTCGTAGTAATACAATAAAACTACCTTCTGTTCCTTTTCGGTCAAAAGAGCCAGGGAATCCTTTAATTTTTCCTTCAGCTCCACCTGTTCTGCAACATCCTCCGGGGCTTCGAAATGTTTGGACATGGAACCCTTTTCACCTGAAAGCTCCGGTCCTCCCTGCTCCATATATTCATTCAGGCTTACCACACCTGTAATCTTCATCTGTGACTGCCAGTCCAGGTACTCCTCTTCTGAGATACCAAGTCCCTTTGCGATTTCCTCATCGCTGGCTGCATGTCCACAGGTAGTCTCAATATCCTTGATAACAGTCTCAATCTTTTTTTGTCTCTGTCTGATGGTTCTGGGAATCCAGTCCATTTTGCGAATCTGGTCAAGAATTGCACCTCTGATGCGAAGACTTGCATAGGTTTCAAATTTTACATCCTTACAGGTATCAAACTTATCGATTGCGTCGATTAAGCCGAATACTCCATAGCCAACTAAATCATCATATTCCACATTGTAACCTAAATACATACTTAATCTTCCTGCAACAAGCTTCACCAGTGGAGCGTATTCAATTATAATTTTCTCACGTATTTCTGTGCTCTTCAGCCTGGAATAATCCTGCCAAAGTCTTTTTCTTGCTGCCTCGTCCATGGATACCTCCACCAAAAACCGTCAAAATTTACGCTTCCTCCGGTTTCTGATTTTCCTCCTCGCTCTTCTCTTTTTCGATTACGGCACCTTCCGCTTTTTTGGCTTCCCGCTCCGCTTCCTTTTTCTTCTCAATCTGTCTGTCAAAGGAATCCAGAATATTTTTGTAAATTGTTCCCAATGTAAAAAAAATAATAAGTACAGCCAAAAGTGTCCATAGCATTTTTGTCAGCGAATAATCCATCACATAGGTAATAACGCTTGTAATGGCTCCTGCTAACAGCATAAGAGTGATTGGAATCATTTTTCTTTTCATACTTATATCACTTTCTCCGGTTTTCCTACCGCACGAATAACAAAATTGCCATTCTCAGGATAAAAAACTACCGTTCTACCATAATTTGCTCCCGTATCACTGGCAAGAATCGGAATCTTCAATTCTTCCAGCTTTGCGATTACAGCCTCCACATTTCTCTCACCAACTCTTACAAGACTGCTGTTATTCTGAAATGCAAACATCTGTGCACCGCCGGCGATTTTGGCAACCAGCCTGTTTCTGTCTGCCCCCACCGCAACGACCTGTCTTACAAGCTCAGCTATGCCCGTATCAGCAAATTTGGGAATATTACTATTATCTTTAATTGCAGTGCTGTCAGGCAGCATCACATGTGCAAGTCCGCCAATTCCCTTTACAGGGTCTCTTAATGCGATACCCACGCAGGAGCCAAGTCCAAGTGTTGTTATTCCATCTGGACTGATGCACACCTTTAAATCTGCCATTCCAACTTTAATTATTTCACTCATACAACTCAATACTTTCTGTTCCATCCGGAATGCTTTTACATTCCTATGGAGCTCAAAATTTTATCATATGATTCCAGATCAGGTACCAGGATAAAATACCCTTCCAAATCCACATCATCTGTAAACTGTGTCTGAATCATAAGAATCTTATCCCCGAGTTCTCCGAATTCAATAGCCGGAACACTCAGTATGGCTCCTGCCATATCGATACTTAAATCCGGCACTGATGGCATAATTTTCATATTGGTTAGCATGGAAAGGGAATTCAGATAGGAACCGGTAATGATATTACCAATTTCTTTGAGTGCTGATAGCTCCATCTCTGTAAATTCGTCTTCATTTTCCGGAAGTCCCATTAATTTTGAGACCAGATGATGTGCTGCTGACTGCCGCAAAAGAAACATGATACTGCCCGAAATATCTCCTTCTACCAAAAGATAAATCCCGGCCATAACCTGCTCTTCTCCACCCATAGCAGCCCCGACTTCATTGAAATCAAGAAGCCGGACCTGCGGAACCTTCATGTCAACCTTGCACTGAAGCATCTGTGCCAGTGCTGTTGTTGCATTTCCGGATCCGATATTTCCAATTTCTCTCAGGACATCAAAATACTGCTGCGATTCATTTAAATTAAAGTTCTGCATACTTCACCTTCTTAATCGGTAAATCAGTTAGCTGCCTTGTCCTTCTCCGCAAATACAAGATTCATATCCAAAAGTGAAATCAGTTCCCCTTTGTCTTTTCCTACTCCCAACAAATAGTTCACTTTTTCTTCCTTTGAATCATAGGATACCTTCTCTATCTCAGATTTCTCCAGAGTGACAACCTCTTTTACTTCGTCCACAAGCATTCCAATGGTCTCGCCGTTTTCCAGCTTGATAATGATAATTCTGGTTGTCTTGGTGATTTCATCCTCCTCCAGACCCATCTTTAAGCGGATGCTCACAACCGGAATGACTTCACCACGTAAATTAATAACACCTTTGATATAGCTCTGCACATTTGGCACTCTGGTAATTCTCTGCATACGCACAATGTTGTCAATATACTTTATATCAATACCAAACTGCTCCTCATCAAATTTCACTACAATATATTGAATTCTATCCTGCTCTTCTCTTAATTCGTCCATGGTACCCCTCCTTAAATCAATGCATTTGCATCAATAATCAATGCGATTTCACCATCACCCAAAATGGTAGCTCCACTGATTACCTTGCTCTTGTTAATATATTTTCCAAGGGATTTAATTACAATTTCCTGCTGTCCCATCAATTCATCAACTACAAGACCTGCCAGCTTTTCGCCCTTTTTCACAATGGCAACAATCAGGTTGTCTCCCGGCTCTCTGGTAGACGCAATATCCAGAACCTCATTTAAACGAATAAGTGGAATCACATCCCCACGAAGATTAATTACTTCTTTATTCTGTACAAATTTAATGTCTTCTGGTGAAATATCCTCAATTGTCTGAATGGAGCCAAGGGAAATGGCATATTTTTCTCCTCCAACCTCGACCATCAGTGCCTGAATAATAGCCAGCGTCAGTGGAAGACGAATGATAAAGGTACTTCCCTCTCCCAGCTTTGTCTTAACCTCCACATCGCCGCTCAGGGATTCAATTTTAGATTTAACAACATCGAGGCCAACGCCTCTGCCGGATACATCAGAAACCTTTTTGGCTGTGGAGAAGCTTGGAAGGAATAAGAGATCAATAATATCCTTGTCACTCATGTTCTCACCCTGCTCTGCAGTAATCGTTCCTTTTTCTATTGCCTTTGCCTTGACTGCTGCAACATCAATACCCTTTCCATCATCACCGACCTCAATCACGACATTATTTCCATCCTGATAAGCATTGAGGAATACAGAACCGACCTCATCCTTGCCTCTCTGCTTACGAACCTCGGCCGATTCCAGTCCATGGTCTGCAGAATTACGGAGCAGATGCATCAGTGGATCTCCAATTTCATCCACAACAGTTCTGTCCAGCTCGGTCTCTTCACCTGTCATATACAGCTGCATCTTTTTATCCAGCTTCTTGGATAAATCACGGATCATCTTGGGGAATTTCTGTAAAACAGATTCAATTGGAACCATTCGAACCTTCATAACAGATTCATGAAGATTGGTGGTGACACTCTCCAGATACTCAATTGGCTCATTCACTGCACTGTTGCTGGTAATACCCTCAGTATTGGCTGCAGAAACCAGTGAGTTCTTTGCAATAATCAGCTCACTTACAAGATTCATCAAAACATCCAGCTTTTCTATGTCTACACGCACTGTACGGTTTACAATCGGTTTGCCCGGCTGTTTCTTTTCTGCTCTTGCAGGTGTGTTTGTATTTGTATTCGTATTTGCATTCTCAGCGGATTGTTCGTCCTGCTTTACAGCTTCCTGTTTTTCTTCTTTGGAGGCTTCCACCTCAATTTTGGAAACACAGCAGCCTGCAATTTCAGAAACGTTCAGAATCGCTTTTTTAACCTTGTCGCAGTCAGCATCGGTAATTAATATAACGCTGAATTCAAAATCGAACTTTTCATCCTCAATATCCTGTGCGCTGGGCACTGATACAATTGTTTCTCCCAGTTCTTCCAAAGCCTTATAGACAAGAAAGGCTCTCGCTGCCTTCAGAATACAGGATTCCTGAATGTATACGGTAATTCCCAATACATTCTTGCCTGCCTTGACAGCCTTTCCCATAACGGTCTGCTCTGTGTCACCAAGCTTGATATCACGCCATTTTTCCTTGAAAGCGTCACTGGCTTCAGCAGCCTGTACAGCCTTAGGTGCTTCCGCTTCCTTCTTCACCTCAGGAGAAGGAGCTGCTCCACCCTTTGTGGCAAGAATATCATTCAGGGCCTTGATGAGGTGCTCATTATCGTTTGTTCCCTCATCAGAGGTGTTCTGAATATTCTCTGTATATTCCTCCAGAGCATCCAGGCACTGAAACAGAATATCAATCATGGCACCATCCGCTTTTATGGTGCTGTTGCGGACCTCTGAGAAAACATTCTCCATATCATGAGTCAGATTCTGCATCCTTTTATATCCCATGGTACCTGCCATACCCTTCATAGTATGTGCTGCACGGAAAATCTCATTGATGGTATCCATGTTCTCCGGATCCTGCTCTAAATTCATAAGCTGGTCACTTAAGCTCTGTAAATGTTCCTTTGTCTCATCCAAGAAAATTTCAAGATACTGACTTACGTCCATTTTACCTTACCCCCACGTTCTTTATTATTGTTTCTGCAATTTTATCCAATGGTTTAATTTCATTCGCAAGTCCTGCATTTACCACGCATCGCGGCATTCCATAAACGGAACAGGTTTCCTTGCTCTGTGCAATGACAAAAATTTTTTTGTGCTGATTCAGATAGGTTATCCCCTTGGTTCCATCTGCTCCCATTCCCGTGAGCACTACACAGGTAATTTCATCATAGACAGAATCTCCAAGTGATTCATACATATAATTGGCACAGGGTCTGACCCCTTCCCTTGCCGGTTCATTGGAGAAGGCAATCCATTCCCTGTCCTGCTTTTTCACAGCCTTCAGATGTACTCCGCCCTTTGCGACATACACATGTCCCTTTTTCAGCTCTGTTCCATCTACAGCCTCCTCAACACTCAGACTGCAAAGGCTGTTCAAACGTTCTGCCAGAGAAGCAGTAAAACCCACGGGCATATGCTGTACAATCATAACCGGTGCATCCAGATTTTCCGGCAAATGTGTCAGTACCTCCTGCAAAGCCTTCGGACCACCGGTGGAGCTGGCAATCGCAACAAGCTTTTTCCCGGTCAAACTTCCCGAGCGCTTTTGCACCTCTGTGGACTTTTTTCCCGCAGGTACATTGGATGGAATTTCACTGTCATCATCTGTCACTGCCAGAAGAATATCCATCAGAAGGCGGTGAAACTCCTCGCCTCTTGCATCCAGAATTCCATCTGGCTTTTTGATGAAATCAACGGCACCAAGATTCAGTGCCTCCAGTGTAATTTCTGCTCCCTTTTTTGCTAAAGTCGAACTGATTACCACCTTTACGGAAAGCTTCCGGCGATTGATTTCTCTCAGTACTCCGAGCCCATCCAGCCTCGGCATAACCAGATCAAGAAGAACAGCATCATATGTATTTTTCTTTAATAACTCCACTGCTTCCAAACCGTTAGAGGCAGTATCTGCAACTTCAAAATGATTGTCTGAACCTATTATATCACATAGTATTCTTCTCATGAGTGCAGAGTCATCAACAACAAGTATTTTTTTCACCATAACAACCCCATACCAATCAATCTATACCCGTTTTCTTTTCTTTCGCTCTTCTTCAAAAATGTAGCGTATAATTTCTTCGCGTTTTGCATTGTCGATACACACAAATTTTAAACGGCACTCGTACTCGCCCCTGTTCAGTTCGTTCTCCTTGCAGCTTAAAATTTCTCCTGCGAGATTATAAACCTGTTCCTTCTCATTAATCATCAAGTGAAAGGTAAGTGCGATATGTGCGCCCGCCTCATACTTTTCGCCCGACATAAACCGAATCCCGCCGCCACTGATATCAATCACACTGCCCTTTGCAAGAGGCAGCCCCTCCTGAAACTGAAACTGATTCTTTTCCAGTGCCTTTTCTTCCTCTGTCATCAGCTCTCTCGTTTTTAATGGAAGAATACAGCCATAACGATAGTATTCTCTTCTCTGATGCTTTCGAATCGGTGAGGTCAGCTCACACAGAAGAATGAACACATTATTGCTTTTATAGCGGTCAATCACGCGGATAAAACACTGATAGAGTCCCTTTTTTGTGTAAAAGCAAAACTGATATTCCCCATCAATCGGTAGTAAGATCAGCTTTGACCCCTCCATAGGCATGAGAATTTCCAGCTGCTCCTCATCAAGAATATCGTAAATTCTGGAGGTGTAAACCTTCTTATTCGATGACGCCCCCAGAATTGCCTTTTCAACTGCCTGAATTTCTATTTTTTCCCCAGGTCTGACTAATTCCGTCAACATTGCCTTACCTCCTGCTACTTGTTTTTATTAATAATATGGGAAAAGAATGCTGCCATTCCCCTCTTTTTAACAGCACTGCCCGTCTCCTTATATAAAAGACTCTCTGCAATTGCACGGTATGCCTTTGCAGATTTTGCATTTGGATTTGCCAGTGAAACAGGCATCTGCTGCATCACTGCGCGGGATAAATTTGTATCATAGGGAACCGCACCAAGATACGAAATTGGCAGCTTCAAATATCGTGTTACTACTGCATTCAATTTGGTAAACAGGGACTTCCCTTCCTCCTGTGTTTCCACACGGTTGGCAATCACCTTGATTTGCGACATTTCTCTTGAAAATCGGCTGTGTCTGTTCAATGCCTTCAGCAGAGAGTAGGAATCCGTAATGGATGTGGGCTCCGGGGTGGTAACCAGTAAAATTTCACCGCTTGCCACAAGAAATTCCAGTACTGCATCAGAGATTCCAGCACCGGTGTCTACGATAACAATGTCTGCAATCGCGTCCAGCTCTGCGAGGTTTTGAATAATATAAACCAGATAATCCCTGCTCAGATTGGACAATCCTGCTATGCCGGAGCCTCCCGAAATAAAGCCCACCTCACCGGGTCCCCAGGTGATGATTTCTTTAATGTTCTTTCCCTGATATAAAAGGTCGCACAGATTATGCTTTGGAACTGTTCCAAACATAATCTCTATATTTGCAAGACCAAAATCCGCATCTAATATGATAACTCTCTGTCCCATCTGCCTAAAAGCGATTGCAAGGTTAATGGCCGTATTGGATTTGCCAACACCACCCTTTCCGCTTGTAACCGTAATAACTCTTGCCAGAGGTCTTTGAGGCTGACTGTTCATTTTTATGATATTTCTCAAACTCTCTGCCTGATCCATACTCTCTCCTTATGAAATATGATTTCCGCCCAAAAGAAGCTTTACGGTCTTCTGCGGATTAAAATCCTCCATATCATCCGGGACATTCTGTCCACAGGTTATATAGGACATTTTCTCCCCCGTATGAAGCTTCAGATTCAGTAAATTTCCCAGTGTAGTAGTCTCATCCAGCTTGGTAAAAATCAGATTATACCTGGTCATTGCAGAATAGGTATCCGCAATACTCAAAAGATCCTTGTATTTTGTCGTTGCACTGATGACCAGATATACCTCTTTTTCAACACTCTCATCCAATGCCTGAATAAAATCATTCATGGACTCTCTCTGCTTTTCATTGTGATGGGAATGTCCTGCCGTATCCACAAAAATGTAATCAAAGGATGAAAACTCAGCCACTGCCTGCCTGATTTCTTCCGTGGAATAAATAACCCGGAAGGGAACCTCCAGAATGTTGGCATAGGTCCGAAGCTGTTCTGCTGCGGCAATCCTGTATGTATCAGCTGTTAACAATGCAACCTTCTTTTTTCCCTCCACACAGAATCTGGAAGCAATTTTAGCGATGGTTGTGGTTTTTCCCACACCGGTTGGTCCGATAAAAAAGATAACCTTGGGACCTTTTTCTGCCGGCGTAATTCCACCTGGCTTTCCGAATTTCAGAATCAGCTTCTGATATACAATGGAGAGCATGAAATCAATTGGCATATTGGGTTTCATGGAGCGATCCAGCTCATCAATAATCTGATTTGCATACTTTTCATCGATTTCATTTTCCATCATCGTATTATAAAGAAGCTTAAAGAAGCGGACATTGCTGTTGCTTTCTGCCGGTTCCTCCTTTACAGTCTCCGTCTTGTCTGACTTCTCTTCCTTTACTTCAGGCTCCTTCACCTGCTCCTCTCTCTGAAACTGCTTTTCCAGAAGACTTTGCAAATTTTCAAGCTTTTCTTCAATGGCTGCATCATCCTGCTTTTTTTCATCTGACGAAGCTGCCACGGCACTGATACTGCTCTCCGGCTTCCGGGGACTGCCCGCCTTCCTTTGCACGGGAGCCACACGTTCCGGCTCTTCCTCCAGAGCAACCGTCACCTCGACCATTTTAGGCTTCAAAAAAGAAAAGATTCCTTTTCTTTTAACGTCCTTTACATTCATAATCACAACAGCAGAGCCAAGCTCTTTTTTTGCCGCCTCTGTTGCTTCACTTTCTGTTTTTCCCTGAAATTTCTTGATAATCATTTTATGCTGTCACCATCCCCACTGACTGTAATTCAACATTTGACTCTATCTCATTATAGGATACCACAATCAGGTCATGAAAGTAATCCTCTGTCATCTTTTTAAAGTACATTCTCACAATTGGAGAAGTAATTACAACCGGAGTTTTCCCAAGGCTCTCCAGCTTTCCGGTCTCTGTCCTGACGCTGTCAATAATTGCCTTGGTTCTTTCAGGATCTAATGTCAGATAAGCCCCCTGCTCCGTCTGCTTCACACTTCCCATGATTTCCTGTTCAATCTTAGGGTCCAGGGTCACAACACTTGTGGTCTCATTGGCAGGGAAAAACTTTGCACAGATTGCTCTTTTTAAGCTCTGTCTTGCATACTCTGTCAAAATATCTGTATCTCTTGTACTGGAGGCATAATCGGCAAGTGTTTCAAAAATAGACAAAAGATCTCTGATGGAGATACCCTCCTGCAGCAGATTCTGTAACACCTTCTGTACCTCTCCAAGACCAAGAAGCTTCGGAACAAGCTCCTCCACGATGGAGGGGTTGGTCTCCTTTAAGTTGTTGATCAGATTCTGAACATCCTGTCTGGTTAACAGCTCTGCAATATGCTGTCTGATAACCTCAGTCAGATGGGTTGCAATAATACTCGGTGGATCAACAACTGTATAGCCCAGACTTTCCGCACGCTCTCTCTGCCCCTCGGTAATCCAGATGGCCGGGAGATGGAACGACGGCTCAAAGGTGGGAATTCCGGTAATTTCTTCCTGGACAAATCCGGGATTCATCGCCATGTAATGATCAAACAGAATCTCTCCCTCCGAAACCTGAATACCCTTTATCTTGATAATATACTGGTTGGGGTTGAGCTGAATATTGTCGCGGAGACGAATGATTGGAACAACGGTACCAAGCTCCAGTGCAATCTGTCTACGAATCATGACAACACGATCCAGAAGATCTCCACCCTGATTGACATCCGCAAGGGGAATAATTCCATAACCAAATTCCAGCTCGATGGGATCCACCGAAAGAAGCGAATTCACATTTTCCGGCTGGCGGATTTCCTCTGCCTCCGCCTCTGCATGGTCCACCTCGTTCTCCACCCTGCTTGTTTCAATCTGAGCCTGGATTGCTCTTCCTGATGCAATAAAGCAGACGCCCAGTGTTACAAAAACAAGAACATTTAATGGTGTTACAATTCCAAAGAAACAGAGAACTGCCCCAACCATATATAAGACCTTTGGCACGCCGAAAAGCTGCTTGATCAGTGTAGAACCAAAATCCGCCTCCTTGCTGCCCTTTGTTACCAGAATACCAGTTGAGAGAGAGATTAAAAGAGACGGAATCTGGCTGACCAGTCCATCACCAATTGTCAGAATGGTGTATCGATCCATGGCCGCTGTAATGTCCATACCATTTCGTAGCACACCCATGGCAATTCCACCAATAATATTGATTGCAGTAATCAGCAGACCGGCGCCCGCATCTCCCTTAACGTATTTAACAGCACCATCCATGCTTCCGAAAAAGCTGGCCTCCTGCTGTATCTTTTCCCTTCTGACCTTTGCTTCCTGATCGGTAATTGCACCGGTATTTAAATCCGCATCAATCGCCATCTGTTTACCTGGCATAGCATCCAGTGTAAATCTTGCAGTAACCTCAGCCACACGTTCAGAGCCCTTATTGATTACCATAAACTGTACAATGATAAGAATAATAAAAACAATGACACCAATGATCAGATCACCGCCGCCGACAAACTCACCGAAGGTCTCCACAACGTTTCCCGGGTCGCCAGTCCTGAGAATCAGCTTGGTAGATGAAACATTCAATGCAATTCGAAACACTGTGGTAAACAAAAGAATTGTTGGGAAAAATGACATTTCCAAAACCTCAACCGCAAACATACAGCGGAAAAGGATGACAAAGGAAACTGAAATATTAATGGCAAGTAAAATATCCAAAAGCCAGGATGGAACAGAAATAATCAGCATTACAATTGCAGTCAGAATATAAAGTGCAATACCAATATCCGCTTTTCTAAATTTCATGCTGATTCCTCCCTTTCCTGTTTTCTTATTTTTTTCTTATTTCTTTTCTTATCTCTTTACTTATTTCTTTTTTCTCTGCCTGATTGTCTGTGGTTTATTATAATTTTCCCTGCATGTGATAAACCATGGCAAGAATCTCAGCCACCGTCTGATAGAGCTCCGGCGGAACCTGTTCTCCTATTTCCACATTATAATAAAGCATTCGGGCCAGAGGCTTATTCTCGACAATCTCTATATTATTTTCTCTGGCTGCCTCTTTAATTTTCTGTGCCAGATAATCCTCGCCCTTTGCAATTACCACAGGTGCCGCTGCTACTTCGCTGTCGTATTTGACCGCCACGGCAAAATGAGTCGGGTTGGTGATAACCACATCAGCCTCGGGCAGCTGCTGCATCATTCTCCTTCTGGATACTTCCTGCATTCTCTGTCTGATTTTGCCCTTAATCTGAGGGTCTCCCTCTGACTGCTTGTACTCATCCTTGACTTCCTGCTTGGTCATCTTCTGGTCATTATGAAATTTTCTCTTCTGAAAAATAAAATCTGCTGCAGCAATAACGGCAAAAATCAAAGAAACCTTTAATCCAAAATTAATTGCCAGACTTCCAGCTACCTGTATTCCCTGCAGAAGGGTCATATTAAACAGTAAATAGATGACATCATACTGATTTTTGAAGGTGGAATAAGCTACCCATGCTATCAGTCCTATTTTGGCAAAGGATTTAATCAGCTCAGCCAGAGACTGCACTGAAAAGATTCTCTTAAAACCATTGACCGGATTCATTTTGCTAAACTTGGGCATAAGCGGTTTGGTTGTCACCTTCCATTTAACCTGAATGTAATCTGACAAAAAAGCAACAACAAAACCAATCAGCAGAAATGGTGCCATAACAACCAGCATCTGTACCATCATATTGAGCAGCAGTGCATAAATATCCTTTGTATTGATAAATCCATCACTTAATTTGATGATAGAAGGAATCTTTTCATATAAGAATGGGAAAATCCCCAGAAAACGTTCTCCCAGAAATCCCATTCCGAATTTCAGGATTAAGAACATGGCAATAAGACCAGTGGCATTTGCAATTTCCTTACTTTTTGCAACCTGGCCTTCTTTTCTGGCGTCCTCCAGTTTTTTCCCGGTAGGCTCTTCTGTTTTTTCTCCGCCTGGACCATCCTTGGCGAAATACTGAAGATCATATCGTATCATGCCATCATTGCCTCCACAATGGAAACCATCATAGTTTTCATCTCCGTAAAAATAAAATCAGCTACATATGGAAGCATCCCAACTGTCAAAAACATAACTCCAAATCCCATTATAAGCTTAATCTGCATACCAACTGAAAACATATTCATCTGTGGTGCAAGCTTCGCCATGATACCTAAAATACAGTTGGTAATCAGCATAACACAAAAAACGGGAAGACATATACGAAAACCAATGGAAAGATAATCTCCCATAAAGGTGATTACCGCTGAAAGCAGCTTATCCGTATGGAACACTGCCCCATTGACCGGAATTAATGTATAGGTATCCACCAGTGCCTTAATCAGATAATGGTGGAGGTTTGTCATAAGAAGAATCAGCATAATGCAATACTGATAAAATAAACCGGAAACACTTGCATTCTCTCTGGTTGTCGGATCATATTCGCTTGCCATTGCAAGACCAATTTCCATATCCACCAGTCTTCCTGCAAAAATTACAATTGAACTGCAGATATTGGCAGACAGACCAATTAACAACCCTGTCACAGCCTCCTTTAACACAATACACGCATACCCCAGCACAGTCTGATATACCACCGCCTCATGGGGAAGCATGGCCTGATACAGAAGATAGGATATAAATATTCCAACTGTTATTTTTACCTGTCTTGGCGTGTTGGTCATGCTGAAGAAGGGAGCTGTAAAGATAAAGCAGGTCACTCTGACAATCACAAGCAGTAAATATTCAAATTCATATAAAGAAAAAGAAAAATCTATCATGTTTCTACCTGATATATATTGCAAAATCAGACCAGAGATCTACCATAAAACCCGACATATTGTTAAGCATCCAGCCTCCCAACAGCATTAAGGCAAGAAAAACACCGACAATTTTGGGCACAAAGGTCAACGTCTGTTCCTGAATTGATGTGACGGTTTGAAAAATACTGACAATCAAACCTATAATAAGAGAGACCAAAAGAACAGGAGCAGATGTCTTGATGATCAGAAACAATGCCTGATTTGCAATTTGAACCACATAATCGACTGTCATCTTCTACTCCACTCCCTTCCAATTTCCAATTTTAAATTTCAGGTTAACAGTTCTATCTTTCAGATTTTCTAATAGAACGTCCGAACAAGGTTTACAATTACCAGATTCCATCCATCGGCCAGTACAAATAACAGAATTTTGAACGGCATGGAAATTGTCGTTGGCGGAAGCATCATCATACCCATACTCATAAGGGCTGAAGCCACAACCATATCAATGACCAGGAATGGAATATAAATAAAAAATCCGATGATAAAAGCCGTCCGAAGCTCACTGACCATAAAGCTTGGAATCAGCACGCTTGTGGGAATATCTTCTATATCACCTGTCCACTCATAATTTCCAATATCACAGAACACCTTCGCGTCCTTAATCTGCGTCTGTCTGCACATAAAATCGCGTAAGGGCTGCACGCCTCTTTCAATTGCCTCTTCCTGGGTAATCTGCCCTGCTTCGAAGGGCTTGACAGCCTCCTCGTTAATTTTTGTAATGGTTGGGCTCATGATGAAATAGGTCAAAAACAGAGCCAGCGCAATTAAAACATTATTGGGCGGTGCCGTCTGTGTGTTCAATGCACTTCTTGTAAAATGCAGTACAATCAGAATTCTTGTAAAGGACGTTAAACAAATAATGAGAATAGGTGCTAATGCTATCCCGGTCAGAATCAAAAGGATTCTCAGGGCTCCCGCAATAGTTCCATTCCCATCATTATATGTAACGGTCAAATTGTTTGCTATATTCAGTTCCTTAAGCTCATCTGCATCCTCTGTACTTCCCGGCTCCCTGATGTTGGTTCGCTGGTCTGTTTCACCTGCATCTGTGCTGGTTGATACGCTGTCTCCAAGTGTCGAAGCCTGTGCTCTCATGGCCAGCATGGGAATCAAAACAAAGACAGCAAGGATCGCTATCAAAATTTTAAAACAGCTATTTATCTGAAATAATCTACGGTTGTTCTTTTTCATTTTTTTCTGCCGTTCCTGTGTCTGCCTTTTCCAACAGTTTCTTTGCCTTCTTCAGAAACAGATCAAACTGTACCTGCTTCCCAGGCTCAAGACTGTCCTTTTGTACAATTGCATCCTCGGACAGCTGCGCCAGAACAGTCACAGTATCCTTGCAGACAGCAATTGCCACAAATTTATCCGCAATTCTTACAATTTCAATCACCTTATTCTGCGAAAGACGAAAGGAATCCACAATTTCAATGTTGCTTCCCTTCATGCTGCCCTTCTGAAAACCTGCAATATATCTTGTGGTAAGCCAGGTTAATCCAAGCACTGCAATAAAAATAATCAAAACTGTGAAAAACTGTGCAACAGACTCCACCCTTGAGACTACAGTAAGTAACATATACTATCCAACTACTTTCTTAACGGCTTCAATTACACGGTCTGCCTGAAAAGGCTTTACAATAAAATCCTTTGCACCAGCCTGAATGGATTCAATAACCATTGCCTGCTGACCCATGGCAGAACACATGATAACAGTTGCAGAAGGATCTGCGGCCTTAATCTGTTTCAATGCCTGAATTCCATCCATCTCCGGCATGGTAATATCCATTAATACCAGATCCGGTTTCGTCTCGTTGTATTTCTCAACTGCTTTTACACCGTTCTCTGCTTCGCCTGCAACATTGTAACCATTCTTTGTTAAAATGTCTTTGATCATCATACGCATGAACGCCGCATCATCACAAATCAAAATATTTTTAGCCATTTTCTTCTCTCCTATACACCTTATTTATTAATTATCTCTGTTACTCTGATACCAAAACTCTCTTCAATAACTACTACCTCGCCCTTTGCCACGAATTTCCCGTTAACCAGGACATCGATTGGCTCACCGGCTATCTTGTTCAATTCAATAATCGTTCCCGGGGCAAAGTCCAGAATCTCTGCAATGGACTTTTTCGTTCTTCCCAGTTCAACGGTTACCTCCAGCGGAACATCCATAATCAGCCCGATATTTTCCTGACTTGGCATTGCTGCGTAATCGTTGCTGAAGGACTGGAACTGAGCAGGCTGGATATTCATATTCGGCATCTGATTCATACCCATATCCATCTGTGGCATTCCCATGTTCATCTGGTTCATACCCATCTGTGGCATCCCCATATTCATCTGGTTCATACCCATCTGTGGCATTCCCATGTTCATCTGGTTCATACCCATCTGTGGCATTCCCATATTCATCTGGTTCATGCCCATCTGCTGCGCTCCCATGTCAGGCTGAGGTGCACTGACTTCAACCTTTGGTGGAACAAACGGTTCAGGCTCCACAGCCTTAGGCTCTTCCATTTGAGAAGCATCCATTCCCTGTGTTCCCATAAAAATCTCATATAGTGATCTTGCAAACTCTACCGGATAGAGCTGCATGATTGTACTATCCACCAAATCCTCAATCTGCATCCGGAAGGATATCTTAACAAAAGTCTCCTCCAGAAACGGTGCTATATCAGAAGCCTTTTTAAACTCCATCAGATTAACAAGACTTGCCTCCGGCGGGCTGATATCAATCATTCTGCCAAGCATGGACGACAGGCTTGTTGCACTGGAACCCATCATCTGGTTCATGGCCTCCGAAATTGCACTTAAGTGCAGTTCCCCCAATTCCCCTTCAATATTAGTTCCGTCACCACCCATCATCAAATCAGTAATGACCTTTACATCATGTTCCTTTAATACCAGAATATTTGCTCCATCCAGACCGGTTGTATACTTGATCTGAATAAATACGCATGGCTTTTCATACTCTTCTATCACATTATCCCATTGTGCCATTGTTACAACAGGAGTCGTAATATTAACTTTCTTATTAACCAGGGAATAAAAAGTCGTCGCAGAAGTTCCCATGCTGATGTTGGCAATTTCGCCAATTGCATCCTTTTCGATGTCCGTCAGTTCATCCACTGTTTGAACTGCCGCTGGCTGCTCTTCACCAGGTGTATCACCGGAAGCCATTCCGCTTAGCAATGCATTAATCTCATCCTGAGACAGCATTCCATCCATTCGCTTATTCCTCCTCTCTTATTACTGATGTAATCCTTACCGCATAATTCTCTTTGTTCTTACCCGGTAAAGCCGTAAATTTTTTTAAATTACCTGCATATATTTCCAATTCGTCATCTGTTTTCTTATCCAGACGAATAATATCACCCACCTGAAGAGACGCAAAGTCTTTAACAGAAATAATACTTTTTCCAAGAACTGCCTTGACGGGAATATCCACTCTGCGGATCATGCTCTCAATATACTCCTGATAGCCTGAATCATTGGACTCCTGCATATTGGAGAACCAGAACTTGGTATTCAGTTTGTCCATGATTGTCTCCAGTGTAAAAAAAGGAAGACATATGGTCATAAATCCAACAACATCGCCAATCTTGATATTCAAGGTGACAATTGCCACCATATCATTGGGTGATATGACCTGGGCAAACTGTGGATTTGTCTCGATTCTCTCCATGAAAGGGTCAAGCTCGACAACATTTTTCCACGGTTCCCTCAAAAGTGACATGCAGGTTACCATTATTTTGTCCAAAATTGATAACTCAATCTCTGAAAAATCTCTGGTTTTGTCTAACGGTTCACCTGCCCCGCCAAGCATGCGGTCAATAATTGCATACCCAAGATTGGGCTGCAGCTCAATGATGATGTTTCCCTGAAGAGGATTGAAATTTACAATTCCCAGAATCACAGGATTCGTCAGTGCATTGGAAAATTCGGAAAAGGTTACCGTCTCAGAGCTTGCGACATTAACCTGAACACTCTTTCTTAAATATACCGGTAAGTTGGTGGATAGCAATCGTCCATAATGCTCAAATATGATTTCAAGAGTACGTAAATGCTCCTTGGAGAACTTCGCAGGACGCTTGAAATCGTAATTCTTCACTTGATTTTCTGGACTTTCCTTCATATCGTCAGCATCCAGCTCGCCACTGCTGATCGCCTGGAGCAGACTGTCTATCTCATTTTGAGATAATACTTCACCCACCTTCTCACCTCCTGCCTATAATTTTTTCTGACAGATGCCTGGTCTTAGAACCTGCATCCTTACTGAACAATAAACTCACTGAATGTGATTTTATAGATAAACTTTGAATCAAACATTTTCTGAATTCTGGAAAGAATTTCTGCCTTAATTTCCTCATTCATTGCCTGAATCTCATCAGCGGTATATCCACCTACTACCTCGGATATCTCCCCCTTAATCAGGCTGACCTTATCTCCGATTGTCGGCTGATAGGTCTCATAATCCTTGTCCTTGGTATTCATGGACAGGGAAACCTGAACCAATGCATAATGATCTTTATCATCAGCTCCCCTAGAGAGCAGAATTGTCATCTCATCTTCGATATTATATACGGTAGTGTCCTCCATGGAAACAGGCTCTTCCTTTTCTTCCTCCCCTGTTCCATCCGCAAGATCCAGCTTCATCACCGTTGCGATATCGGAAACCACTGCACCCGTCTTGTTATTGGTACTGACAATACTGAACATCATAATGGATGTCAGAATCAGGTTTACCACCAGTAAAGCAAGAATCAAAACAGATAATAAATTCTTCTTCACGCTTATTCCTCCCTTTTATCAACAAAAATGCTTATTCCTCCGTGCTGAGCGAATGATAAATTTTGATTTCAACACGTCTGTTCTGCGCTCTTCCCTCCGGTGTGGAATTATCTGCCACCGGAACATATTCTCCTCGCCCGGAATGCTTAATCGATGCGGGATCAAGTGATGTTGTCTGAATAAAATAATCAAAAACAGATAATGCACGGAAACTGGACAACACATTGTTATCAGCATATCTGCTGTTGTGAATTGGATTGTTGTCTGTATGTCCCTCAATCTCTATGGTACTGTCTGCATATCTGGAAAGGAGCACTCCAACCTTGTCTAACAGCGGCTTTGCTTCCTCCTTGATATCCGCACTTCCGGAATCAAACAAAAGCCCGCCGTTCAATGTCAGGGAAACATACTGTGCTGTAAAATCAATGTCTATCTCATTGGCAAACTGGCTTTCATCTACAGCTTCTTCAATCTGCTCTGCCAGCTGTTCTGACGCAGCCATCTGTTTCTCCTCAAACTCCTTCATTTCATTTACCTGCTCATCACTCTCTGCAGTCTTTCCAGTACTGTTGATGTAATCATCCAGTTCGTTTAACTGACTGACGCCGTTGCTGATCAGAATGCCATCTCCAATGGAAGTGGCCCCTCCCGAAAAAATGCTGAAGGTTTCTGAAAACGATGCTGCAACCATTTCAAATTTCTGTGCATCAACTGTAGACATGGAAAAAAGAAGCACGAAGAAGCATAACAGCAGATTCATCAGGTCACTAAACGTAGCCATCCACGCTGGTGATCCTGGTGCGGAAGCCCCTTCTTTTTTCTTCCTGGCCATTATTCTTCACCGCCCTCCTCTCTGCTTGCAGCAGCGCGATCTTTTGGAGCTAAGAAGGATTTCAGTTTTTCTTCAATAACCCTTGGGTTTTCGCCTGCCTGAATGGAAAGAAGTCCTTCAATCATAATCTCCTTTACCATCAGTTCTGTATCATTATTCACTTTCAGCTTGCTTGAAACAGGAGTTGCAATCCAGTTTGCAAGCATGGAACCATACAAAGTTGTAATCAGTGCAACAGCCATACTTGGTCCAATGGCTGCAGCATCAGATAAATGCTGTAGCATATTTACAAGACCAATCAGGGTACCAATCATACCCCAGGCCGGTCCCATGGAAGCAACATCCTGCCAAAAAGAAATTTTAGCCTTATGTCTTCCCTCTATACTGGAAAGTTCCGTCTCTAAAATAGCGCGAACCAAATCCGGGTCCGTGCCATCTACAATCAGAAGTATTCCCTTTTTCAGAAAAGCGTCATCCAAATCCGCGGCAGCTTCCTCCAGAGAAAGAAGACCTTCCTTACGGGCCACATTGGATAAATCTATAATCTTGCTGATAATCTTTGGTGTATCCAGTGAAGGTACCTTAAATGCAAGCGTAATGCTCTTTAATCCGCCAATAAAGTCTGACATGGTATTGGACGTTAAAATAGCACAAAAGGCTCCACCAAATGTAATAATAGCAGACTGTCCATCCAGGAAATACTTCAATGCTGGAAAGCCGTCATCTCCGGAAACAATACCAAAAATAATAAGGCAAAAGCAGACCACCATACCTATGATCGTTGCTAAATCCATTTCTTTTCACCTGCTTATTTTCACGCTATGTAGTAAAAATATCCTTTCTGTACAATTTTACTAAATTTTTTATCTCTTGTCTACTTTCTTTTACAATAATTTTCCTGCCCGTTGTAAAGGAAATGACTGTATCCGGTGTCTGTTCCACGGTTTCAATCAAATCAGAATTGATTAGAATTTTTGTTCCATTCAGCCTGGTTACCTCGATCATCCTGCCCTTTTCTCCCTTTTCCCGCTTCTTTTTTTCTGTTTCCTCCAATTGCATTTTCATCCCCGAAAAAACAACCATAGGGACGCCTCCTTTTAAAAAGGAAACGTCCCTTTACAGCTCTTTATTTTTTATTTGTTTAGCTTAGCTTATCGTTTCAGATTAATAAGCTCCTCCAGAAGTGTATCAGACACCGTAATAATACGGGAGTTTGCCTGGAAGCCTCTCTGGGTAACAATCATCTCTGTGAATTCAGAGGACAGATCAACGTTACTCATCTCCAGAACGCCGGTCTCCATATATCCGCCGCCTGCTGTAATATCTGTTCCGATACCATCAAACACACCGGAGTTCATTGTTGCAGAATAAAGGTTATCACCCTCTTTGGAAAGACCGGATGCATTGGCAAATTCTGCCACCGCAATCTGTCCAAGAAGTCTTGTCTGTCCATTATCGTAGGATGCGTAAATCATACCATCCTTCTGAATGGAAACACCGGATAAC
>CAZUCI010000051.1:0-20447 GCA_964619485.1 uncultured Lachnospiraceae bacterium
TACATGGGTGATTCTTCTTTGCCTCCTCAAACAAATCTCTCACTCGGGAAGCACCGACACCAACAAACATCTCTACAAAATCAGAACCGGAGATAGAAAAGAACGGTACATTTGCTTCGCCGGCAATTGCCTTTGCAAGCAGGGTTTTACCTGTTCCGGGAGGGCCCTCGAGCAAAACTCCCTTTGGAATTCTGGCTCCCACTCTGGTAAATTTATCCGGCTCCTTCAGGAAATCAACGATTTCCTCCAGATCTGCCTTTTCTTCCTTCAGTCCGGCAACATCCTTCAGCGTAACCTTACTGTTTCCGCCCACACTCATACGTGCACGGCTCTTGCCAAAGTTCATCATACGGTTTCCGCCACCGCCACCGTTTTGTCCGCTCATCATCATGAAAAAGAACACAAAAACAATCACTGCCAAAAGCAGCGGAAGTGCCAGCTCTGTAAACCAGGAATCCTGTGGAATATTATCCATCAGTACAGGAATCCCCGCTTCCTCCAGCGTCGACTCCATTTCTTCCACATCTGCCACATACAAAACAGTTCTGGAACCGTCGTTAAACTCAATATCCAGCTGACCTGACGGGGTCTGCTTATTTGGTTCGATTTCTACCTGGGCAATCCGTTCCCTGGCGATATCTTCCTTGAACTGTGCTCTGGTATAAGAATCTGCACTGCCCTTGGACATCTCCAGGTAAATGCAGAACAATAACAATATTATCACCGGGATAAAAAATAACCCGAATCCACTTCTTTTTTTCAAATCTGCCTCCTATTTTTCCAATTCCACAACACCGATGTATGGAAGATTTCTGTATCTCTGTGCATAGTCAAGACCGTAGCCTACAACAAATTCATCCGGAATCTGAAAGCCTGTATAATCTGCCTTAATATCAACCACGCGGCGCTCAGGCTTGTCTAACAATGAGCAGAGCTTCACGCTCTTTGGTCCACGTTTTCTGAGAATTTCAAGAAGATAGCTTAAAGTTCTTCCTGTATCTACAATGTCCTCTACTACGATTACATTTTTACCCTCAATGGACTCATCCAAATCCTTGATCATACGAACCTCTCCGGTGGACTGTGTTCCATCTCCATAGCTTGCAACTGCAATAAAATCCAGAGTCAGCGGCAATGTAATTCTCTTGGCCAGCTCACAGGCAAAAAAGCTTGCGCCCTTTAAAGTACAAACCAAAAATACTTCCTCTCCTGCGTAATCTTTGGTAATCTGTTCGCCAATTTCACGAATTCTCGCATCGACCTTTTCTTCTGGAATCAGAACATTAATTTTGTCTGCCATCTTCATTTCCTCCTATGACTGTAATTTCCAAAATTTCTTTCGTAGCTTCACTTATTTTTGTATAACTGCTGATGCGGTATCCGGGCACCCACAAAATATGGCTTCCGTCCGCTATAACTGCAATACGGTCTCTCTCCGACGCCGGAATTTTTTCCTGTATCAGATAGTCCTTCAGCTTCTTTCTTCCGGTTGGCGTACAGTAAATATAATCACCGCTTTCCCGGCTCCGAACCACTGGGCAATTATTTATTTTATCATAATCAAACCATTTCGTATATGTCTTATCCGGGATAATCATACCTTTTTCATAAGAAAAAATGCACGTTTCCATTATCTTACCCGAAATGTTGCTGTATAAATCTCCCTTTTTTAATTCTTTTTGATCTCCTTCATTTTCCCCGCCAGACTTTCCCTTTGAGAAAAAAACAAGCTGATCGAATTCTCTCCCTGCATAAATGCCGTAAATCAGGTCAATACCCTTACCGCTCTGGCCATCCATCAGCGCAAGGACACTGTCTACATGAGCCATGGAAATATCTCTCTTCCTGCCTGCCACACAGGCAAGCATCTCATAGATAAGAGCAGACTGAAGATATGGATGTAAATTTTTCAGCTGAGAAATTGAAATGCGAAGCTCCTGCCCTCTTTCTGAGCCCAGTCCCGCTGAGACCAGTCCCTCATAGGCCTTTTCAACCTGTCCATCGAGAAAATCCACCGCCATTGCCGTGTTCTGTGCCATCGCCGCAATATGAGACACACTCTGGCTGCAGATATGCTCTGTTGCCAGGGGTAAAATCTCATGGCGGATGCGGTTTCTGGCATAGGTGGTATCAAAATTACTCTGATCTGTCACAAAGGACAGCTGCTTTTCTTTTAAAAAAGCCTCTATCTCTTCCCTGCTCCGGGTTAAAAGCGGTCGGATAAAGCAGTCTCTCACCGGCAAAATGCCAGTCATCCCCCGAATACTGCTGCCACGAAACAGATGGAACAGAACCGTTTCTGCCTGATCATTTTCATGATGCGCCAGCGCAATTTTGGTATGCTCATCTCTGCAAAGCCTCTCATAAACCTCGTAGCGCAGCCTTCTTGCGGCCTCCTCAGTGCAAAGCCCCATCTCCTGCGCAAAGGCTGTAACGTCCACTTCCTCCACATGGCACGGAATCTGCCACTGCCCACACAGGTCTGCCACAAATCCGGCTTCCCCGTCAGCTTCCGCTCTCAGCCTGTGATTGACATGCACCGCCGATAGCGTAATTCCCAGTTCTTCCTTTAAACAATGCAACAAAAACAGGAGGCAGACAGAATCTGCCCCTCCTGATACTCCCACAATCACGTGATCACCGGGAGTCGTCATTTTATTTTGCTGCATATATGCCCTTACTTCTTTAATCATATGAAATAATATAGCTTCTTTATCAGGAAAAATCAAGTGTTTGCCCAGATTCCAAGCACCACTGCCGTCATATCATCCTCCATTTTTCCACCTGCATTGGTAATCGCCATGTTGATCAAAAGCTGAGCCATCTGACGGGGGTTTTCATAATCCAGATCTCCTATAAATTCCTCCAGAGAACAGCTTCCTGCTCTCTGCTCATAGGCATCCAACAGACCATCACTTACAAGGATGATATAATCCCCGTCCTCCAGTCCAAAAGCGTATTCCTCAGGCTCAACTCTGGCAAAAAGCCCCAGTGGAAGCGAGCTTGTCCCAACACGCCAGACCTTTTTCCCTCTTTTTATAAAAGAGACCGCTGCTCCATATTTCAGGAAGTGGCAGGTTCCCTGATACAAATCCACTTCACAGGAATCCAGGGTGACTGTCCGCTCTCTGGAGCCATTGAGATAAATCATGGAATTCAACAGAGAAATCGCCTTGTTCAGATGAAATCCTGTCTCCATAAATTTATCCAGGAGATTCATGACTCCCTCGCTGTCTGCCGCAGCCTCTTTTCCAGAGCCCATTCCATCGGAAAGTGCCGCAAGGAGCATCCCTCTTCCAAATTCCCTGATCATACAGCTGTCCCCGGAATCGCTCTCCCCCTCTTTTTTGGCCTTGGCAATGCCCTCTGCCACATAATAATTTAGTTCCTCTTCAAATAAAAGCGTGACCAGATCTTCATGTACATAGGAAGCGTTGGCTCCATCCTGGCGCAGCTTCCTGTGGCAGAGAGAAGACAGATACTCTGTCAGATCATCCGTATGATAAATATCGTCAGATAATGCTTTTACACACATCCCAATTTCCAGGTGCTCCTCATTTTCAATCACATAAAGGCTTTTCACATAAAGTCCATTATCCTTCAAGCCTCTGGCGACTCTTTTTTTAATCCGCTCCATCAGATAGGAGGTCTCGTAGGTTTCCTTAGCCAGCTCATCTAACACTCTTGCAGTCTCTCCAAGCTGTCCCGCCAAAAGCTCATTCTGCTCCTGTCTCTCTTTATATAAAAGCAGACTTACTTCCTTTAAGGGCCTGTCCTCCTCCCGCGGTTTAAAGCTCTGGGCAATTTCTTTTAGGGTATCGGCATATAGAATCAGCTTTCTGCGTCCATACTCTGGAACGATCGGGGCACTTTCTTCAGGTTTTTCCAGTATATTCCATCTCAAGGCTGTCACTCTTTTCTTTTTTACCCTGATTATAGTAAAAAGCTGGTGAGAAGTTTGTCACAATGTGAATCCATCTCTTAAAACAATGCGACAAAAAACGCATCCCTCAGTCTCCCAATGGATGCGTTAATTCATCTTAAATACAATTTCACCTTCACGGACCAGTCCAAGCTTATCTTTGGCAACCTCCTCAATATAAGCCTGCGTCTGTGTATACTTTTTAAATTCTGCAAGTTCCTCGGTGCGATCCTGCTCCGCTTCGATCTGCTTATCGAGCTCTGCCTGTCTTGCCAGATAGGTTTCCTGTTTCTGCTTCAGCTGCACCATATTGATGACCACAACAACAAGAACCATAACGACAACTGCAGAGACCAAAAACATACCGGTTCGGTTCTGCCGCTTATCCCGAAACGCTACTTTACGGCTCATACTGTCCCCTCTTTTTTTTGTTTTTTTCACGCTGCTTTTTACGTTTACATAATGCTATATTAACCTCTTTTATGTCACGCGTCAACTTCTTTTTCAAGTGTTTTGTGGAAATCTTTACCATTCTCCTGCATCTGCCAAAAACCCAGTGAAATAGGCGTTTGACAGGTCTTAAAACCACTCCAAAGGCTCTTGACACAATATCTTGTACCCAATTTAGCATTGTTGACATAATTTGCACAATATGTTCGCCCACCGTATATTTGTAAACGAGCATTCCAACACCGGCACCGGCAACAGAATACCATCTGATAATCCCATTATTTGTAATATATAATACATAAAAAAGAAAGCAGGCTGCAGCAAACCAGAAAAAAAGATCCTCCAGGGATACCCATATATTTCCATGCTTTACTACTCTTCGGAAAATACGAAGAACGTCATAGGCGGCTGTCACACAGACCCCAGCCAGTATACAATAAAGAAGAAACTGCCCCTCACTTGCTATCTGTGAACTCATTACTTAAACAGCTTTCCAAAAAGGGACTCTCCCTTATTTCCATAGCCGGAGACCTCCGAATAGGTCAGTGAGTCAATTTTTCCTTCTATATCAACCTCCCCCTTTTCCAACGTCAGTCTGTTTACATGTAAATCATTCCCTTTGATCATCAGCATGCCCTGGTCCGTTTCCAGCAGTATCTCTGATAAATCAAAAGAGAGCACGTCCGATACACCACTCACCATACAGCTCTTCCGGTTTGTCAGCATAAATTTGTGTGCTCTCTGCTTTGTACTCGTCTCCTCCATTGTCCTACCTCCCTTTATCTGTACTACAAATATATTAGGAAATATAACAATGTATGCTTATAAATAGCGAAACATTTCTTTTGCTTCTTCTTTTTTGACCGTCTCAGCTACTGTTACAACCTCAACCTTTACATCCTTGTTTCCAAAATTAATGGTGATGGTATCGCCCACCTTTACTTCATTTCCAGCCTTTGCAACCTTGTCATTGATCATGACTCTCCCTGCATCACAGGCCTCATTGGCAACGGTTCTTCGCTTGATTAATCTGGATACCTTCAAATATTTATCTAATCTCATAAATCATTTCCTCTCTGATCATTTTTTAATACCATGTCTCGCTTCTATTTCTCCAGACGCACCTGTATTTTAAATAAAAAAACTGTAGAGAATTTATCCCTACAGTTTTTCTTGAATTCACTTGTTCGAATTAAGCGTTTACTAAATCCTTTAAAGCTTTACCAGCTTTGAATTTAGGTGCTTTGGAAGCAGCGATCTTCATTGGTGCGCCACTCTGTGGGTTTCTACCTTCTCTAGCTGCTCTTTCAGCAACTTCAAATGTACCAAATCCAACTAACTGGATTTTCTCACCTTTTTTAAGTTCTTCTCCAACTACATCTGTAAAAGCTTTTAATGCTTTTTCTGCATCTTTCTTGGAGATTTCTGCCTGATCAGCGATAGCTGCTACTAATTCTGTTTTGTTCATCGTGAACTCCTCCTCTTACTGAGTATTGTCATAATTTTTGCGTTACCTACAAACGCCTATCACTATTTATAATATCTTTTGCCTCTTTTGTCAAGGTAATATTGCCCAAAAGAGCCATTTTTAGGGCATTTTACGAAATATTTCCTATAAAAAAGAGTTATAGAATTTCGCAAATGTTTTTCTCATACGTTTTTTTCGTTTCGATTCACCGTATGTCTGCTTCTGCTTCTCAATCCGCTTAATTTCCTGCCAGCTTTTCACCATATCAGGATTTGGTTCTCTGCCGTTTAAGGGGGTCCCATCAGCCTCAAATACATGGGGATGCCTGCGAATCATCTTCTCGCTGATATCCCTGATGACATCATCCAGAGTAAACAGGCCTTCCTCCTCTGCCAGCTGTGCATGAAACACCACCTGCATCAGTACATCGCCAAGCTCCTCCCGCATACTGTCAGGATTCCCGGTTCTCTCATAGAGGCGGATTCCGCTGACTGCCTCAGCCGCCTCCTCCAGCATACACTGGGTCACCGATTCATGGGTCTGTGCCCTGTCCCAGGGACAGCCATGCTCACTGCGAAGCTCCCTGACTATCCTGCGAAAGTCCTCTACGGAATATGTTTTCTCTGAATCATTCATTTTATTCATATCTAACCCTTTAAAATTTCTTGTTGGATGTCTTTCTTGATGTCAATTATTCTTGTTGGACAATTTTCGCGATAACCAACCGCAATTGTCCAACGACTCTCCCTATGAAGCTCAAAAACAGCCTATTTAACCTTTTAATTTTAAGCATTGGACAACGAGTTTGTTCCTAATACATTTTGTTATCCAATGAAATTGAAAACTGTGGACATTTTATACTCTTTGGCCCCACTTGTTGTCCAAAGGCATAATTGTACCTGCAATTTAGGCGGTTTTCAGGACCTTTCAGATGTCGCATTGGATAAATTTTCATCTATTACGGAAAAATTGTCCAACCCTACCCTTGCTGATGCTGGATGCTGCAAGATGAAGCACTTTTCAACACGTCCGAATAGAATTACAGCATGAAATAATTTATAACATGAAAGTAATTACAGCATGAAAGCAATTACAGCATGGACTGAATCATAGCCAGCACTTCTTCTCCAAGTGCGGCGGATTTGGCATTGGCATCCTCTAAGGAAGTACCCTTCACTCCATAGTAGAATTTTACCTTTGGTTCTGTACCGGATGGACGGACACACAGCCATGCATCGTCTGTCAGATCATAGTAGAGAACATTGGAGGATGGAAGCCCCGTTGGTTTAACGGCACCTGTTGCCAGGTCCTTGATGGTATCTGCCTTGTAGTCTCTTGCAGATAAAACCTTGTAGGAACCAATTTTCTCCGGTGTGTTCTCACGTAAGGTATTGAGAATTTCCTGAATCTTGGCAAGTCCCTCAATTCCCTTTAAGGTGATGGACTTGATATCATCCTTATAATAGCCATATTTCTCATACATATCAATCATGGCATCCCAAAGAGTTTTGCCCTGGGTCTCATAGTAAGCTGCTGCCTCGCAGAGCGCCATTGTTGCAACGATTGCATCCTTATCTCTTGCGTGGGTTCCAATCAGACAGCCGTAGCTTTCCTCAAATCCAAAGAGGTAGGTTCCTTCACCCTTCTGCTCAAATCCCAAGATCTGCTGTCCAATATATTTAAATCCGGTAAGCACTTCAATGAGCTTTACACCATATGCCTTGGCAATGGCATCTGCCATATTGGTCGTAACAATTGTTTTAACCAATGCACCATCTGCAGGAAGTCCTCTGGTTGCTTTTCTCTGGCTGATTTCATAATCGGCAAGTAAGCAGCCTGACATATTTCCGGTTAAAGTGATATATTCACCGCTCTTTGCATCCTTTACATACACCCCGAGACGGTCTGCATCCGGGTCTGTTGCCAGTACAAGATCTGCGTTAACTTCCTTGGCAAGCTTAAGTCCAAGCTCAAAAGCCTCTGCTGCTTCCGGATTAGGATAGGAAACAGTTGGAAAATCTCCATCCGGAAGCTCCTGCTCCGGAACAACATACACATTTTCAAATCCCAGCTCCTTCATAACACGTCTTGCAGGAATATTTCCTGTGCCGTGAAGTGGGGAGTACACAATGGTGATATCCTTCTGTGCCTGATCGATGGCATCCTGATGGATTACCTGACTCTTCAGCTCTGCGATATAAGCATCATCAATTGCTGAACCGATGGACTCGTAAAGTCCTGCTGCCATTGCAGCCTGCTTGTCCATGGTCTTCAGGGTATTGTAATCTGTGATTGCTGCTACTTCATCCATGATTCCTGTATCATGAGGTGGCGTAATCTGCGCTCCGTCCTCCCAATATACTTTATATCCGTTATATTCCGGTGGATTGTGGCTGGCAGTGATATTGATTCCTGCGATACATCCTAATTTGCGAACGGCGTAGGATAATTCCGGTGTAGGGCGAAGGGATTCAAACACATAGGCCTTGATTCCATTGGCATTTAAACAAAGTGCTGCTTCATCCGCAAATTCTGGGCTCATATGTCTGGAGTCAAAAGCGATAGCGACGCCTTTTTCTTCTCCACCCTACTTCTTAATATAATTGGCAAGTCCCTGAGTTGCTTTTCTGACCGTATAAATATTCATGCGGTTGGTTCCGGCTCCAATGACACCACGCAGACCGGCGGTACCAAATTCCAGCTCACGGTAAAAACGGTCCTCAATCTCCTTTTCATTTCCTGCAAGAGCCTTCAGCTCCTCCTTGGTTGCTGCGTCAAAATATGGATTTGACAGCCAGCTTTCATACACTTCCTTGTAACTCATGTCATGTCCTCCTTTTGTGTCTTTTCTCTTATTTATAGGGTAAGTAATACACTCTTTAATTGCCGGTTACCAGATTGGTCAAAATACTGGCAGCCGAATCCGTCAGCGAGTCCGCCATTGCATTTGCTTCCAGCGCAGAGAAGGAATAGCTTACATCCTTGTTCTCCGTATCAATCTGCAGCGTATAGCTTCTGGTCTGACAACCAGTCTTTCGCAGGGATACCGCATGGGTTCCCGAGACCTTGGCAAAGCTTGCGGGGATAATGCCAACATAGTTTCCATCCAGGTAAAGCTCTGCACCCACAGGAGCATCAATATAAACCTTGTAGCCGGAGCTTGACGCTGTCGCTGAGGTATTGGCCGAATTACCGCTGACCGAACTGTCGGTATCGCTGTCCTCGCCACTGCTCTCCTCCAGATCCACACTGAGACTGGCTGTCTGTGCACCAACCTTAATGTACTGGGTAAGCGTCTTATACCCGGCTGCCTTAACTGTCATCTGATGAATGCCACAGTCCAGCTCCACCTCTGCACTATAATCAGTCTCTTCTCCATCTATATAAAGCTTTGCATCGGAAGGCGTGATGGTAAAAATCAGCTTTCCGGTCTTTTTCATCTGCTCCGTCTGAAGATCAGACACATCCACAACTGTCTCCTGATTCCTTTCGACAGCCACATCCTTGGTTCCTGCCACACCCGCATTGCTGATGAGCATGGAATAATTCCCTTCAGGAACAACCAAAAGCATCTCCTCTGTGACCTTTTTGATGAAATTCTGGCCGATTTCCACCCAGCCTCCCACAAAGGAATCCTGACCGGCGAGTCTGACATAGCCATGTCCCTTTTCCACTGTGATTCCGTAGACCTGGTGGTCTCTGACAACTATCTTCAGCTGATCCACCGGATTGATATCCTCCAGCTGAGCCTGCTTTTCCTGGGACAGAATTGCAAGATTATCATTGAGATTATACTGCTTTCCACCAAAGCTCATGGTTCTTGCGGCAGAATTAATCTCAAAATCCGAAACCTCTGAGGAGGTATCATAATCATCCAGAAGCTGAATGGACTTTGCCCTTTTTTCCTCTTTAAAAAAAGTGACGCGAACCATATCTCCACTGGCAAGCTGGCCTGCTACCAGCTCATCTCCAAACCGGTTTTTCATGCTGGTGGTACCGTCAAGAGACAGCGTATAGGTCCGCCCTGCTGTAAAATTATAAAATTGTATTTTCTTTTGCTCTGCATCAACGGAAACTATCAACGCTTCATCCATGGAATCCGGCAGCTTTTCCTGATAACCGGTCTCCTCTGGCTGGACCTCCTGCGCTGGTGGTTCACTGGCCGCACCTGCTCCACAGCCAAAAAGCATAAGTGCTGCAATCAATAATGCACCGACCAAATAGTTTGTTTTTTTGATTTTTTTCATGCTTCGATTATAACATGATTTTTTCTATAGCTGAACGAAAAAAACAAAAATTTACATTTGCCACTCCTGTGCAAAGGCCTGTAAAAATTCATTGCGGTTTACCTCCAGCTGCAAAAGTGCCCGCAGCTTCTCCATCTGCCTGCGGGGCGGCAGCGATTTACGTTTATTTAAATAGGCATTGGCAATCTTCCAGTAACGCTCCGGATAAAGGATTCTGGCATAAAGATAGCGCCGCTCCAAATCGTTTAAAGGCTTCACCCTTTCATATGCACTCAGAATCTTCATTCCCATGGCAAAGCTCCACTTGTTCTTTTCCAGTATTTTTCTCAGGAAAAGATAGAGATCTCTCACCTGAATATCCGGACCTGTCTTCTCAAAACAGACGGCTGCCATGTGCCCATCCCCCAGCAGCATGGTGTGCTAGTTGCACTCCCCATGGCAGAACATTCCCTTTTCAAGCACTTCCTTTCGAAGCTTTTTCAGACATTCCTCACTTAAACAGGCCTCCGCTTCCCTTGCCCTCTGTTCAAAATAAGGGTACTCCCTTAAAAATAAAAGCTCAAAATCTCCCTTTCTTGCCTGCTTTCTCATAAACGTTCTTGCCCGGTGAAGCTCCAGCTCCCGCTTGGAAAAATCCCGCACAAGGGTGTCCTCCTCCAGCTTCAAAAGCGCTCTGAAGCGGGACTGGTCAGGCTCCTTTGAAGCAGACTCTTCCTCCTCGCTCTCTTTTTTACAGAAAGACCCTGCGGGAATTTCCACATTACACAGAGAAAGCTCCGTCAGAAAATCCCCGCCAAACTCCATAATCCGGTGCATGGAGGCGATTTCTCCAGCCAATTTCATACACTCTGACTCATCATTGGCATTGCACTCTCTTCCCTCGATATACCTTTTTACCACATATTTCTTTCCCTCATAATCAAGGACCGACAAGCCGCCCTCCTTATTTGGGACATAATTATCAACATAAGAAAAACCGGATGCTTCCATCCGGTCTAATACTTTTTTACCCAAAAGCAGCCGGTCCTCTCTCCCTGCGTATTCACATAAGGAAAAAATGCCCTTATCCGTCTCTGCGATAATGGCTCCCCGCCCTTTTCTGGTGCTGTTCACTTCAAAATCATATTGACCAAAAACTGCCACTGCTCTGTCGTTCACCCTTCTCATCCCCCTTAGATAGGTCAGTACCTATCTTATGAAAAAAAGGGGGCGGATATGCCTTGGCCGCCTATTTTTTTAACTGCTCCTCGTAATAGTTTCTGAGAATCTCCACGCTGTTGCACTCCGGCTTGTCCAGGACCATGGAAAGCATGGCTGACAAAACCTCTCCGATCTCTTTTCCGGGCTTCATTCCCCAGGAAATCAAATCCGATCCTGTCACAGCAAGCGTCTTTAAGGAAACACATTCCTGATCCTCTTTAACCTGCTCATAGTAAGCCGTTACCTCTGCTAACCTTGCAAGCTTTTCCTCTCTCATATAAGCACTCTGTGCCAGAATATCAGCTCTCTTAACCTCCAATAATAATGGAAAGGCGTCCTCGCCAATCTTATTCACCGCGCGGCGCACGTACTTCTTGCCGCTCTCTATGTTGTAATCATGATACAGAACCAGTCTGCTCACCATGGAAATCGTATCGTTGTCAAATTTCAATCTACGCAGAATCTGTTTGCAAAGCTTCTCAGAAATAGCCGCATGCCCATGAAAATGGTCAATACCGGCCTCGTCTGTGGTTTTGCATTCTGCTTTTCCAAAATCATGGAACAACAGGGCTAACCTTAAACAGCGGTCTGCGCGGACATTTTCCATTCCATGAATGGTATGCTCCCCCACACTGTAGCAATGGTGGGGATTGTTCTGCTCTGTCTCACAGACGCGGTCAAACTCAGGCATAATCACTCTGGTAATGCCCATCTCGTAAAGGTCTTTCATTTTTTCCGGATGAGGGGAGGTCACCAGCTTCACAAGCTCCACCTGGATACGCTCTGCGCTGATTTTATCAAGATTTGGAGCAAGCTCTTTTATCGCCTCTGCAGTATTATCCTCGATGGCATAGCCAAGCTGAGCCGCAAAACGCACTGCCCGCATGATGCGAAGCGCATCCTCCATAAAACGCTCCCTCGGATTACCAACTGCGCGGATTACCTTTGCTTCTAAATCCTCCATGCCGCCAAACTCGTCCACAATTCCTGTTCGAGCATTTACTGCCATGGCGTTAATGGTAAAATCTCTTCTGCGAAGATCCTCCTTCAGATTGGAGGTAAAAATGACCTCTTTGGGGTGTCTCGCATCCTCATACTCACCATCAATACGGTAGGTTGTCACCTCATAGCCTACATGATGGAGCATGACCGTCACCGTTCCATGCTGGATTCCGGTGTCGATGGTACGTCGAAACAGGTTCTTGATCTGCTCCGGCTTGGCCGAGGTCGTAATATCCCAGTCGTTGGCCTCTCTGTCAAGGAGAGAATCCCTGACGCAGCCGCCTACAGCATAGGCCTCAAAGCCTGCTTCCTCTATTGTCTTTATAATAAATGATACATCCTCCGGCAGGAGAATCTGGTTGTTGTTTTTCATTTTGCCCTCGTATAATTTTGGTTTTATTTGGATTGTATAACATTTTTCAAATCATTTCCATTCTGGAAGCAATCAGCTCCCTGGTTTTTTCCTTACATTCCTCCGGGAGATAGGAGTTGTCACATGCTTCCATCAGTTTCTCCTTTTTTTGGCAGATGAACAGAATCATTTTTTCTGCAGCCTTACCATTGATATTGCATTTTGATGCAAACTCAAGAAAATCTTTTTTGCGGATATTTTTCTTTTTTCCATTTATTGTCAAAGCCATCTGTTCCAAATCCTCCGGCAAAATAACGTTGACCGGAAGCATGTCATAGGCTTTTGACAGTTCATATTCTCTTTTTCCAGGCTTAGTCTCAATGAGAGAAAAATTTTTCAGATGCATATCTGAATTTCCAGTGAAATAGGAAAAGACTACTCTCATAAACAGCTCTGACAAATCCAGGCCTGGATGAACAGAATATTTCATGATTACTCTTCCACAGGCCTCATAGGAACCCTTATATTTGTCCTGTGTCAATCTTCCTGCCAACTGGCAAAAATCTTCCATTGCATACATTTTCATCTGGTCATCAGTAAAAACACGGTCAATTCGTTTGGTGATATAAACCAGTTTACCCTTCATTTTAATCAGGGCATGTGGCACAGTCTGAATTCCGCAAAGCTCTGCCATTCGCATAGAGAGAGCCTCATATTCCGGCAAACATGCATACTCCTCCGTCTGTGGCTTTAAAATATATCCTGTTGGGTAATCGACAATTGTAAGTCTTGCATCCCTTTCATGAGATAAATGCAAGGACAGTTTTTTCTGTACACCTGGAACCGTAAGTCCACGATTTACCATGGAGTCAGCCAATGCTTCAAGCTGCTTATCCGTCACATCAAGCACAGGCATTTTCCTTGTTCCAAAAAATTCTTTTATGCATCTTTTATGCCATTCATACTCCATTTCATCCGGGTGAATCCCCGGCTTAATTTCTTTTCCACAGCATAAGCATCTCACGCAATCACCTCATCCCTGATGCAGACATCCCCAATACAGTCCTTACATGCGGCAATCAGTAATCCAAATCTGTCACCTGCATCAATCTTCCAGTTTCTGCTGACAACCTTTAACAACCAGCCCTCAGGAATCAAACCATCAAAAAAAGGAAACAGTATGGAAGAAGTATACACTTTTTGCTCTATTGGCATAGTAAGACTTACCGATACAGGGCTCTCTGATTGAAGATAAGTTTCGTCATAGGTAAAGGAATAACCATCTTCTGTTTCCTCAATCACTCCCGCATAAATGCTCTGAATATATACAAATCCTTTCCGATATTCTGATTCCAACTACTTTGTCTCCTTTCTGCCCGGCACAGCCTCCATTCCGAACATTCCAAGTGCCTGATTTACTTTGTCAAGACGCACGGTCTCCTTCCCCTGCTCCAGCTCTCGTACAAAGCGCAATCCCAATCCGGCCCGAAGAGCAAATTCTTCCTGTGTCAGTCCCGCTTTTTTTCTTTCTTCTTTTATATAATTACCAATCATAGAATTATTATATACCCAAACGGGTATAGTTTTCAATAATTAAGATAAAATAATCCCTATCAGGTATATTTGAAAAATAATTTTTCGAAAAATATACCTGATAGGGGTTACTTATTTGTTATTTCTCTGTTTCTTCTCTATCGTTTATCTATTACTTCTCTGCCTCTTCTATGTGATTTCCTTATTCCTCCATGGGCCGTACGGTGACGCCCTCTTTGATTTCCTTGCTGGATCCCGTCACAATCTGCTCTCCTTCCTGGAGCGCGGCACTTTCGATGGCTGCATAAGCATCATTAGAATCGAGGACTGTCACTTCTCTTTTTACGATTTTCCACTCTTCGCCCAGAATGGTAGCACGTTTTTGAACAACATAGACGGATTTCACACCGTTGTCATCAAGAATGGCACTCAAAGGAATACATTTTCCGAAATTTTCTGACTGTGTGCTTGCCTCTAATGCCCCTGCCTGACCTGGCTTGGCGTCATTGCCGGAAACTGTCACATAGACATCATAGGTTTTGGAGTCCATCTCATTTCGTTCCACCCTGTCAACAGTCACATGATTCAACGACCTTTGACTACCGTAAAGCTGTATGGAAACCTCACTGTTTGTAGGCAGATATTTCAACTGATCAAGAGAAGCCTGGGTAGAAAACTGCAAATCGCGGTTATCGCCCGCTAACAGCAGACTTCCATCTACAGGAGTTCTCACTCCTGCAGCAATGTCACTTTTAGTAATTGTCCCAGCCTGTGTACTTGTAAATATTCCATTTGCCTTTGCCAGCTCCTCCAGTCTGTGAAGCTTTTTTTGCTCCTCCTGTAAGGTAATCTGCTCAACTTCCAATGAATGGTTGGAGGCTTTTTCCAAATCAGCATCCTGAATCTCTCTGCCCGCACTCTTTAAGGCGCTCTTCTGTCCCGCAAGAATCTGTGCATACGCCTGCTCCAAATCTGTCACATTGGCAGAAAGGGCAGCAACCTTTTCTTCCCACTGTGCTTTGGCAGTCTCACGAAGGGAGGCCTCATAGGCAGAGCTTTCATTTCTTGCCTGGGTAAGCTGTGCCTGCAGAGAGGACGCAGTATCGTTGCTGCTTACTGTTGACCCGGCACTGCTGCCTGCCGCCTGATTAGCCGCTGCCAAACGCGTCTCCAAATCACTGATTTTCTTCTGATATTCCTGGTATTTTTCATCTGCAGATACAGCCGTTGCAACATAAGTGTCCATGGCACTCATCTGGTTCTTTTCGTTTTTTGCATTGTTCAGAGCGGAGTTAGCCTGACTAACCTTGCTGTTCTGCTCGTTAGCTGTATCCGTGTAATCCTCTCTGCTTCTACTCTTGTCCAAAGCGTCAGCCTGATTCTGTACGCACCTTGCAGACTGCAGATCAGTAATCTCCAGCTGAAGCTTTGCAATCGTATTCTTTTGTGCAAGAATCTGCTCCTGCAAATCCTCCGTATCAAACACAAAAAGCGGTGAGCCGATCTCAACACGGTCTCCCGGAACAGCACAAACCTCCTTTACCAGCAAGCCATCCTCCACAAACATGGCAAGCTCTGCGGTATTTTCCACAACGCCATCCAGAGAAACCTTGTGAGTCAGCGCCATTCTCTTGGTGTCTGTCACACTGACCATTGGTAGAAAGCTGCTGTATACCGCCCTGGATACAAAGGTTAAAATCAGCATCAGAAAGAGAAACTCCGCCAGGGCAATAATTGCCTTTGTCCGCAGCTGTTGATTCTTTTTAAAATTTATCCACTTTTTTAATGCTTCTGTCAGTTCCATTCCTACCCGCTCCTAACATTTTTGATGGAAACATGCAAATTTCGTTGTATACAAGATTTTGCCCGCTTTTTTTAGGATAAATGGAGCAATTTCATTGAAATATGGATTACAAGGGCTGTAAGAAGCATGCAATTTTAAAGCATATTCGATATTTGCATGCTTTTTAACTGATTTTCTTTTTAAAAAGACATGCAAAAATTTGATTCTTTCTAAAATTGCCCGCTTTGCCTTAATATCCCACAACTGTCGATTTACACCAGCTTTGCCTTAATATCTCACAACTGTCGATTTACCCTAATATCCCACAACTATCGATTTACACCAGCTTCACCAATTCAAGTTTTCTGTTTCCAAATTTCCAACCCTGGCCTTTTACCCCTGGATTCCTGAGGAAATAATGCCTCTCTCCAGATAATCCTGTCCAATTACAAATATCAGAATGGCCGGAATCAGTGTAATCACTGATGCCGCAAAGCTTGTGCCCGCTTTATTCAGACTTATCTGTGGCAGATACAGAGACAATGGCCACAGACTCTGATCCTTTAGGAAAGCCAACGGCTGCTCAATCAGATTCCAGTTATCCAGAAATCCCAGCACCAATGCTGATAAAATTCCGGGACTTCCCAGTGGCAAACCGATTTTGGCAAAAATCTTCCATTCTCCTGCCCCATCCATTCTGGCTGCTTCCAGAATTTCTCTGGGAATCCGTCTGAAGCTCTGATACATGATAAACACCGGAAAGGTGGAAAAAACTGCCGGTAAAATCACCGACCAGTTGGTTCCCATGAGCTTCATTTTGGATAGCACCAGGTAACTGGAAAGCATGGTAACCTGAAAGGGCATCAGCATCAGCACAATGTATATTGTAAAAAGGATTCTTTTTCCTTTGAAATCAAAGCTGCCAAAGGCCCATGCCGCTGGGACAGCCACAAGCATCTGTCCTGCAAGAATCAAAACCTCCATGCGAATGGAATTCCAAAATACCACGAAGAACTGTGACAAACCAGTTGTTGAACAAATGCTGCAGCAAATAAATATTCTCATTCGGATAGGAGCCCGCTACCAGATAAGCCTCTCTGAACACCTTAAAGGAATTTAGGAAAGACAAAACCGTAATCATATAAAGTGTCGCTTTCAGATTTGGCATGATAATGTAAAAAAGACATTGCTTACTGTCAGCTCCATCTACCTTTGCGGCTTCCAGAATGGAATCCGGAATCATCGCCATGCCTCCCAGCCACAAAATAACCGTGTAGCCCAGATTTTTCCAGATATAGCTAAAGACCAGAACCCAGAAGGCTGCCCCGGTCTCCATAAAATCAATGCTGGCAATTCCCAGCTGAGAAAGCAGCAGATTTCCAATTCCCTGCTTGTCAAAAAACATCTTCCATATAAAAACCAGCGTCGCAGAAGGCACTGCCAAAGGAAGTAAAAGTGTACTTTTTAAAAAATGCATCAGCGGACTCTTTTCTATTAGGAGTGCTACCAGGAAAGAAAACACAATCAAAAGAGGAATACATACCAATGCGAATCTCGCTGTGTTTCTGACCGCCAGCCTGAAGGCTTCGTTCTGTAAAACCAGTGCATAATTGCCTCCCACAGAAGCTCCCTTCATGCTTCCCAGCCCAAAGGAATCTACAATCACACCCAAAAAAGGAAGAAGTACAAAAATACTGACGCCAATCATACTGGGTAATAAAAACAGAACCCATGCATTCTTATGCTTTTTCATACTTCTTCCTCCTTTTACTTTGCCATGCTATTCAGCCATACGAATCTTCATGGCATTTTCGATATCCGCTGCCACATCCTCAGCAGTTTTCTCCCCTGACAGAACGGTTACACCCTGGGTAATGATTTCATCCTCCAGCATCGTGTCCATGCTGTTTACTGTGTTTAATTTTCCAATCATCTCTATCAGACGATCAACCGCTTCAGGTCCTGCTGCCGGAACATCGATTTCCTGCATATTTCCGTCCTGGTCACTGGAGCAAAGAGATCCGCCATCATTTTTTGATTTCATCGCCTTCTCTAAAGCAGCACGGTTGACAGCAATGCCATCCTGTGCCTGCAGAGACTGTACATCCTCTGACAAAAGTGTCTTAACAAATGCTTTTGCACTTTCCATATTTCCGCTGGTTGCATTGATTGCTGCAATACATTTTGGTGTAAATGTAAATGTTCCATCTATGGAGAGGTTATCATAATCAGTCTGCTCTACCTGATTGTGAAGTGCTTCCAGCTCTTCAAACCCAAAGCCAAAATCTATCAATTCACCAAGCAGCATTTCATGTTCTCCGTATTTATAGCTAAGAACTCCGCTACCAATCATAGTACTGTATTTAGCATTTTCCTTTAATTCTTCCTCACTTGCTTCAGCCATGGCCTCTTCATACATGGAAAGGAAATCATCACTGTAAGCGCTAACCTCAGCATCATAAATACGTTTTGCATCTGATAGGAATGTGGTAAGTGCCGCCTGGTCAACTTTTCCATCCTGAGTAAGCAATTGCTTATTTCCGCAATGAAGCATAGTCCTGATAATAGCATCTTTTCCAATTGTTCCCATATATTTAATTGGTTCATTTGCTGCGGACTCTTCCATCATATCTGCAAGATCCGTCCAGCTCTTGAGACGACTTAAATCATCAGCCTTTCCACAAACCATAGGCATGTAAAAATTGACAGGAACCGCAAAGGTTCCATCTGCGTCCTTGTATGCCTCAATGATGTTAGTAAAATAATCTCCTTCATTCTCAGCTAAAATATCTGTTAAATCAGCAAGTAATCCTTTTTCTTTATAATTTTCAATGTTAAGTCCATCCATAAAATAGACATCCGCTCCGGTTCCTGCAAGCCATTCCTCATTCAGCGTTTTGATTGCATCATCCCTGGTTATGGAACCATCCTTTGGAATCATTGCTTCATATTCTACCTTGATTTCCGGGTTAGCACGCTGGAACACACTGACTGCCTGGCTAACTGTATCATTTTCTTCAAGGCTGACAATCTTCAGTGAAGTGGATGCGGTTGCTACGGCATCTTTATCAAAATAATAATGCATCAGAATGCCATCATAATACATAATATAAAATTCGTTTCCCTCCGTCTCAATCATGTTGTAATAATACATGCTCTTGTCACTGAGACAAACCATGTTACCATCCACTAACTTTTCTACTACATTTCCACCGATTACATGACCATACAAGCCACTGCGGCAGGCAACATAAATGGTATCATCAGAAAGAGAAGCCGTCATCATTTCCACGCCATCGGTGTAGGAGGAGTGGCAAAGCTCTTCTCCCTTTAGGAAATCATTCAGGACATCATCCTTTGCAAGTTCGGAATTACTCTCTGTATCAAAAAGTACAACTCCCTCTTCCCCGACAATGACTAAATTCTTCCCTGCCAGACCAAAATAAGAAGGCAGAGAAGCATTTTCCGGTGCATAAAGAGTTGTCAACGCACCCGTCTCCGTGTTAATCTCACTGACTGTTCCCTTTAAATCCACACCAACAAGGCGTCCATCCGGTAAAAATTCCAGGAAATTCATCCAGTCTCCCGTGTTATCTTCAAATGGGGTAAGGTTCTTTTGATTACCCTCCGCATCTACATAGAGATATTCGGCATGATACTGACCATCACTCTCTTCTTCGTCTACGTTCTTGGCATACTGAAAAGCCCATTCTCCCTTACTGCTATAGCTTACAGCACCCACATAATTTCCTGTGTAAAATTCCTCCAGCCAGTCAGGTGTTGTAATATCCCAGGTTTTTCCCTTATCCTTCGAATTTGCAATTCCCTTATATAGAGAGACAACGCTGATGCTTCCATCCTCCATCTGTACCACTCTTCTGTCGTCGGAAGAACCGGCAAATTCCTCTGGAAGCTGAACCTCTTCCTCTACGTATCTGCCACCGCCACTGTTTGCGTCAACAACGTTTGCACCAGCCTCCGTCACAGCATCACCTGACTGGCTGTCCTCCTGTGTATTTTTTCCTCCACAGCCTGTCAAAAGCGATACAGCCAAAGCCAATGACAAAACTGCACTTAATAATTTCTTTTTCATACTCTTCTCCTTTTTACTACGGCATCAGGCGCTGCCAAACCGACCATTCCTGATGCCTCTATATGATCCCCTTTTTGGATTACTCTCCAAGCATACCACCCCTTTCTCTAAGTTATCTCTAAACAAAAATAAATATTTAGAGGCTGCTTAGAGATTCAATAGAGTTTTCCATGATAGGATAAATGTGATAAATTATTATTAAATGGTAGATGGGTGAAATGACTGTTTCTATCATTTGACTATGCTGGCCATAGATGAGACAGATTTTGCGACTGTGGGAGTTATTAGAATCTCTTATCCCCGGACATCGGAGCAAAAGATGCCTCATCTATGGCCAGCATAACAAAATATTTTTAACAGTCATTTCACCCACATACCATCTAATAAGAAAAGAGGA
>CAZUCI010000051.1:20547-23594 GCA_964619485.1 uncultured Lachnospiraceae bacterium
GGAAGCTATACTCTCTCCAAGAAGGAAGGCGAGCTCTTTGAATTCTTTGTGCGTAATAAGGGTCAGGTGCTTTCCCGCTCTACACTTTTGACCAAGGTCTGGGGTGCATACGGCGAGGTAGAGGACGGTAACCTGGATAACTACATCCACTTTCTCCGCCGTAGAATCAAAAGCGTCGGCTCACAGGTCTCCATCAAAACTACCCGTGGCGTAGGCTACAGTCTGGAGGAAAACGATGTTTAAAAAAGTACATATGAAGCTTACCATCGTATTTACAATTCTGAGTTCTCTGTTACTGATTGCCCTGTCCCTTTGCTATCTTTACGTGGCAGAGCGCAGCCTTAGACAGACCGCAACACTTTCCTTTTCAGGCGACATGAACACCATGCTTGCAAACATTGAAAATCAGAAGGTGTTATCCTATGAACAGCTGACCAGGCTCCAATCTGGTGATAAATACCTTATTTCTCTCTATGACAACGAAACACCTCTCTCCTTTTGCGTTGTTTCGAAAACCGAAGAACAGTACCAGCTGATGGAGGAAATACGAGCTTACTATTTTAAGAATCTTTACAGCAGAAAAAGCTCCAATCTGATTATTGGAACCCACGAAGAATTTACCTATAAAACATCAGATCGCACCTATGATGTCAGCTACCTGTGGATTCCAAAATCTGATGGCACCTTAGACGGCTTCGTCCTCTCCTATTCCAACAATCTTGAAATTCAGATTTTAGAGCAGCGTATCCGTTTTTTCCTGATTGATATTCTGGCTGTAATAATTCTGCTCTCCTTTTCCTTCTGTTACACCGGTTATATTCTGCGACCAATAAAAGAAAACCAGGAAAAACAGACCCGTTTTATTGCCTCTGCCTCCCATGAGCTTCGCACGCCTCTCGCAGTCATCCGTTCCGCTCTTTCAGCTATCGGAACCGACTGTAACGGCCCACAGGCCCATTTTGTTAAAATAGCTGATGACGAAACACAACAGATGAGCCGCCTGATTAACGACATGCTCATGTTGGCAAGCTCAGAAGCCCACAGCTTTTCTATTGAGAAAAAAGAGACAGAGCTTGATACACTTCTGCTCAACTGCTTTGAGTCTTTTTCTCTGATGGCAGCAGAACAGAAAAAGCACCTGGAAATCATTCTTCCAGATGCCTCCTGCCCTCTCTGCCACTGCGACAGCGAACGTATCAACCAGGTTGTTACTATTTTGCTTCATAATGCATTGCGCTTTACTCCTGAAAAAGGAACAATTACTCTTTCTCTTTTACAAAAGGATCATAAATTTCAAATTTCTGTTACTGACCACGGTGCAGGTATCCCTGCCGATGAAAAGCGGCACGTCTTTGACAGCTTCTATCAGGGCAAGGATTCCGAAAACAAAAAAGGCCACTTTGGTCTCGGCCTAAGCATTGCCAGGGAAATTGTAAACGCCCATCACGGTACAATGCGCGTGGAGGATACCCCGGGCGGTGGCGCTACCTTTGTAATTGTGCTGCCCTAGATACAGAATGCGGCATACAGAGGAATAGAATATACACCATCCTCTTCTCCAAAATTTCGCCCCATAATACGAAAAAGCTTGGCAGGCTGATACATTTTTCTATAATGATTCAAGCTTTTTGCATGTACATTGGTATCAAATTTTACCTCTATCGGAATAACCTCACCCTTTTTTTGTATAACAAAATCAACCTCTGCCAGAGGTGAATCCGATGTCCAGTAAAAAAGCTCATATCCATTAGCCTTCAATGTCTGTGCTACATAATTCTCTGCCAATGCGCCCTTATATACATCCGACAAAAGATTACGAATCAACGTCTCAGGCATAATCCCACATCTTGCTGACAGCAGCCCAACATCTGACATATAGAGCTTAAAGCTTGACACATCACGAAATGCACTAACCGGTAATTCCCCTCTTGTAATGCGGTTACACTCCAAAGAAACCCCCGCCATATTGAGCCATGCCAGAGAATCTCCAAAAAGACCCGCTGTGGCGCCTTTTCGTACCAGCTTATATTGAAACTTTCTGTTGTCTTTTGCCAACTGAGCCGGAAGAGACAAATATGCGCTCCTTATTTTGGTACTTTCACTGTCCGATGCATATTTTGCCATATCAGCCGTATAAGAATCAATAATCATAAGCTGCATCTCCGGAACATTGATCAGAGAATTCTCCTCGACATATTTACGTACTGCTGCAGGCATACCTCCCACAAAAAGATATCTCTGCCACAACATTTTCAGCTCTTTATGTGTGTTCTCCGGCATTTCTTCCATAGATTGGTAATGCTCTTTAATCTGTGTAACAAGATACTCCATTCCAAGTGCCATAAGAAATTCATCAAATCGAAGGGGATAAAGTGTTTTCATAATCACTTTTCCAACCGGAAAAGAATACTTCTCTCTGTTTATAGCTACCCCTAACAGACTTCCTGCTGCCGCAACATGATACTCCGGTGCTTCTTCACAAAAATATTTTAAAGAGGTAAGTGCCCTTTCACAAGCCTGGATTTCATCAAAGATAATCAACGTCTCATCCGGAACAATTTTAATTGAAAAATATTCCTCTAATAACCGAATGATTCTGTCTGGCGTAAGGTCTCCATCAAAATATTCTGCCACCATAGGCATTCTCTCAAAATTGACATATACAGTATTATTAAAATGCACACGACCAAATTCCTGAAGCAGATAGGTCTTTCCAACCTGTCTTGCACCATTTAAGACAAGGGGCATACGGCTGGTTTTCAAATCTTTCCATTTTAATAATTCTTTTTCAAATATTCTCTTCACAGGTATCTCCTTTCTGACTTCTTTCCACAAGTGTACCTCACTTATCACCCATTTACAAGAAAAAGTCATTTGAAAATGATTTATTCTTAAGAAATATTCATTCAAAAATGATTTTTTTAGTTTTTTCTTTTTCTAATATTTTCTCTCCTCTAATGTTTTATCTTTTTATTATTCCTGCATCACATCCTATGGTATAATTCATAAGTGAAGTATCATAATCAGAGCAATAAGAAGAGCAACTC
>CAZUCI010000052.1:0-8953 GCA_964619485.1 uncultured Lachnospiraceae bacterium
GCTACAACGTTGAAGGTTCCACGAAGTTTATTTACAATCAGGGTTGTAAGAGCTTCACCTTCCACATCCTCTGCAATGATTAACAGTTTTGCACCGGACTGAACAATCTGCTCTAACAGAGGCAGAATTTCCTGAATGTTGCTGATCTTTTTATCTGTGATTAAGATATATGGATTGTCTAATACAGATTCCATTTTCTCCATGTCTGTTGCCATATAAGCACTGATGTATCCACGGTCAAACTGCATACCTTCAACCAAATCAAGCTCTGTCTGCATGGTCTTTGATTCTTCAATTGTAATAACTCCATCTCCGGAAACCTTTTCCATTGCATCAGCGACTAAATTTCCAACCTCTTCATCTCCTGCAGAAATTGCTGCGACTTTTGCAATATGCTCTTTTCCGTTGACCTTGGAGCTCATCTTTGCGATTGCCTCAACAGCACACTCCGTAGCTTTTTTCATTCCTTTTCTAAGAATAATTGGGTTTGCCCCGGCTGCCAGATTCTTCATTCCTGCATTAACCATAGCCTGTGCTAAAACTGTAGCCGTTGTAGTTCCATCACCAGCAACATCATTTGTCTTGGTTGCAACTTCCTTTACCAGCTGAGCGCCCATGTTCTCAAAAGCATCTTCCAATTCAATTTCCTTGGCAATAGTAACACCATCGTTTGTAATTAATGGAGCTCCAAAGGATTTATCCAAAACTACATTTCTTCCCTTTGGTCCAAGTGTTACTCTGACTGTATTTGCCAGCTGGTTTACTCCAGCCTCTAATGCTGCACGTGCTTCTGCACCGTATTTAAGTTCTTTTGCCATTTTAATGACCTCCTGTTTTACTAAATTAATGCTGTCCTACTGAATTAATGCTGTTTTACCTGTGAACTGTTTCCTGAACTGTTCCTGAACTGTTTCCTGACCAGCTTACTGAATTACCGCAAGAATATCAGACTGGCTGACAATAATGTAATTGTCATCCTCCATCTTCACTTCTGTTCCTGCGTACTTTGAGTAGATAACCTGGTCTCCTACCTTCACTTCCATTTTCACTTTTTCTGTTCCAGGACCAACTGCAAGAACCTCTGCCTGCTGTGGTTTCTCTTTTTCTGTTCCCGGTAAAACAATTCCGGATTTGGTTGTCTCTTCGGCAACTAACTGTTTTAATACGACTCTGTCTCCAAGTGGTGCTAATTTCATAATAATGCCTCCTTATATATTCATTTTCTTTCTTTTGTCTCGGTTTGTTAGCACTCTTTTATCTTGAGTGCTAACTGCAATACATATATTAGTTTTTTACGGTTTTAGTTGCAAACCTGTTTACAGCTATTTATATATTATTTTTCTCTTTTTTCTATACTTTTTCTCTTTTTTACTCGTTTTTTCTAATTCAGGCCTTAAAACAGCAGTTTTTATAGATATTTTATATTTAAACCGCAAACTTCCACAATGCCCTGCACACATGACAAATAATACATCGACATTACACAATATCCTGTGCCCCGCACACAGTACATTATATACAATACAAAAGGACCATCACAAATGTGACAGTCCCACTTTAACTATAAAATAAATCCTTATCATAATACATTTCGTCTATTTTCCTGCTTTTTCAAGACGTTCCCTGTAGCCAGGTGCGTTTTTTACTTCAAACTTATTCTGGAACATCTCATACTCTGCATCAGAGAATACCTCTTCCAATCCCTGCTCAACATTATATTTCAATACGTATCCACAGGCAATACTTGGGGCTAAATGCTCATCCTCAAAAGCCTCACATGCGGCCTGAGCTCTTGTGCAGTATTCTTCGGCTTCGCCCTCTTCCACCATCGGAATCAAAATATGGAAAAAATCGCCTCCGCATCTTCCTATGATATATTCCGGTTTGGCCTCTTTTTGTAAAATTTCTGCAACCACACGAATCAGACGGTCACTTTCCTCATCTCCAAAATGATCATTCACATACTTCCAATCATTGATATTCACACAGACTGCTGCGACCGGAACGACCTGTGATCTGTCAACCACCTTCATTTTATTATTGAAATAAGTACTGTTCAATACACCCGTAAGAACATCCTGTTTTTCGCCATGTGTCACCTGGAATTTTTCTTTTTCCAGACGATTTTCCAAATCATCTGCATAAAGTGAAAGCTCCATGGAGCTGTATGCTTTTTCTCCATGGCGGGTCAGCATCAGCACAACAGAATCCACAAACTTTCTCAGCTGCGGTGAGGTCAGTTCCTCTTCCCTGATATATAAATGACCTACCGTCCTTCCCGCAACACGAATTTTGTGTCCAGGAGCATTCACAGTATCCGGTTTAAAGCCGACAAAATTACCAAAACTTACCGCTTTTTCTCCGTGACGGTCTGTCAGTAACAGGCTCAGTCCTGTAGTCTCGTGCATTCCCTCCAGATAATCAGAAAGCATTCCAATATCGAAAATCTGATCAAGATTATAGTTTCGGATATTATCTTTTAATCTTTTCTCAAGTGGTATCAGTCCAAATGCCATATGTAAATCCTCTCTTTCATGTGCCACTGTCATGCTCATAAGATAAAATAATTATATCTTTTTTTCATTTTTTTGTCTACCGGAGGTTACAAATAAATATGTTGAATTATTATATGGATATGTTAAAATGAGTATATAGTTTTGGTACTTTTTACCCAAAACGTTTTTCTAAGGAAAAGGGGACATTATTATGGACATTGCAGCTTTATCGATGAATATGGCACAATCAAACGTTTTGGAGGGTGTTGGTGTTGCCATGCTGAAAAATACATTGGATTTAAATGATTCTATGGGTGAACAGCTCACAGCAATGGCAGGTTCCGCCATGGAGCTTTCCGTGAATCCATCCATAGGTTCCAATATTGATATCTCGGTCTAAACCTGCCGATCTACGATACTTTTAGATAAGGATATAATTTTATGAACGAACCTCACGAAAATTTTCGCATTCTCCGGGAAATCTTTTCCGGGAGACTCCAGCTTGCGAATGTAAAAAAATACTCATTTTTATGTTACTCCCTCTCTGTAATCCATCTGCTGATTATGCTTCGTTTTCTCTCGCTGGATTACACTATTCTTTATGTCTATAATTTTTTCTCTGTGGTGCTCTACCTGGTATTAGGCACTCTTGTCCCAAGACTGGAAAATTTCTTTTCCATCTATTTGTGCGCTTACTTTGAAATTATTCTCCATTCCACTCTGGCATCTATTCTTGCAGGATGGGACTGGGGCTTTCCCACATACACACTGGCACTGATTCCAGTATCCTTTTATCTGGCCTATTCCCTTCCTCATTTTAAGAGAAGTATGGTTATGCCTGTCTGTTTTTCGGTTCTGGATATGGCACTTTTTCTGTTTGTGAAATCTGTCTGCTTTTATGTTCAGCCCATATACTATGTACATAACACTGCAGAAAATCTGACCTTTTCCTATTGCTTTAACGCTGCTATCGCATTCATTATGCTGACGATTTTTTCCGGATTCTTTTCCATGGATATCAGACATAATGAGCTGGGACTGGAGGCACAAAAAGCGGCATTGGAAATTGCATCCACCCATGACCCACTCACCAGACTTTTGAACAGACGTAGTATGGATGAGCATCTTGAAAAAGCTCTGTCTGATGCCCTGGAAAGCAATATGCACTTTACCCTGGCCCTGGGAGATATCGATGATTTTAAAAGGGTAAATGACACCTATGGACATAACGTGGGTGATGAAGTACTGGTTCATGTTTCTTCCATCATCTTTTCCAACATAGCTGACGGTGGTGTCGTCTGTCGTTGGGGCGGAGAAGAAATTCTCATCCTGATTCCAGAGACCGGTGAAAACGCATACCTTCAGGTTGAAAAAATAAGGCGCCAAATTATGGATTCACAGATTAAATCAAAGGATGAAGCCATTCATATAACAATGACCTTTGGACTTTCTGAATACAGTACAGGCTCAGATATTCAAAAGCTCATCTCCATCGCAGATGAAAACCTGTATAAAGGAAAAGGAAATGGTAAAAACCAGGTAGTAATTTGACCTGGTTTTCTTTTTTATCCCCAAACACACCTCTGACGTTTATTATACCCTTGCATTTTCTACTTTTTTCTGTAAAATAGAATAGGTGAGCAAATACACTTGTGTTGTGCAATATTAGCCAGTTAAGGAGAAAAAAATGATTCAGGCCTGTAACGTAACCTACCGTGTAGGTAAAAAAGCTTTATTTGAAGAAGTTAACATTAAATTCACTGAGGGAAACTGCTATGGTCTCATTGGTGCCAATGGAGCCGGCAAATCTACTTTTTTGAAAATCATGTCCGGTCAGCTGGAAACCACCAATGGTGAAATTGTGATTACTCCTGGTCAGCGTCTATCTGTTTTGGAGCAGGATCACTTTAAATATGATGCATATCCGGTTATGGATGTTGTAATTATGGGTAATGCAAGACTCTATGAAATCATGAAGGAAAAGGAAGCCATTTATGCCAAGGAAGACTTTTCTGATGAAGATGGCATTCGCGCCAGTGAGCTGGAGGGCGAATTTGCCGAGATGGATGGATGGGATGCAGAAACCAATGCAGCCATGCTTTTAAACGGTCTTGGAATCGAGACCGAACAGCATTACACCATCATGAGTGATTTAAACGGAAGTGACAAGGTAAAAGTACTTTTGGCAAAGGCGTTGTTTGGTAACCCTGATATACTTTTACTGGATGAGCCTACCAACCACCTGGACCTGGATGCCATTGCATGGCTGGAGGAGTTCTTAATTGACTTTGAAAATACAGTCATCGTTGTATCCCATGACCGTTATTTCTTAAATAAGGTATGTACCCATACCGCTGATATTGATTATGGAAAAATTCAGTTATACGCAGGTAACTATGATTTCTGGTATGAATCCAGTCAGTTACTTGTAAAACAGATGAAGGACGCTAATAAAAAGAAGGAAGAAAAGATCAAAGAACTGCAGGAATTCATCTCCCGCTTCTCTGCGAACGCCTCAAAATCCAAACAGGCTACTTCCAGAAAAAAGGCTTTGGAAAAAATTGAGCTGGATACAATCAGACCTTCCAGTCGAAAATATCCATATATTGACTTCCGTCCGGACCGTGAAATCGGTAATGAGGTTTTAACTGCTGAAAATATCACCAAGACAATCAACGGTGAAAAAGTATTAGATCACGTTTCCTTTGTATTAAACCGTGATGATAAAGTTGCCTTTGTCGGTGGTAACGAATTGGCAAAAACTACTCTTTTCAAAATTCTCATGGGAGAAATGGAACCGGACGAGGGAAGCTTCAAATGGGGTATTACCACCTCTCAGGCTTATTTTCCAAAGGATTCCACTCAGGAATTTGACAACGACCTTACTATTGCAGACTGGCTGATGGGCTATTCTCCAGTCAATGACATCACCTATGTTCGTGGTTTCCTGGGACGTATGCTTTTTGCCGGCGAGGATGGTGTTAAAAAGGTCAAGATCCTATCCGGAGGCGAAAAGGTTCGCTGTCTCCTATCCAAAATGATGATCAGCGGTGCAAACTGTCTGATTTTAGATGAGCCTACCAACCATCTGGATATGGAATCCATCACTGCCTTAAACAATGGTCTGATTAAATTTGGCGGCGTCGTACTCTTCTCCTGCCATGACCATCAGTTTGTAGAGACAACCGCAAACCGTATCATGGAGCTTCTTCCAAATGGTACAATGATTGATAAGATTACTACCTATGACGAATACCTTGCAAGCGATGAAATGGCCAGAAAACGTACTGTCTACACCGCTGACAACGAGGATGATAATAACTGATTATGACCGAAAGGTCCTATTACCGCCGGTTTTCAATGAATGCTGAAACCGGCGGTAATTTTCATGAACGACAAAAAAATCATAAAAGTTCAAATGATATTTAAGGAGACTCCCATGAAAACAATAGATTTACATGTTCATTCCACCAAATCAGACGGCAGCTTTACCCCCAGCGAATTAGTTGCTCACGCCTTAAAGAAAGGTCTTTCAGCCTTTGCACTCACAGACCACGATACAACAGTTGGTATCGATGAGGCAATTGAGGCTGCCAGGGGAACCGGACTGGAGGTTATTCCAGGAATCGAATTTTCCACTGAATATGAAGGAAAGGATATTCATGTTCTCGGATTATATATTGATTATAAAGGAAAAGATTTCCAGAAATATCTGATTGAATTTCAGAATTCAAGAGATGTCCGCAATCAAAAGATGTGTGTCAAGCTTCAGGAGCATGGAATACCTGTCATCTATGAAGAGCTTACAGCACACTATCCCGGTGCCGTTTTAACACGTGCTCATTATGCCAACTATATGTTGGAAAAGGGATATATTAAAGACCGCACAGAAGCTTTTGAGCGCTATATTGGAGACCATGCCCCATGCTTTCTTCCACGGGAAAAGGTAACCCCCAAACAGGCTGTTGAATTAATACTGCGTTCCGGTGGCATCCCTGTTTTAGCCCATCCAGTCCTCTATCACATGAGCGATGCCAAGCTGGAGCAGCTGGTTGCCTCCTTAAAGGAAGCAGGTCTTGTTGGTATTGAGGCAATCTACTCTACCTATGCCACTGCAGAGGAGCGTCAGATGCGCTATCTGGCATCCAAATATGATTTACTGATTACAGGCGGTTCTGATTTCCACGGAACCACGAAACCCAACCTGGACATGGCAACCGGTTATGGGAAGCTCTTTATTCCCTACGAAATACTTGAGAAAATTAAAGATTACCGCCGCATCAATGGGAAATATAACAGACGCATTATTTTTGCTGATATGGATAACACTCTTTTAAATTCTCAAAAGGAAGTGACTCCGGAAATCTACGATGCCATAAAAGCATTCAGTGAACAGGGCGGGCACTTTGTCTTATCCAGCGGCAGACCCTTAGACAGTATTCTGGAAACAAGAGAAAAGCTTGGTCTTGACTTTCCACACACTTATATTATCTCCTTTAATGGTGCTCTGATTTACGACTGTGATAATGCAAAGCCACTGTTAGAGCTGACCATTCCCTTTGATGATGTATCCTATATATTCCATGCCGCTACAGCTGCCAAGCTTCATATGCAAAGCTATTGTGACGGTAATATTATCAGTCCGGCAGACGATGAAGAGCTTTCCTTTTACAGACGTCATATTCATATGCCTGCATTGTTTGCAGCAGACCTGATCAGTGGTCTGAAACACGAGCCCTATAAAATGCTGTCCGTTAACCTGACTGAGCCGGAAGATCACAGGCTCGCGGCTTTTTCCAAAGAAATTAACGCCTGGGGAACTGGCAGGATTCACACCTTCTTCTCCGGTGATTACTATCTGGAATGCTGTCGGGCGCAGGCCTCCAAGGGAAACGCAGTGCGCTTTCTCTGCCAGTATCTGGGAATCCCAATTACCAACTCCATTGCTGCCGGAGATGCAGCCAACGACATCTCCATGTTAACTGCTGCCGGCTGTGGTGTTTGCATGTGTAACGGAACCGAAGACACAAAAGAAGCCGCAGACTACATTACAGAATGTGACTGCGACCACAATGGATTTATGGAAATATTCACTAATTTACTTTGATTTTCCAACTGTTCTTACAAGGAATGGGATTGTGAGTGCACATGTGCAGAGCTCTGCCACTGGAAATGCGAGCCACACGCCTGTCATGCCAAAGATTTTGGGAAGCACAAATGTACAAATCAAAATGATGACAAAGCCTCTGGATATGGAAGCAATAAATGCTTTCTTTGCCGACTCCACAGCACTCAGAATTCCTGTTCCCACAATGTTAATCCCCGCAAACAGAAATCCCACAAAATAAATGCGAAGTCCCAAATCTGCGTACCTCGCCAAAATAACATCCCTCTCACTGTTAAAGATTCCGATAATTGGCTCCGTAAAAACCCATGCAGCAATCAGAATCAAAACAGCCATGACTACTGCAGTCGAAAGACTCAGCTTTACAAGCTGATGAACAGACCTCTCATCTCCGCTCCCATAACAATCACTCAGCAATGGCTGCGCGCCCTGTGAGATTCCATTAAATCCGGAAACTGCTACAAGTGCTGTATTTGCAACAACTCCGTATGCTGCAACACCGATATTGCCCGCCAACTGCAAAATCACAACATTAAATGCAGCTGTTGTTACTCCCGAGGATATTTCTCCTACAAAAGCCGAAACTCCAAGCTGACAAACATGCATCAGTTTTCTAAGTGAGGGTAGACAGAATCTGATTTTGACGGTATTCTTTTTTGAAAAGAAGTGGATACAGCAAACCAGCACCCCCACTATTGGCGAGACACCAGTTGCCAGTGCAGCACCTGTCATTCCAAGTCCCAGCGGAAACATCAGAATATAATCCATCACGATATTGAACAGACTTCCAAACAGCGTTGCCGCCATGGCAATTGATGGTCTTCCATCATTTCTGACAAAGGCATTACAGATATGATTCCACATAAAACAGGGAGCAAACAGCATGATAATTCTGGTATAGCCTGTCCCCACCTTCACAATTTCCTCATTTCCACCCAGCATCCCCAAAATCTGTTCCGGAATAAACAGCCCGAGAAGCAAAAAGAACATACCCAAAAGAAGTCCCCATAAAAGTGCATGAAAAAAATAGGTCTCAGCTCCCTTGTTCCCCATTGCCTTATCAATGGAAAAACGGATAGCAGAACCAACACCCATCATTGCTCCTATTGCAAATATCAGGCTAAAAACAGGAAGCACCAGATTCAGTGCCGCAACCCCCAGTGCTCCCTGTGCCTTGGAAATAAAAAAAGTATCTGCCAGAATGTACAGAGAAATTCCTATCATTCCAAGGATATTCTGAGATACATATCTGGCATATTTTTCTCGAACAGTCATGAAGTCTCCTAACAATTTGTAAAAATCCCAGCCGAAGCGTACCTTATCATCCCTCTAC
>CAZUCI010000052.1:8963-23563 GCA_964619485.1 uncultured Lachnospiraceae bacterium
AATAAGGAATCTGCCGTCACCAACCTCAAAAACTTCATCTGCATCCAGGATATCTGATTCCTTCATTCCTTCCAGATCTATACCCTCTTCATCAAAGTATTCCCATACTTCTTTGGGGCTGTTCACAACAACTGCCATGCACTCCTCTAAGAAATCCTCGGCCTCCACCACGTTCTCTGCAACCGGCTCCGGAAACAGCTGCAGCTGTTTTTGTAAAAAACAGTTTACTACTTTCTCATCATACTCTGGCATAGTCTATTCCTCCTGTTATTACAATATCTTTCCAATTTGTAATTGTTTCTTTTCCTTTTGATTGTAAAATGTAATGTCCCGTTTTGCAATCTTTTCATCCACTTTTCTTGAAAAAAATTATTACAAAGCATATAATAAAAACAACTTTTATCAGTATTGTTTGAAGGGCAGGCATTTGGGGAAGTGCCACCAGCTTAGGGGATTATATGAAACCATATCTTTTCATCTGTAAGACCAGAATTCAGAAGTCACTGGCCTACCAGTTCAATTTATTTGCCAACATACTATTTCAGTGTATCGTCATGTTTGCCATGACTTTTTTCTGGAAAGCTCTTTTTCGGGAAAAAGAGTTTGTACAGGGTGTTGGTCTCGACGATATGCTTATCTATACAGTTATCTCCACCATCATGTATATTCTGCTTTCTGTCAATGTAGAAGACCGTGTTATTGACAGTGTCAGACAGGGAACAGTCGCCACAGATATGCTGAAGCCTATCTCTCTTTTTGGAACCTATTTTGCTGAAGACCTGGGGCATTCCATCATGCTGATTTTCCAAAATGTAATTCCTATTCTGTTGATTGCCTGCCTTTTTATCAAAGTACCGGCTCCAGTCAACGGCATACACTTTCTGTTGTTCCTTGGAAGCTTTCTTCTATCCTACCTGATTAACTGGCTCTTTTCTGCCATTTTTTCCATGTGGGCTTTTACAGCAATCAGTATTCAGCCAATGGTTCAGGCAAAAAAGCATATTGTAAGGCTTTTATCTGGAAGTATGATTCCCATCTGGTTTTTTCCGGTTATCTTTGAAAAAGTTCTGGGAATTCTCCCCTTTTACTATATGTATCAGCTGCCGCTTAACATCTATATTGGAAAGGGCACTCAATCAGAAACAGCGGTGGGTTTTCTGATCCAGCTTAGCTGGCTTCTGATTCTCTTTCTTATCTTTCGATTATTGGAGCACAGAGTACTCTCCAAGGTCATGGTACAGGGAGGCTGAATATGGATACACTCAAACACTATTATGAATTGACCGTTTACAACATTCACATTGCACTTCTTACAATAGTGGAATATAAAACAGAGCTGCTTGGCTGGCTGATCTCCAATCCTATCCAGTTTGTGGTTGGATTTGCCACCATACAGTTCGTCGTAAATGAATTTGGTTCCATCGACGGATGGAATTATGGGCAGCTGGCTTTCCTGTATGGTTTATCAGTCATCTCCCACGCTTTGTCCATGATCTTTTTTGTCCGCTGCTGGTTCATGGGATATTTTATTTTAGATGGTGATTTTGACCGTTATATGGTGCGTCCTGTCAGCGTGCTCTACCAGTTTCTGTTTGGTGAATTCAACGTCATAGGTCTGACTGATCTGATTCCGGGAATCTGTGTCTTTATCTATGGATGCATCAAGGTTTCCTTTCATTGGACCCTCGGCTCCGCCCTGCTGATTCTTGTGACCATCCTTGGTGCCACTCTGATCCGCGGAGGTATTTATCTCTTCATCGGAACCATTGCGTTCTTTGCCAAAGGGCTCAATGATCTTGGTGGACTTACTCAGGAGCTCTTTGACCGAACTACCATGTATCCTCTGTCCATGTATCCAAGGGCTCTGCAGTTTATTCTGACCTTTCTGATTCCCATTGGCTGGGTCAGCTTTTATCCTGCTTCCAGCCTGCTTCACAAGACCACTGCTTTTCCGGCTTCACTCAGCTTTCTTACCCTGCTGATTGGAATTATAGTCTTAGGTCTTGCATCGCTCTTCTTTAAAAGCGCACTACGAAGGTATGAAAGTGCCGGAAATTAACTGGATAAACAAAAATGAAGTATTATTTTTAGAAGGAGACACCTATGTCTGTGATAGAAGTAAATCATCTGGTAAAGGAATATGAAATAGCCGAAAAGGAAAAGGGGCTGAAGGGCTCTTTGAAAAATCTTGTGAAAAACAAAAAGAAGATTGTCCGCGCTGTAGATGATATCAGTTTTCAAATCGAGGAGGGTGAAATTGTTGCCTACATCGGCCCGAACGGTGCCGGGAAATCAACAACAGTCAAAATGATGTCCGGTATTCTCACTCCTACCTCCGGTTCCATTTCAATCCATGGAATCAGCCCACAAAAAGACCGTAAAAGGGTTGTCCGCAATCTGGGAGTTGTTTTTGGTCAAAGAACACAGCTGAATTGGGATTTAAGACTTGGTGAAAGCTTTGAACTCCTGAAGCATATCTACCGTGTTCCACAGCCTCAATATGAAAAGACGCTGGGTGAGCTCAATGATATTCTGGAAATAGAAAAATTTATTAACACTCCCGTACGGCAGCTCTCTCTCGGACAGCGTATGCGTGGGGATCTTGCTGCCGCTATGCTCCACTCTCCCTCCGTTCTCTTTCTGGATGAGCCAACGATTGGTCTGGATGTGGAGGGCAAATATGCCATTCGGAAATTTATCAAAGAGGTCAATCAGACGAGAAAAACAACTATCATCCTAACCACCCACGATCTTGGTGATATTCAGGAGCTGTGCAGGCGTCTGATGATTATCAATCACGGCAGGATTATCGAGGATGGCTCTCTGGATACCCTGATTGACCGAATTGCACCATATCGACAGCTTATTGTATATTTCTTTGAAGATAAGATTATTGAGCATCCCGCCGCAACCATCGTCAGTCATGAGGGCTGCCAGACTGTATACCGGTTTGAAAAAGAAAAGATATCCGCCGCAAGACTCATTGAAGATATTTCCAGGCAGGCTGTCATCAAGGATCTGAAGCTTGAAGAAGCAAAGATTGATGACATCATACGTGTTGCTTATCACGGATAAACAATGCCGTAAAACTAATTATGAATCAGTGTTTCCAGCACCTTGCACACGCCGTGCTTTGTGTAGTCGTCGCAGACATATTTTGCCTGCTGTTTCACTTCCTTTACAGCATTGTATACAGCATAGCTCTCACCTGCGGCCTGCATCATTCCGGTATCATTGTGATTGTCCCCAAACGCCATGGTGTTTTCAAAGGGAATCTGTAAAAGCTCCTCCAGAAAACGAAGGGCATGACCCTTGTCCACTGTCTTATCCATAAAGTCCACCCATTCCTCACCTGCCAGGGTTGCTTTTACCCGGTTTTTCCACTTTGGCAATAAAACTGATTCTCCAATCGAACGAATAGAACCTTTCTTATAAACCGCCAATTTGATGATTTCTTCCGGCTCTTTTAAAATATCATCCGTCAGTCGAACATCATTGCGGTATTCCTCTGTAATCAGCCGAATAAAATCTTCATCCTTCGACTCCAGGAAGCTTCCGTCCGGTGTTGATGCCACAACATGACAGCCCTCTGGGTAAAGTGCCCGGAGGTCAGCCATAATCTCCTCTACCTCCCCCCGTTCCATCGGTGTGATAGAAACCGTCTCTCCATTCACAACAATATGTGCACCATTTTCCACAATATAGCTGATATTTCTTTGGGTTCCTGCAAACATTTTCCGTACACTTCCATACTGCCTTCCGCTTGCAACGGCAAAATGGATTCCCTGATCCACAAGCTCCTGCACAACAGTAATCATTTCGTCATATACTTCTTTGGATGAATCCTTCACTAAAGTACCATCCACATCGGAGGCCACCAGACGAATCTCAGGTTGGTTTACATAATTAATCAATTGGAGTGGTTTCTCAATGATAGCATCTGCATGGTTTTCTGCCAGCTCATCCCAGTCTCTGAAGCCCCAAAGTGCCCCTATTGTCAGTACTCCTGCACTCTTCCCTGTCTGCATATCCACACAGGTATCTCCAATATAAATTGCATCCCTTTTCTCCAAGTGAAGCTTTTCAAGAATATAGAGTACTCCATCAGGTGCCGGCTTACGCTCCCGTTCTGCACTTTGACCCACAATACAGTCAAAGGTTCCTTTTCCAAAGATATCCTCTATCACTTCAACCGTCTGCTCATGCGGCTTATTGGAGTTTACCGCTATCAAAATTTCCCGCTTCTTCAACTCACTGATGAGCTCCAGGATTCCTTCATACGGCTTCACCTCATACATACAATATTTTGCGAAATGCTTTCCGTAGCTTTTTCTCATTGCATTAAAATGGATAAGCTCTTCATCTCCCGAAGCACGTAATGCTCTGCGGACAAGCTCATCTGATCCATCTCCCACAAAATAGCGATAACGATCAATTTCAAATGGTGAAAGCCCCATATCTGCCAATGCCAGATTACAGGCCCTTTGTATGCTTTTTAATGTGTTGGTCAAGGTTCCATCAAGGTCAAATATAACTAGTTTTCTATTCATGGTGTTTTTCTGGAATAAAGACGCGCTCCTCCAGTATATCTCCTTCTAACTGTTTTGCAGCCACAGCTGCTCTCTCCTGTGCCTCTTTGCAAAAATTCATCTGTGCACCAAACAAAGCCTTTCCTCTACGGTCCACCTTGTCATAGCTTCCGTCCTTTTTCAGGATCTGTGCCTTCATTGTATCTTTCATCAGGCAATCAAGAATATGTGCTATCCGTTCCTTTAAATCAGGCTGCTCGATTGGGAACATAATCTCAACTCTGCGGTTTAAGTTACGTGGCATCCAGTCTGCACTTGCCAGATAATACTCGGGATTTCCACCATTTTCAAAGCAGAAAATTCGACTGTGCTCTAAAAATGTGCCCACAATGGAACGAACTGTAATATTTTCTGATACCCCCGGTATCCCTGTCTTCAGACAGCAGATTCCCCGGACGATCAGGTCAATCTTAACCCCTGCGCTGCTTGCCTCATAGAGTGCTTCGATGATTTGTCTGTCACAAAGAGAATTCATCTTGGCAACAATATGTGCCTCCAGCCCAGCCTGAGCAAATTTACTTTCTCTCTGAATCATATAAAGGAATTTATCCTTCAGCCACAAGGGTGCCAGGGACAGCTTATTCCAGCTTCTTGGCTCCGAATAGCCGGAAAGCATGTTAAATACAGCTGTTGCATCCTCCCCAATTGTCTCATTACAGGTCAAAAGGCCAAGATCCGTATACAGCTTTGCTGTTGCATCATTGTAATTTCCGGTTCCCAGATGAACATACCTGCGGATTCCATCCTCTTCACGGCGTACAATCAATGTGATTTTGCTGTGTGTTTTCAGCCCGACAAGCCCATAAATAACATGACAGCCTGCCTTCTCCAACATCTTTGCCCAAACAATGTTATTTTCCTCATCAAAACGTGCCTTTAATTCTACCAGAACAGAAACCTGTTTTCCGTTCTCTGCCGCCTGAGCTAATGCAGCAATGATCGGTGAATTTCCACTGACTCGGTAAAGGGTCTGTTTGATTGCCAGCACCTGTGGATCCTTTGCCGCTCTTTTGATAAAGTTTACAACAGGCTCAAAGGTCTGATAGGGATGATGAAGCAGAATATCCCGCTTTCTGATTTCCTCAAAAATGTCACAGTCTGCCGGAAACTCCGGTACGGCTGCAGGAGTGTATTTTTTCTCCTTCAATTCATCAAAGCCTGGAAGACCATACATCTTCATCAGAACAGTCAGATCCAGGGGACCATTGATAAAATAGATGTTTTCCTCCCCGATCTTCAATTCCTTACGGATGATTTTAAGCAGTCCCTTATCAATTCCGTCCTCCACTTCCAGCCGGATTGCTTCGCCCCATTGTCTCTTTTTCAACTGCTTTTCTATTTCTTTTAATAAATCCTCTGCCTCATCCTCACCAATGGTCAAATCAGCATTACGCATGATACGGAACGGATGGGTACATAAGACATCATAATTCAAGAACAGCTTTTCAATATTGCGTTCAATGATCTCCTCAAGGAGAATAATCATTGTTTTGTCCTCTTTATCTTCCGCAGGAATAGTCACTATTCTTGGAAGTACACTGGGAACCTGGACTGTTGCAAATTCCACATCAGCATCCTTATCTCCCTTTTTACGAACAAGTGCTCCAAGATTCAGGGATTTGTTTCGAATAAGTGGAAATGGTCTGGAAGAATCCACTGCCATTGGTGTTAAAACAGGATAAACATTTTCTTCAAAAAAATGATCCACAAAAATTGCCTGCTTTTTGGTCAGCTCCTCATGATGTGATACTATGTGTAAGCCATTTGCCTTAAGCTGCGGCAGAAGGCTGCGGTTATAGGTGGAGTACTGGAGATTTACCAGCACATGCGTCTCCTTGTTAATTGCCGCCAGCTGCATTTTGGGTGTCATGCCCGCAATATCTGCTTTTTCATATTCTGCATGAACCATATCCTTTAAGGATGCAACCCGCACCATAAAAAATTCATCCAGATTGGATGCTGTAATGCTTAAAAATTTCAGTCTCTCAAACAAGGGATTCCCTTTATCTCTTGCCTCACTGAGCACTCGATAGTCAAATTTCAACCAGCTAAGCTCACGATTATCATAATATTCAGGATTACTGTAATCTTTCATTTCCGACATTTTTGCCCTCCTGTCCAAGCTATCTGCTTCTACGCTGTTTAATCACCGGCTTAACACTGTAAACCTCCTCGAAGAATTTTGCTCTCGTAGTTAAAAGTCCAGTTTCAAGTGTAATATCCTCACAGGTGTCCACGTTAATAATTAATGTATCATCCCTTAAAACTGCTTTAAATTCCTGGATTTTCTGTTTATGACTTCGGTCCAGTCCTGTTGCCACGCGCAAAATAGCAGTCAGCTTCGCAATAATCAGATAAGCGTCTCTGCTGAGAGTCGTCTTATTACCAAGCTGATCATAGTATTCAAAATCATCCCTGTTGTATTTGGCAATATAAGCAATCATTTCCCGTTCCACGTGAGACAGGCCGATGATTTCTGTAGCCATGATAATACGAAAGCTGCACTCTCCAACCTCCGTCTGGGAAATGTACTTACCACAGTCGTTTAACTGCGCTGCAATCTGTAATAAAAGCCGCTCTCTTTTCCCAAGTCCATGCACCCTCCTCATAGCATCAAAAATGGATAAAGCGATTGCTTCCATGGCCTCATTGCGCTTTCTGGAGCACATATAACGCTTGCTGATATTCGCCGTAGATGCAATAATATCCTGTTCAAAATCATGACCTATAGTTAAAAGCTTATTCTTCTGTGCATACTCATATGCAATTCCATCACATACAGAAAGGCCTGGTGCCCATATCATTTCTGCGCCAAGAACCTCCATAATCCTCTTGGTCAGGACAGTACTATGGAACAAAAGTGATGCACTCTCCTCTGAAATCTCCAGCCATTTACTGATTTCGACACGGTTGGAATGAGAAATTTTATCCATGAAAAGAGAGATGTTTTCTTTATCAATAACACCGGGTGTCTTATTGCAAATTTCCTTTTTCTGTAAAACCGGAGAAATGTAATCGTCAATAATAATGAGATTCTTTATTTCACGGTCTCTTAAATACATCTTTTTAAAAAGAGAGAACTGATTGTTAACCAATTCCTCAATCAGCTGCTCGTACTCTGTTGTTTTTGTTGTTAAATTTTCCAGACGTTCTCTCAGACGCATAACACCAAGACGCATATTCTGGGTCACAATCAGAGAATCCTTTTCAAAAAGAGAAACCTGGATACTGCCGCCACCGATATCGAGAATGGCCGTTCCGTCTTCAATGACCTTTAAAAACTGCTGTTCCCTGGTAGCAACCGCCTTATAATCCAAAAAGCGCTGCTCTGAATTGCTGATTACATCCACCACCAGTCCTGTTCGAATTCGGAGCTGATCCAGGACTATCAGGGTATTCTGTGTTTCACGAATTGCACTGGTGCCATATGCCTTATAGGCATCCACCTTATATTCCTTCATAATCTGATCAAAACGTCCGAGGACATCACACAGCTCATCCATCTTCTCTCCACTGATTTTTCCGGTGGCATAGGTGTCAGACCCAAGAGCAAGTCTGTGTCTGATACAGTCAATCTCCCGAATTCCTTTTCCTGCTGAAATTTCAAAGATTTTCATGGAAAGCTCAAAGGAGCCCACATCAATCGCGGCAAATGTTTTGATTGCCATGCCCATTCCTTCTTTCTATCAATAATTTCCAAGTATTTTCATGTTTCTGGCTTCATCGCGAAGTCCCCTTAAAGCATTTTTTACTGCTCCATCTGCCAGGTTTCCTTCAAAATCCACAAAGAAACGATATTCCCAGTTGCGATCCTCTATGGGTCTGCTTTCTATTTTACAAAGATTCAAATTATTATAAATAAAATGGGAAAGCATATGATACAGGGAACCACTCTGATGGGGTATCTCAAAACAGATGCTGACCTTCTTTGCGTCCTTCAAAAACACCTTCTGATTGGTCACGATAATAAAACGGGTTGAATTGGTTTCAGACTGATTCACACCCTGCTTTAAAATTTCCAGGCCGTAACACTCCCCTGCATAGGCACTGGCTATGGCTGCCTGGGTTTTGTCCTGATCTGCCACAACCTTCTGTGCTGCAAAGGCATTGTTCTGCATACTGATCTGCTTCCAGCTGTAATCATCCAGAAAACGCGCACTCTGCATCAGAGACTGTGGATGTGAATATACCGTTTTGATGTCTTCCAGTCTGGTTCCCGGCAGTCCCAAAAGACAATGTTCAATTTTGATAATCTGTTCTCCCACAATATAATTTTCAAACTCCACTAAAAGGTCATAGATATCGCTGACAATCCCCGCCGTGGAATTCTCAATTGGAAGCACAGCAAAATCTGCACTTCCCTCTTCGATGGCACTCATGGCATCCCGAAAGGTATCCACGTGAAAGCTGTCTATTTCTTTGCCAAAATACTGCATCATAGCCGCCTGGGAATAGGCACCGTCAGCTCCCTGAAAAACAACGCGGGTTCTCTCCTCTCTCAGGGAATCGATTCCCATAAAAGGAAGCTTTCCAATACTGCCGTGTTCAGCCAGAATCTGATACTGCATCTTTCGGCTTATGGACATAATCTGCTCAAACAGCTCCTCGATGGCTCTGCTGTTAAATTCGTTGGAGGTAAGTGCTTTTACTCTGCGTATTTTCTCTTCCTCCCGCACACGGTCAAAAACCTTCTTTCCTGTCTCTATCTTATATTCTGCAACACCCTTACAAATATCCATTCTTTTTTCATAAAGGGATACAATCTGCCTGTCAATAGCATCTATCTGATCTCGTAACTGTAGTAAGTCCATCGGGGTTCCTCCTGATTCATTTGTCATTCTCTTTTTCTGCCTAACAAGCAGCGTGTCTCTAATTGCCGGAATTTTCCAAAGCCTCCTGTTTTGCCACATCAAAGGTCGTAGCCTGAAAGTTTCCTCCCAGCAGTGGTATATGATATACCGGTGCCTGACTCTTGAACTCATGGAAATAAACAAAGGAATCTGTTGCGTTAATATCTGAATAATTTCCTTCCATTATGACACGTGGACTGGAGCCGTCTGTTCCCATAACCATCAATGCCGCATCTGTTTGAGAGTTTTTCTGATAAAAAATGTAGCTTCCCTTTACCAGAAACAGATCAACACGGTCCTCCGTCAGCTTTTCTGTCTCTCCTGTTGAAAAGCAGTAACGGTACAGTCTGTAATTATCCGCCACATTCATATAATATACATAATCTCCCTGCACATCCGGATACCATACTGAGCCTTCAAACATCACATTGACATCTCCAGTCTCCAAATCCAGTCCGTAAAGCTTATGATCATCTGTGATTCCTGCGTAATAGATGGTATTTCCCACATTGCAGGCTGGATCTGCTGCAAAATTCAATACCTCACTGCTCTCTTTTTTCTGAATACCAATTTTACATAAAGTCAGTTTTGTAGAAGAAGCGTCATATTTCTGATAATAAATTGTGTTGTCAATCAGCTTCATAACCGCGGCAGGGGTTCTCTCCAGACACTTAATACTTTCCCCCTTATAATCCGAATAATATAGCCCATTAAAATGAGCTGGAATTCCAATGGCAGAATCCTTACCAGCTTCAAGCTGATAGTAGTAAACATTGTGTTCGTCTGCATTAATATACTGTACAATGGAATCACTTACCTTTTCCAAATCCGTCTCATCAACCTTCATGGAGTAAAGCTTACCACCGTCATATCCATTGGCAAAAAAGACCGTGTCTCCCACCTGACAATAGTATCCGCCATTATTGAGATTTCCCGCTGTATTCCCAACTGTTCCCTCTGGATTTTTATTAAAATAAGCCCTGTATTGAAAAAAAGCAATCAATCCGGCAAAGACAATTACAATTCCTGTCAGGCTGATAAATATCTTTTTCTTATCTGTCATCATTTTCCCTGCCTTTTAATTTTTCAAGCATATCCTTCATGGTCAGATGATAGACCGGATGGACCATTCCCGGCGCAATTTCAGCCATGGGAATCAGCACAAAATCACGATTGCACAGATCAGGATGTGGTATAACCAGATCCTCTTCCTCATATATTTCATCATCATAAAACAAAATATCCAAATCAAGTGTTCTTGGTCCCCAGTGAATAATACGCTCTCTTCCTGCCTCTTCCTCAATACGATTACAAACCCTTAAAAGTTCATAAGGAGTCAGCAGCGTTCTCACCTTTACGACGCCATTTAATACCGCATCCATCTCTACACCGCCATAGGGTTCACTCTCAAAGAAGGTAGAGCTTCGCACAACAAATACATCACTCTCATTCTCCAGTGTTTCCAGCCCCTTCCTGATATACTCTTCCTTATCCCCCATATTGGAGCCCAGCGAAATATAGGCAGTATGATATCCCCGCTCTACGCTGACTGAAACATCTTCAAATGGAAGTGGAATGGGTGCATGTGGTTTGCTTACGCTAACTTTCACCTTCTCAATCATTGGATAGCGCAAAAGAAGCTCTCTTGCAAGATTCTCAGTAACAGATTCCAGTAATTTATAGGTGTGGCTTTTCATATAAGAATCAATAAAGAGACATGCATCACCATAATCCACAGACTGTGACAGGTCATCATACTGGCCTGCGTACCTGACATCCACATCCATTGTGGCGCTTACAAAAAAATCCTGCCCCTGTGCCGACTCCTCCGGGTAAACTCCATGATGTGCAAATACTTTTAAATTTGTAATCCGAATTTGATCCATAATCTCTTATCCTCTCTTATTCTCTCTATGCATTTCTGATTGCTTCTGCCATGACAATTGCGCGTCTGTTTGCCTCAACGTCATGAACTCTCACAAAGGAAGCTCCCTTCATAACTGCAACCACTGTTGTCGCAAGGGTTCCTTCCACACGCTGTTCAGATGGAAGATCCAGCGTCAGACCAATGACAGACTTTCTGGAGGTTCCCAGTAGGATTGGTAATCCAAAGGTATGTAATACCTCCAGCTTCTGAATAATCTGAAGATTCTGCTCATAGCTTTTGGCAAATCCAACCCCTGGGTCCAAACAAATATTGGAATAGGGAATTCCAGCCCTTTCTGCTATCTCCAGTGTCTCCTCCAAATCAGAGATAACATCCTTGAAATAATCCTGATAAACAGTCTCCCTGCGGTTGTGCATCAGACAACAGGTGCATCCCGCCTCTTTAATGACCGATGCCATCTTTGTGTCATATTTCAATCCCCAGATATCATTAATCATATCTGCCCCAGCCTTTATTCCTGCCAAAGCAACCTGACTTTTATAGGTATCCAGAGAAACAGGAATATCAAAACGTTTCCTAATGGCCTCGATGACCGGAACGACACGTTCCATCTCCTCATCATCAGTTAGCAATGTATAACCTAGTCTGGTGGATTCTCCTCCCACATCAATAATGGAAGCACCATGCTCTATCATGTCCTCCGTATGCTTTAATGCTCTATCAAGCTGATTCCATTTCCCTCCATCAGAAAAGGAATCCGGCGTCACATTCAAAATTCCCATAATATAGGTTTGGTTAGCAGTATCAAACTCTTTTTCCCCAATTCTCATACCAAAAGCTCCCCATTCTTCTTTTTCTTTGGCCAGTCACACTCCGGTTCCATCAGGCAGCCATAGCACGGCCTGCTCGCTTTGTCTGCCCGGTAAATCAATCCCTTCAAATCACTGTCTTCAGCTATTTCACTGTTTCTGTGATTTGCAATGGCTTCAACAATCTGTGTTGACTCTTCCTTGGTATATCCACACTCCTCCAAAATGGAAGGTGCAAGTCTCGCAGAAGCCTGTGCATGATCTGTTCCGTCCTCATATTGCACAAAGCGCCCCACATCATGTAAAAGTGCTGCTGCATAAATCATCTCCTGCGAAAGATTACAATGCTCCTTCAAATTAAAAATCATGGCAATACGTGCTACATCCAGAAAATGTGTCATATCATGCCCGCAAAATGGTCTTGTTTTTTCCCACTCTGCTATTTTTGACAGACACTCTCTATAAAATGAATGTGCCAGAATCCTTTGAATCCGTTCCATCTGTGTTCTCCCCATAATCTGCTTCATTTCAGCTAAATATGAAGCATCTGATAAAAGCTGTTCTGCAGCTTTTCGTTTTCTGCAAATGCTCCTCTTGTCACAACAGTAACGGTCTTGCTGCCAGGCTTTTTAATGCCTCTCATGGTCATACACATATGCTCCGCCTCCAAAACGACCATGGCGCCCTTTGCATGCAGTTCATTCATCAGAGCATCTGCAATCTGTGCTCCCATCTGTTCCTGCAGCTGTAATCTGTGTGCATACACTTCGACAGTCCTAGCGATTTTAGACAATCCAACTACCTTTCCATCCGGAATATAAGCCACGTGTGCCTTCCCATAAAAAGGTAATAAATGATGTTCACACATGGAATAAAAAACAATATCCTTCTCCAACACCATCTCATTGTTTTCAGCAGTAAAGGTTTTGGAAAGATGTGTCTCGCTCTTTTCCTCCATCCCGGCGAAAATCTCTTCATACATTCTTGCAATTCGATCAGGAGTTTCCACCAACCCCTCTCTGTTTACATCCTCTCCGATTCCTTCCAGCAGCAGCTTCACTGCCTCTTTTATCTTCTCTTTATTTACCATGGGAATCTCCCCTCGTCCATTCTTTATTTTGTACAATCCGGGTAAGCTCTCCTAAATAGGAAAGTGAGCCAAAGGCAACTATTACCGTGTCTGAATCTGCCATCAGGTTAGCCATCTCCACAGCCTCCTGCAGACTGTCTGCAGCCGTTACATTGGGATGTACCAGCTTCACTCTCGCAGCCAGCCCACAGGCATCCATTGCCCTGGGATTATCAGGTGTCTTTACCGTAACCACCGCTTTTGCCAGAGGACAGGTAACAGCAATTATTTTGTCATATTCCTTGTCCTTCAATATTCCCATTATATAAATAATTTTCTTATTTGTAAAATACAACTCCAGCGTCTGAGCCAGTCTTTTGGCAGCATCCTCATTATGCGCCCCATCAATATAGAAGGGTGGCTTTTTACCAATCTGCTCAAATCTTCCCGGCCAGACTAGCTTTTTAAAGGCAATGCGGATTTTTTCCTCTTTTATGGTATAGCCCTGATTTTTCAAAGCCTCTAAAGCTTCCAGTGCCGTCGCTGCATTTTCCAGCTGATAGCTGCCCCTTAAAGAAAGCTTCATCCCCTTGTAATTTTGGTAATCGAAGGTCATGCCATCTGCTGCTGACCTTTTAAAAACAGCACGCCCAGTCATCAGAAAAGGAGCCTTCATGGCCTCCGCCTTCTTAACCAAAACCTCTTTTACCCTGTCGTCCTGCAGGGAAGAAATTACCTGACAACACTCTTTTATAATTCCAGCCTTCACCGAGGCGATTTTTTCCAGAGAATCCCCCAAAAACTGCATGTGATCCATACTGATTGTGGCAAAGACAGCCAAAATGGTTGTCCTGACTACATTGGTTGCGTCTGTCTCCCCACCCATTCCTGTTTCAAGCAGCACCAGATCACACTTCTTGTCTTTAAAATATAAAAAGGAAAGTGCAGTCTCAAATTCAAAGGGGGTGGGATGCTCCAGCCCCTCTGCCACCATTTGGTCACAGGCATCCTTTACCAACGTCACATACTTTGCAAGAGCTTTTGCTCCAATCATTCTGCCGTTTACCTGAAAGCGTTCTCTGTAATTGGAAATAGTCGGCGAAATATACCGTCCAACACGGTATCCATTCTCAGAAAGAGCCTCTGATATCATGGCAAGAATGCTGCCTTTTCCGTTCGTTCCTGCAACATGTATAAACTTTAAATCGTCCTGCGGATTCCCCAGCCGTTGACATAGTTCTCTTGTACTCTCAAGTCCTAAATGGGAACCCAGCTGCTGCAGGGATTCCATATATTCCATTGTTTCTTTCTCTGTCATAACTTCCTCGAAATTTTTTCTTTCTATTGTACCAAGTCGCTAGCGCGACGGCTAGCCCCAGTTACAATGTTCCCACC
>CAZUCI010000053.1:0-19241 GCA_964619485.1 uncultured Lachnospiraceae bacterium
ATCGTTGCGCGGTTCTTTAAAAGCAAGCGGGTTGGAAACGCAGAAAAGGAAGCTTTTCTAAAGAATACAGAAAAAGTGGATTATCCGGCGGAGGTTCTGGAGCTGTTTTCTGTATTTACCAAAGATAATCGTTACAAAGAAATAATACCCTCCATTTTGGAGAAGCAGCAGAAAGGAGCTGAGGTCAATATGTGTTCAATAGCGCAGGAGTTGGAGGAAAAAGGAAAACTTGAGCTTTTATTCGAGATGTACGACGAAGGGGAACTTACCATTCAGAAGGCTTGCAAAAAAGCAAATATGACTGAAGAAGAGTTCCTGAAAGCAAAAGAAAACGCAATAAAGTTAGTGTAACAATTGAATATTTGTGCAGTTAAAAGAGAAGGTATCAATTAGGGGGAGGATACCTTCTCTTTTTGGCATATAATATATTGATTGCAGAGTACAAAGATATTTATAAGGATTCAGACCGTGTGGATGCTATAACATTACGTGACAGTCCAGCGGCACGAAGGCTCAAGGATGAGCTTAAAGTGGAGCCATTCCATGTATTGGTGGAGCTATAAAGCGTATCGGTGGCGTCGCTCATGCGAAATATTCATATTTCGGGCATAGTTTTTGAATTCTTCACTATGCATGGTTCGCTGGACAATTGCCCTGTCATGGGCTGTTTTTGAGGTCACGATCTTTGGCGACTCTTTTAAAAATTTTTGGATGGCACTGATCCTGATATGGGCATCCTACACACAATTCCCTGTGGAAAGATACCTGGCACTGTTTACTTGGTGCCATATAGGTACAACTCTTTGGTTCATGACCTGCGGGACAGCGAAGTACTTTGGTTCCTTCTTCGTTAAATTCGAAATCTGCTATGATATCCGGCGCTTCACGGCCTGTAAGACTGGTTGTTATAAGATTTACATTTTTCTCATTTGCCAGTTCAATGTTTCCACTTCCACTATAGGCACCATCTGCAACAACCGTAACGGTTTCATCCTGTATGTCCATTTGTTCCAGATGCTCTTTCAGGAACTGACTATCACTATGGATATTCTGTTCATATGCATAATCAGTCACCACGGAACCATTTTTACCAACAGATTCTTCCAGATTTGCTGTATAACCACGGTGATTCTTTCCTGCCTTTGTCCGGAAAGTTGCTTCCGGATCTGACGGATTTTGCAAAGCGGTGGAATTCATTGATCCATCTTCTTTGGTACGAAGTCGACGTTGTTCATTTTCAACAACTGTTTGTTCCGAAAGGCATGCCTAAAAGTGGGAGTGAAATAAAATGCGAAGTGCAGGTAAGAACGTTATATGAAGAGGTATGGGGAGAGGTAGAACATAGCATTAATTATCCATATAATTGTGAAAGTATGGCTTGCAAGGAGCAATTGAAGGTCTTAGCACAATTAACGGCAGCAGGAACTAGATTGGCAGACTCGATTATTACTAGCAAAGGCGAGTATGATGAGATAAGTAGAACACGGATAGAGGAGAAGTGACAATAAAAAATGAGGCAACACATAGTTCCCTCACAAAGGAACTCAAGCCCTATGCCGGAAGTATGAAAACCGCCTCTGAATTTTAACAAAATGACGTAAGCGCAAAGTAATAGGGTGGATTTAAAATCTCCCGAAGACTTTGCGCTTACGAAATAAGGTAAGGGGTTACGCAGATAATCTTCCATATCGTGACTCCGTCACAGTTGGATTACAGCTTGACAAATTAAATATGGAGAATCAGAAAAATTTCAAGACGAATTTTATGGCGGGGCAGGGAACCTTCTGAATGGGAGCTTCTGGGTCAATTTGTGCCCCGTAGGAAATTTATCCTTGACATGGGGTACAGTTTAGGATACCCCAGGACAAAAATGAAGAAAAAAAGACTATTATGCGTATGATGTTTGAGGGTGAGGAGTCTTCTGGATGGAAAAGCTAAAAATCTATTGGTAATGTTTCACAAAATTTTAAAGTATGCAGATAAATATATTATCAAAACTTGTCAAGTAAATTTAGCATGTTATAATGAAGTCATCTCTTGGAAGAGAGAATAACAATAAGGTAATTTGATTATTTGGGTAGTCTGGCACAGTCAATTTGCAATTTAGTATAGGGTGAGGAAAATTGGAAAGTACTAAGGATACGACAAGACAAATTGAAAAAATATTTCCCGATTATTTTGAAAGATTTTCTTTACCAGAAGGTGCACATGAGGAAAAAATAAAAGTATATAGGGCTTGTAGAAGTGGAAAATGTGATAAGTTATCATTCTTACCGACATTTGAGGAAAAGGGATTTAGAACATTGACTTCAGAAAATGAATTAGATCCAGGAGAATATTCTTTATCAACATTTGAAAAACCGAATCATATTAAACGATGGGCGGATATGACTTCTGATATGCAAGTGCCATATAAGATTGCGATTGGATACACGAATCCAGTGCATGGGGTGGTTCAAAGAACGAGCGAGAGAAAAGCAAAGTCGAGATCTCATGTAGATTGGTGGTTATATAAGGATGCAGAACCATATAGAGAATTTGAGTTGATTCCAGATTTTACAGCTCATCTTCAGGCATATATTGAAAAGAGAGATGATAGAAATGAATAAATTTATCAGTATAGAACCAGAGGGACAACTGTTTTTTGATAAAATAATTTTCGAAACATATATTCCAATACTGTTTGTTTGCACAAATGAGCAAAAAGAACTTTTTTTGTGCATATGTTGTCAGGACAATGAAAAAGGGAAAAAATGGCTTATTTCAAGAACAAGTCCGTCTATGATAGTAGATATGCTGAAAGATAAAATTACTATAAGAGATACTTTGTTAAATGAAGAGGCTGTCAGAGTTTCGGCAGATTTGATTGATGGGAAACTTAACATAGAACGCAATAATTCCGACTGGAATGAAGAAAGTATTTTTTTACCTAAAAAGGGAGCATACATTGATGCGGAGCCCGAAGAGTATAATGAAGAAATAGAATACTATAGTAATAAAAAAGCCATAAATTATTGGTCAAAATCCTATGAAAGTATGGTATCTACTTTAACAGAGATAGGAAAAATGGTTTTACCAGTTGCAGAGATGGTGGACACGGCAATAATGGATGCTTTTTCAAACGTTATAACAAGTGAAGTAATGCAGACAATTAAAGAAATTGATAAAATGTATTTTAAACTCGAAAATCAACATGGAATAGATTTTACCAGAATATATGAATCTGTGATTGATGAGGAAATAAAAGTGAAAGATAGTAATATAGAAGTAGAAATTGATGAAGAAGCTATTGCTTTTTTTGATGCGGCATAGAGGAGAACAAGAACAATGTCTGATATTAGGAGCGCTTTAATACTGCGAACAATGGTGTTTGATAAAATCGAATTTGTTAGAAGCGGGTTTAAAAACGAGAAAGAACTGGAATATGAGATGCAGGTTCAAATCGGACGTAATCCGGAGGGCGAATTCAAGGTGACGCTGGTCCTTACTGGTAAAAAAGAAGAAGAGTATCATTTCACAATTAGTTTATCTGGTTTTTTTGAAGTAGATGATGGAAAAGACCTTGGAGATGTAAAAGTGCTTGATTTGATTAACAAAAATGCTGTGGCGATATTGATGCCCTATTTGAGAAGCGAGGTAACTTTGCTGACAGCACAACCTAATACGGAAAGTATTGTTCTTCCGCCGTTTAATATCAATAAAATGTTAGATAATCAAGAACGTAAATGAAATACTGCTTTAGTATAGATGTGGATGATACCTCGAGAATTCAATATGAAACTTATGTCAGGGCAGGAAACCTTCTGAATGTGAGCTTCCTGCCCCGCTCAGTTGTTAAAAGTGGGATATGATTTCCACCGCACGTTCAATCTGTGCCCACCATAGCGTTATGTTAACTACATAATCACCGGAAGCGGGGCATGGAAGAAGATTCTGGGTCAATTTGTGCCCCGTTTGGATTTGATGGTTTTATTCCTGAAATTACCTGGACTTTATATAATGGCAATGGAATTGCAGCTGTTGAAGGGACAAATTATGCAGGAATCACCAAATTCAGCTTCCTGCACCGCCATATTGTAAAAGGTGCAGCGATGATTTTTGTAAATCAGGCAAAAAAATCTCTTTTTCAACGTGATTCTGTTATAATATAATTATCAAAAAATAAAAGGGGGAAAATCAGTGAGAAATTTAAATAGTTTTTATGACGATTTTGGCGCGAACGGAGCGGAACAATTTGTTTTAGAATTCGAAAAAAAGATTACTGCACTTTTGGGCAGTGAGCTGAACGGCACTTTTCATTTGCTTTCACCGCTGCACGATTTTCAATATGGTGAGCTGCCGGATAATACAGTCAGCAGCAAAACAGACATAGTGCTTGAATTCAGCCACTTTGAAGAAAAATGCAGTCTTTTTGGGGTCGATAATATGATGCCCAGTATGATTCCTTTTCCGGTCGTCATATTTGGCCGTTCGGAAGCAAATTATCATTTAAATGATTTTGTGACATGGGAATCCACTGCCCGCATGGTTCTTTCATATGAAGGAATAACAATTGACAAGTGTATACCAACAGGTGCCGAGATGAATTTTTATGATGTTCACGGTCAGCGCTTTCATGAAGAGCCGGTCAGCAACCTGAAGGGATTTGTAATCTGCCAGCCTCCGACTATCAACCTGGAAATGGATTATATATCCCCTCTAAGAGTTGGTCCTGTTTTTGAAAAAGGAGCTCCGGTGGAGGTGGCATTATTCGGCATACTCAACTTTGCTTCTCAATATAATTATTATATACGGGAAGTTAAATTTGACAGGAAGGATGGCAATACCAGGGTCTCAATGACAATTTCCCCTGGCGGTCCATCAGAGCTTGAAGCTGCAAAAAATACTGCTTATGTTCTGGGCGGTATTTTGTAGGAATTCTGAGACAAATTTTATGGTAGGGCAGAAAATAGCGGATGTACCCGAAATACTGAAACTGTTTGTTCAGAACTATGAGTGCAAGATATTTGATATTGCATATCTTCCAGACGAAGTGATCAGTCAGTTTACGTCTGATTTCAAAATCGTTGCGCGGTTCTTTAAAAGCAAGCGGGTTGGAAACGCAGAAAAGGAAGCTTATTGTTTGACAAATAAGTAGAAATTGAAAGAATATACTGGACATTATTGAAAAATTGTTATATTTTATTGATAGTATCTAATTGATACATCATGGTTTTTATACCATTTTGTATACCGAAACGGGTAAACTGTGAAATTCAAAAGTGAAATAGAGAAATTTGGTAAAAGGGGATTAACGAATAGCTCAGAGGTTGAATTGGTTCATGGAATCAATTCAATTGGAGAACATTTTTGGTTTCACAGTCTGTGTTGTTTTGATTTTTAAAAAGAATATCATTTTTATTTTTTAAAATTTTAAAGTTTTGGATTACTAAATCAGTTTCCCGGGGTTCAGGCCAAGGGAATCCAGTATAAATTTATAGCGGGGCAGGAAACCTCTTGAATTGGAGTTCCCTGCCCCACTATATTGTGACAAAAGGGGTATAATTTTTGGCAAATGTCAATCTGTACCCATTGAGAAGTTATGTTAACCGCACAATTGCTTGAAGCGGGGCATAGGAGGAGGCTTTTGACCATTCTGTGCCCCGCAGAAAAATGCAAGTCTTCACCCGCAGAAAAAAGCAAGTCTTCACCCACAGAAAAATGCAAGTCTTCATTCTCAGAAAAATGCAAGTCTTCACCCATTGAAAGTTATCAATCTTTACCTCACTGTAAATTGCAATCTTCCAGGCAGGAAACTCTTGTACAGAGCTTCCTGCCTATTGTATAATTAGCATAGAGTGTGTAGTGCAATGAATGTTGAATATTGAGGAGGATTTCTCTATGAAAAGAAAAATAATTTCGCTGATACTTTCAGTTGCAGTTTTATCTATGACAGCATCCAGCCTGGTCTGTGCACAGTCGCTGTCCGGGAATGAAATGTCAACTGTCCAAAAGGATAGTGAGAGTGCGAAGCAGCAGGATGTTCAGGATCCTTTTGAGTGGGCAGACCCGGAACTGAGAGAGGCGATAGAAAATGAGTTTTCAGAAGGATTTGGGGGAAGCAGTCAGCCGACACTTGATCCGGAGGGAATTTATGGGACCTCAACCAGATATTTATTTTATGGGGACAGTACGGTCCATGGCTATGAAAATCCCAAGGATCATCGGTATATTGCGGCGTATCCCTATTATTTTCAGCAGTATATGAACTGTTATATCAATAATCGCTCTATCTGTGGGGCAACGGCAGCAGAGGATTATGGGTTCAATTTTTATAATGAAATATATGAGGACACAGAGGATCTTCAAAGCTATGATGTGGCATTTTTCCAATTTGGAATCAATGACTTCTGCCTCTCATATCCGGTTGGTGAGGTGGATTCCACAGATATCAACACGGTGTGCGGCGGATTGAATTATAATATCCAGAAGCTCAAGCTGAACGGCGTGGAGCCAATCTGCATTCTTCCGTTCTATTATAAGGGCCAGGCAAACCAGAAAAGAAACATGCGGGATATGACCTTTGATGATTACATTGCTGCAATCAAGGCGGTATGTGAGAAACATCAGGTCACGATTATTGATTATAACACGGCGTTTGGCATGAACGGTGATAATTTTGCATCTTACTATATGGATTCCGTTCATCCGGACGATGCTTTGCAGCAGATGGCAGGAGAATATTTGTACCATTTTATGCAGAGCTACGGAGATGGAAGAGAAAAAATCTCGGATTTTGTTGCCAGATTGTATGATAAGTGCCTGGACAGATCCGGTGATGAAGAGGGGATGGCGTACTGGAAAAGTATGCTGGAGCACAATCTGAGAACCGGAACAGGGGTTGCCTACGGTTTTATTTTCAGCGAGGAGGTAACGAATAAAAACCTCAGTGATGAAGATTTCGTTGAGCTTTTATACCAGGCAATTATGGGACGTGAATCTGATGCGTCAGGTAAGGCTGACTGGCTTTACAAAATGCAGAATGGTGTTGGAAGAGAAGGTGTATTCATGGGTTTTGCCGGCTCCATTGAGTTCGATGCTTTGTGCGGAATCTATGGTATTCAGAGAGGTACCATGAAGATGGGCGAGGCGAGAAATGAAAATCCTGGACTGACAACCTTTGTATCCAGATTATATACAAAAGCCCTGAACAGAAGCTATGAGGTTGACGGGTTAAATGACTGGTGCGGCAGGATTCTGAGCGGTTCCTGGTCAATTGACGATGTTTCTACGACGGGATTTTTCAATTCTCAGGAATTTTACAATAGAAATTTGAGTGACAGTGATTATGTTAAGACCCTGTATCGCACCTTCTTTGACAGAGAGTATGATGAAGCGGGCTATGAGGACTGGATGAATCAGCTTTCCAAGGGCGTAAGCAGGGATGAGGTCTTACGTGGCTTTGCAGACTCCACAGAGTTTGCTGTGTTAAAACAGAGTTTTGGGCTGTAGAGAGCCGCTGAGTGGCAGAATAAAGGTGTTTTACCAATAATTGTATTCAACCCCACCATCATTTTATGTTACAATACCTGTATTAGCTAAGCACAAAAGATGAAATGAATGGAGACAGGATATGAGATTAAAACATTTAACCAAAATAGTACCATTGACGCTGGCACTTTCTCTTGTCTGCAGCAGCATGGTTTATGCAGCAGATTTTAATGAAGGAAGCAATTCAGAGCAGGCAACAGTGTCACAAAATGAGTTTGTGGAAGCACAAAGTACCATAGGCAGCCAAACCACGGGTGGAGTGGTAACCCGGAAGCCTGCGGGCGTTTCCTTTGAAGCACCTAGAATGGTGTCGGTGGAAAGTGTTCCAACAGAAGAAGCAGTCTATGCGGCATTGATAGCAATGAAGAGCCAGTATCCGGAAGGGATGCCCTGGACCAATGACAATGGATATATATTTTATGCACTTCCCGGTATAACCTATTATGGATATGGCTGTGCAGGCTTTGCATTTATACTGAGTGATGCGGCCTTCGGCGATTTACCGGCAAGAACACACACAGATTTTGACAACGTGCATGTGGGAGATATTCTCAGAATCAATAATAATAGCCACTCAGTTGTTGTTTTGGAAGTAAAGAGTGATTCCTTTGTTATTGCAGAGGGCAATTATAACAGCTCCATCCACTGGGGAAGAACGATTTCACGAGAAAGCGTTAAGAAAACAGGAACCGAGGTCATGACCCGTTATCCTGAGGGGACTTCCTTTCCATCCGTACAGGAAAAATCCGAGGTAAAAGCTTTTTGTGAGAGGCTGTACAACACCTGTCTTGGAAGAGCTTCTGATGATGCGGGAATTGCTGACTGGAGCAGCCGCCTTTTGGGAAAAGAAATTACCGGAGCACAGGCAGGCGCAGGCTTTGTTTTCAGTAAGGAGTATATTGATAAAAATACTTCCAATGTGGATTATGTAGAAATGCTGTATCAGGTATTCCTGAACAGAGGAGCGGATGCAGCTGGAAAAGCAGGCTGGGTAGATCTGTTGAATCAGGGAGTATCAAGGGAGTTTGTATATCGTGGCTTTGCAGAATCTGTGGAGTATGATGGAATCTGCAGCAGCTATGGAATTATCCGCGGAACCTATCCATTATCCCAGGCAAGAGATCAGAATCCGGAGCTTACCAAATTTGTGAATCGTCTGTATGTAAAGGCGTTAAATCGCACCGGTGAGGCAGATGGTATCAATTACTGGTGTAATGAGATTCTTCACAACGGAAAATCAGCAGAAATGGCAGCAGAGGGTTATATTTTCTCCACTGAGTTTACCAATAAAAGACTGAGTGATACAGATTATGTCAAGGTGTTATATCGCACCTTTATGGACCGCGAGTATGATGCAGGTGGTCTGACATACTGGGTCAATAAACTGGGCGCAGGAGAATCCCGCCAAAATGTAATGAGGGGCTTTAGCCGCTCAGAGGAATTTCAGAAAATTTGCAACAATTATGGCGTAAGAGCCTATTAATGTCAAAATGAAAACGTATACTCCACTTAAAGTCGAAAATTTACATGGATTAAGTGGGGTATATTTTATATTTGCGTTGAAAATTTATGAAAAAGATACTAAACTTTACTTAATCTGGCGAAAATTGTGAGATTAAGTAAAGTATAAAAAGACAGCATGCTGGATTGCTGAAGGGGAAGGATAAATAACCAATGCAGCTTATTTTGGGTTTATTAATTATTTTTGAAATTGTATGTGTTCCGGCCGTTTTTCTTCATGCCAGTCTTTGGGCTGTTGTGGGATTATGGCTGGCTTTTTGTGCTGTGGCAGCAGGCCTTTTCATATGGAAAAAGCGCAGAGCAGGAACAGAGAAGCAAGATGATAGAGAAAAGCAGGTTGCTGCAGAGAAGCAAGAACCTTGGGGGGGAATTTTCAGGGATAAAAAATGGAAGGCTCCAAACCCCATTCAGATCATCTGCTTCCTGTTAATTGCATATCAGCTGTTTCTTGGCTGTTTCTTTCGTCATACAGATGATGATGATGCGTGGTATCTGGGAACGGCAGTATCTGCTTATGAAACCGGGCAGCTGTATGCTTTTTCACCCTACACCGGAGAGCCAATGGAGCTTTCGGCAGCAGGAGATTACGTGCTGTCTCCGCTTCCTGTGCTTTGGGCAGGGATTGGAAGGCTGACACATATTCAGCCAACGGTTTTAGCCCATACAGTCATGCCTTTTTTTCTGATCCTGTGGGCTTATGTGGTTTATGCCCTTTTAGGGAAAAGGCTGTTTCCAAAGGGGAGAGGAGCAGATTATTTTCTGCTTTTCATGAATGTCTTAAATTTGTTTGGTTATTATTCGGTTCGAACCACAGGAACCTTTCTGATGTTTCGTTCCTGGCAGGGAAAAGCAATTTTCTGTGGGATTATGGTGCCTCTTTTGTTCTATTATTTCCTGGGGTTGTTACAGGAGAAGGCGTACATGATGCAGAGTAGTGACATTGAAGAGAAGGAGAAAGCAGGAGAGCAGAAAAAGTCAGGCTGGAAAGCATTCTTCACCCCTTCCATGCGCGGTCTGTATCTGACCATGGGAGCCTCCCTGCTGATTTCCTTTTCGGCGGTAACTCTGATGCCGCTTTTGCTGGGAGCCATGGCGGTGACCCTTGCTATTGCAAAAAAGCAGTGGAAGAGACCTTTGTGTATGCTGCTGTCGTGTCTGCCTAACGTTGTCCTTGTGGCAGTTTATGTGCTTGTTTTGTAAATAAATGATTTATAAGCTTGTTCTGTAAAACAATTTATGAGCCTGTTTTGAAAATAATTACTTTTACATGAGGCTGTTAAAGCAGTCCCGTGCAAAAATGTGGGAGAAGCTATGTCTTACGTATACAATTTGTGGAAATTATATAGTACGGACGGCGTCCTGATGTGGATTTATCTGATATCATGGGTGCTTGTGCTGGTTTTGGAAAAGAATAAGGATAATAAAACGGCTTTTTGCTTCAGCGCCTGGTATCTGCCGCTGTTCATTTTGAATCCATTGGTCGGCATGGTGCTTGACCGTTTTGATGTGCTGCCGGAGCGGTTTGTAAGAATTTACTGGCTGCTGCCTGTCTTTTTACTGATTGCCTACGGGCTTGGTATGATTTGTCAGCGAATAGATGAAAGGGCGGGAAAAAAGAGGATTTATCCGGCATTGGTTCTGGTTCTCTTTTTGATAGCTGCAGGTGTGCCTGTTGTAAGCTCTGAGAATTTTGTCTGGGCTGAAAATGTATACAAGCTTCCGGATGGGGTAATTCAAATCAGCGATATGGTGGAAGAAGGCAACCTGGTTGCCATGCCAATCGAGCTTTCCACCTACGCAAGGCAGTATGACGGAAAGCTGCATCTTTTGTACGGGCGTTATCCGGATGTGAGTGCAGATACGGAGACAATTCAGGTGTATGAGTTGATGCAGTCTAAGACCATAGAGGTAAATCGTATTCTGGATCTGGCGACGCAGAAGGGCTGTAAATATGTCGTTTTGGACAGAAACAAAGCCTGGACAGAGGAGCCGTCGGAAGGGTTTACTTTGGTGGGAAACTATGATAACTATTGCCTATACCGCATAAATTCGCTATAATAGTTTAGTTAATGTTCTGTAAGAGAGGGATTTTACAGAATGCAAGACAGATTGATTTAGAGTAGGAGTAAAGAGAGTATGAGATTACTGCGCGAGCTGTATCAGAATCGAAGATTGATTTTCAAGCTTTCCAAAAATGATTTTAAGACCAGATATGCAGGTTCTTATCTGGGTATCATATGGGCATTTATTCAGCCGATTGTAACAGTTGTAGTTTACTGGTTTGTATTTGAAAAAGGATTAAAGGCAGGAGCGACCATGGCAAAGGACGGGTTAGAGGTTCCTTTTGTTCTCTGGCTGACAGCGGGTCTGGTTCCCTGGTTTTTCTTTTCGGAGGCGCTTAACAACGGAACCAATGCCCTGATGGAGTACCGTTATCTGGTACAGAAGGTGGTATTTAAAATTTCCGTATTGCCTGTGATTAAGATTTTATCGGCACTTTATGTACATGCCTTTTTTGTACTGTTTACCATTGTGCTCTTTGCCTGCTATGGCTACACACCGGATTTGTATACCCTTCAGGTTGTATATTATACCTTCTGCCTGTTTATTCTCTGTTTGGCGATGTGTTATTTCACCTGCTCTGTTGTGGTATTTTTCAAGGATTTAACTCAGATTATCAACATTATTTTACAGGTTGGTATGTGGGCAACACCAATTATGTGGCAGCTTGGTATTGTGCCTGCAAAGCTGCAGTTTATCTTTAAACTGAATCCTGTATTCTATATCGTAAATGGATACAGAGATGCTTTGATTGATAAGATCTGGTTCTTTGAGGAGTGGAAGCTGACTCTGTATTTCTGGGGTGCAACAGCAGTTCTTTTCCTGTTTGGTGCAGTCGTGTTCAAACGTCTGAAGCCACACTTTGCAGATGTGTTATAGGAGGCCATTATGGAAGAAAATATTGCAATTAAGGTCGAAAATGTAAGTAAAATATATAAGCTTTATGATAAACCCTCAGATCGTTTGAAGGAGGCATTAAAGCTTTCCAAGGTTCCTGTCAGAGAGCATTATGCATTGGATGATGTCTCCTTTGAGGTAAAAAGAGGGGAGACAGTGGGTATTATCGGAACCAATGGCTCCGGTAAATCTACAATTTTAAAGATTATTACCGGTGTTTTGAATCCGACAGGAGGTAAGGTGGAAATTGATGGACGTATTTCTGCTTTGCTGGAGCTTGGTGCAGGATTTAATATGGAATACACTGGAATTGAAAATGTATATCTGAATGGAACCATGCTCGGCTTTTCCCACGAGGAAATCACCGCCAAAATGGATGATATTTTAAATTTCGCAGATATCGGGGAATTTGTACATCAGCCGGTGAAAACCTATTCCAGTGGTATGTTTGTGCGTCTTGCCTTTGCGGTAGCCATCAATATTGAGCCGGAAATTTTAATCGTAGATGAAGCTTTGTCAGTCGGGGATGTCTTTTTCCAGGCAAAGTGTTTCCATAAATTTGAGGACTTTAAGAGAGAGGGGAAGACCATTCTCTTTGTAAGTCATGATTTGAACAGTATCAGCAAGTATTGTGACCGTGTCATTCTGTTAGACCAGGGGCATAAACGCTCCGAGGGTGGAACCAAGGAAGTAGTGGATATGTACAAAAAGCTTCTGGTGAATCAGCTGGATGATGATGAGCAGCCTGATACCATTGCTTCAGCGACACTGTCTGATATGGGAACCCATACGGATGAGGATCTCTGGAAGAATCGTCTGGTCTTAAATCCCAAGATTGTGGAGTACGGGGAGAAGCAGGCAGAAATCTATGATTTTGCTATCATAGATGATCAGGGAACCATCAACAACGTCATCGACAAAGGCGCAGAGTGTAAGTTTAAGATGAAGGTTCGTGCCAATCAGGATGTGGTAAATCCTATCTTTGCGTTTACCATCAAGAACTTTCATGGAACGGATATCACAGGAACCAACTCCTATCTGGAGGATAAGATGATTGGTGATTTGAAGGCGGGGGAAGAGCGTGAAATCACTTTTACCCAGAAGGTGGATTTACAGGGTGGTGAATACCTGATTTCCTTTGGATGTACCGGTTTTATCCAGGGCGATTTCCACGTGTATCACAGACTTTATGATGTGTGCAATCTGACCGTGGTATCCCAGAAGAATACCATCGGTTTTTATGATATGAATTCGGATATTGTCATTGAATAAGGAAGGTATTGGATTATTGTATGCGTATGGAAGCAAGTAACAGGAGGAGCTGCTTTGGTAGAGGAAAAACTGAATCTTACCTATTACGGTGGAACAGATATTTATAGTGATGGAGCGATTGAAGATGTGCTGTTGGATATTGCCAGGGAGCATTCGGAGGAAGAGCTGAATCAGGTAATCGCCAGAACAAAAGACTGGGCGATTCTCTATCATTTTTCTCATATTCGCCAGAATATTGTGTCCTGGCTTCCCATGTCAAAAAGTGACAGCGTATTGGAGGTTGGCTCAGGCTGTGGAGCGATCACAGGTGCACTGGCTGCCAAGGCCGGAAAGGTAACCTGTATCGATTTGTCCAAAAAGAGAAGTCTGGTCAATGCATATCGCAATCGGGACTATGACAATTTTGAGATTATGGTTGGCAATTTTAAGGATATCGAGCCAAATTTGCCTCAGACCTATGATTATATTACTCTGATTGGCGTTTTTGAGTACGGGGAAGCATATATTGGCGGAAAGACTCCTTATATAGATTTCCTCAATATTTTAAAGAAGCATTTAAAGCCAGGCGGAAAGCTGGTCATTGCTATTGAAAACCGCATGGGCTACAAATATTACGCAGGCTGCAGAGAGGATCACTTTGGCACGCTGTTTGAGGGTGTGAATGGTTATCCGGCATCAAGCGGTGTGAAGACCTTTTCCAAAACCGAGCTGGAGGAGCTGTTTCAAACCTGCGGTCTGACAAATTATAAGTTTTATTATCCTTATCCGGACTATAAGCTGCCAAGGGTGATTTATTCTGATGAATTCCTGCCAAAGGTTGGGGAGCTTCGCATGAATCACGAAAATTATGACAGAAACCGTATTGCCATGTTCCAGGACGACAAGGTGTTAGATGATTTTGTAAAAGAGGGTATGTTCCCACAGTTCTCTAATTCCTACATGGTTGTTTTGGAGCGGGATTCAAAGGAAATGGGAGAGTAAGAATGGAAGTAATTTTCAGTAAGTTTTCCAATGACAGAAGAGCAGAATATGCAATCCGCACGGATATTTACAAGGATGTGGATGGATGCAAATATGTAAAGAAGATTCCATGCTTTAAACAGGGAGAGGACCATGTGGGTTCCCTTCCACGTTTTGAGCAGGAATTAAGAGAAAAATATAGTGGTACTGTATATGAGCCGAACAGAATTGTAGAAAAGGATGGGGAGGCTTTTTTTGAGTTTTTACAGGGAAAAAGCCTGGAAACACTTTTGGATGACCAGTTAGCACATGGTAACCTGGATCAGGCGGCAGCACTTCTTATGGAGTATGTTGCAGATGTGGAAAAAGCAAATGATGCAGCGGACTTTGTCATGACGGAAGCCTTTGAAGAGGTGTTTGGTTCACCGGCTCTGCCTGCCGGACTTCGCTGTGGAGCTGTCACTAATATTGATATGATTCCGGCCAATGTATTTCTCGGAGCAGAGAAGAAGGTTTTTATCGATTATGAGTGGACCTTTGAATTTCCGGTGCCGGCGCATTATGTGTTATACCGTATTCTTCATTATTATATTGAGGGAAATGAAACAAGGACAGTTTTACGTGACTATCATTTGATGGAAAAGACTGGGATTACAACAGAGGAGCAGGAGGCCTATGCACTCATGGAGCAGTCCTTTCAGGCCTATATTATCGGGGAGAAAAAGCCACTGTGGCAGCTTCATAAAGATATTGTTAAGCCGGAGCTTTCCATTCCGGATATGCTTCATGTAAGAAATATGGTTCGCTTCCAGGTGTTCTTTGACTATGGGGAAGGACTTGATGTAGATGGCTTGCAAACCTTTGAGCTTGGTGCAGACGACAATGGTTATCTGCATGTAACTCTGGAGCTCCCTGTGGGAGTGAAAATGGTTCGTATGGACCCGGGCGATGATTCCTGTGTGGTTTTACTGCAGGAGGCCTTTGGTATTATTCCGATTGAGAACCGCAGAAAGCCAAAGCGTTATGCCCTGAACAGTCATACCAATGCCTCTGTGGAGGGAAAGGATGCTTTTCTCTTTGGAGAGACCGATCCGCAGCTTTACTTTGATGAAATCCGCGAGGGAACAAAGACATTACAGATTACCTTATCTGTGATGCGTGATTATAAATTTGACCGTCTGACTGATTTTACAAGAAGGGCGGTAAACAGCCGTAATTCTGCCCGTAATTATGATGAGCTGGAGTATCATTATTTTACAGCCATGCGTCTGAAGGCTGATCTGGAAAAGCAGGTTGCAGACCTGAATCGCCGTACCAGTGATGCGGAGAGTAAGCTTGTGCATATTTACCGCAGTGTGCCATATAAGCTGACGAAACCTTTCCGCATGGTAAAGAGTGGAGCAAAAACTCTTTTGGTTGGAACGCCGGTAAGAAGGGTCCGCTTTGATTCCTTCAAAATGCGTTTGAAGGGTAAATCCGGAGCTGCAATAAAAGCATTTAAGGAAGCAGAGTATAACCGCAGAAGGACAGAGCATATTCAGGGGAAACTTGACCGTATGTCTCTGCCGGAGACGCTCTCCTCACAGAGAGAAGAAACTGGGAATGATACGCTTTTGTTCAGTATTCTTGTGCCGGTTTACAACACCCCGGACGAGTATCTGATTGAGATGATTGAGTCTGTGTTAGCCCAGAGCTACGAGCATTTTGAGCTCTGTATTGCCGACGGCAGTGACAAGGCACATAAACAGGTTGGAAAGACCTGCAAAGCATACGCACAGCTGGATTCCAGAATTAAGTATAAAAAGCTAAAGGATAACAGGGGAATTGCCGAGAATACCAACCAGGCACTTTCACTTGCAACCGGCGATTATATTGCCCTGTTTGACCACGACGATTTCCTGCATCCGGAGGCTCTTTACTGTATGGCAAAGGCCATTAAAGAGACCGGGGCAGAGTATGTATACACGGATGAGGTTGTTTTCTATGATGAAGAGATGAAGGAACTGGTTTATCATTTAAAACCCGATTTCTCACCGGACTTTTTGAGAGGATTGAACTATATCTGTCATTTTTCCGCTTTTTCCAGAAAGCTTATGGAAAGAGTCGGAGTATTTCGCAGTGAGTGTGACGGCAGTCAGGATTATGATATGACACTGCGCCTCACAGAGATTGCAAACAGGGTATATCATATTCCGAGAGTTCTCTATTTCTGGCGTTCTCATCCGGGCTCGGTTGCCTCCGGTATTTCAGCTAAGACCTATTGCGTGGAAAGTGCCAAGAAGGCCTTGAGGGATCACCTGGACAGAACCGGTCTGACCGGAACTGTGGAGGATGGTGCATTCCCAACAACTTATCGAATCCGCTATGAGCTGAAGGAGCGTCCACTGATTTCTATTGTGATTCCAAACAAGGACCATGTGGATGATCTTGATATCTGTCTGAAATCGGTATTTGAGATTTCTACCTATGACAATTTTGAAGTTGTCATTGTGGAAAATGGCAGTGAAGAGAAGGCTACCTTTGCCTACTATGAGGAGCTTAAGGAAACCTACGGTGACAGACTCCGTGTGATTACCTGGGATCAGGGCTTTAACTATGCGGCAATCAATAACTTTGGCGCAAAGGAAGCAAAGGGAGAATATTTACTTTTATTAAATAATGATATTGAAGTCATCACTCCGGATTGGATGGAGGAGATGCTGATGTATGCACAGCGCAGCGAGGTTGCGGCTGTCGGACCAATGCTCTACTATGAAAATGATACCATTCAGCACGCCGGCGTGATTATGGGTGTTGCCGGTGCGGCCGGTCATTCCCACAAGTATGTAAAGCGTGGCACCACCGGCTATTTATGCAGACTGGCTGTGGCAGAGGAGGTTTCCGGTGTGACCGGAGCCTGCATGCTGATTGCCAAAGAGAAATTCTGGGCAGTCGGAGGTCTGGACGAGAGCTTTGCAGTGGCCTACAATGACGTGGATTTCTGCTGCCGTCTGTTAGAGGCTGGTTACCTGAATGTGTTTACACCATTTGCTGAGTTATATCATTATGAATCCCTGAGCCGCGGCTATGAGGATACCCCGGAGAAGATGGAGCGTTTTCACAGAGAGCGGAATCATCTCCTTGAACGGCATAAAGCAATCATTGAAAATGGAGATCCATACTATAATCCGGCACTGACGCTGGAGAGTGAGGATTATGCACCGGCGAAGGGCTTTAGTGTATTTGTAAGGGAATAGTCTGAATAAGAACAAGAGGTAGCGATGTCTTACGTAATCGGAATACTGATACTTGTTTTGACACTGGGAATTCATCCACTGCTGCTGGGAGCAGCGCTGGTGCCAACAAGGGAAAAAAGAATAGATGTAAGCTTTTTATATGGCATGCTGGGAGAAATCGCAGCATGTCTTCTTTGGATTACACTGTGCGCGGCAGGTGAGCGTTCTCTTGGCTTTGCATCAAAGGGCGTGGCTCTTTGGATGCTTCTTTCCTCTGTGGCGGTTATTTTTTATCTGATCAGGAGCAGGGGCTATTTTGCTCTGCCGGAAAGGGAGCTTAAGCCTCTTTTGACGCAATATCTGCTTCCACTGGGGCTGCTGCTTGTTTTTGCCGGAATTTGTGCTGTGTTTTCCAGGGATTTATCCAGTAATTCGGTACTGGAACAGGCGCTTGTCTGGGTACAGAGCAATAGCCTGAATGCAGTTTCACCTTATTCGGGAAGAGAGCTTACGCTTTTCACCGGCTGCAATGGCCTGGCCGGGTTTTACGCAGTAATTTCCCGGCTGTCCGGGATTCACGTGACACTCATTGGAAAGCTTTTGATGCCTTTTGTTACGGTCATTCTTTTCTTTTTTGCATGGAAAGAGCTGTGTCATAGCCTGTTTGAAAAGAGAGAGCAGAGAGCAGTGTGGGTGCTTTGTGCACTTTGCCTGCTGTTTGCCGTGAACCGGACTCTGGTTCCGGGATTACCCCTGGATTTTGCAGGCCTGTGGATTTCACCCTGGAGTGGTGGAAGCCTTTGTGTTTATGTATTTTTGCCGGTTCTTGTTTGGATTCTTTTGAAGCGCAGATGGCACTGGGACTATGCGGTACTGTTTTTGATTGGCTGTCTGGATATTGTACTTTGCCTGCCTGTGAGTGTATGGTTTACGTGTGGTCAGGAAATTGGAAGTTTTCAGAACCTGCTTAAGGAGAATGTTGGAAGCTTTGGCTTTATTCTGATTCTTGCTTTTGCTGTAATTCTGCTTTTGTGGGCGCTTCCTTCTGGGCTGAAACAGATTGGGAAGACGAAACAAAGTAGACAGAACAAAAAAAATGGGCAGACGAAACAAAGTGGACAGCAGCGGCAGAGAAAGCAGACGAAAAGTTATTTAATCTGTCTGCATGGAGGAATTGCTTTACTGGTGCTTGTCGTTTCATTTGTGACTGGTTCCTGTGCCTTTTCCCGGCTTTCCATGGCAAAACCGGACAACCGCTTTAAAATGGATGCACAGGTGATGGAGCTGAGAGAAATGGCAGAGCAGGTTTCCGATGCCAAAATGCTTGCACCGATGGAGGTGGCAGCCCAGATGCGGGATGGAGATCTGAAGGTGTCACTTTTGTTCGGACCGGAAATTTTGAGTATGGAAAACCAGGAGAATGATTTAAGAATCAAAGAGGCTGCCGGGGAATTGGTGGATTGCGGATATGATGCGGTGAAGCTGATCCAGCATGGAACGCAGTTTGGCTGCAATTTGATTGTAGCTTATAAAAATCAGGAAAATGAGGCTTTATTTCATCAATATGGTTATGCTAAGCTCGGTGAGACAACAGATTATGAGCTCTACCGGTATGTGGGCGAAGCGTTAAATCAGTATGAGATTACAGCCTTTATGTCCACAACAGGAAATCAGTCCATGTGCTATGCAATCAGAGACTATGCCGGTCATCTGATTATGGTGGACGGTGGCTGGGTTGAGGACGAAGACATGGTGCGCGACGTGATCAAGCTCTATGGTGGAAAG
>CAZUCI010000053.1:19341-23481 GCA_964619485.1 uncultured Lachnospiraceae bacterium
GGTGGAAAGTAAGGATATCTGCAACGATGGCTCCATGATTTTTAAGCTGTCAGGGCAACAGGAATCCATTCTCTTTTTGGGAGATGTGGGAGCCTGCATGTCGGAGGAGCTTCTACAGGCACACAGCGGGGAGCTGAAGTCAGATTATGTGCAGATGGGACACCACGGAAACGGTGGTGTGAGTGAGGCTGTGTATCAGGTGATTGCTCCGAAGGCTGCTTTTTTTGACCTGCCGGAAAGTATTATGGAGGACCCACAGTACAATGCCGTAGTCAAGCAAGCCTGTATGGAGAGCCTTGGCTCTGCAATATTGTCCTATAAGACCGCACCAAATACGGTTGTGATAAAATAACAGAAATGCTATAATAATTATCTGTGAAAAGAGAAAAGGTCTGTTGTTTGTTTTACAAATGACTTTTTAATTTTAATGAAAAGATGAAAAAGGAGACAGGAAAATGGGAAAGATTACAGTAGAAACATGTGAGATTGAAGGTCTGAAGGTGATTACACCAACTGTGTTCGGTGATGAGCGCGGCTATTTTATGGAGACCTATAATTATAACGATTTTAAGGAAGCAGGCATTGATGTGGAATTTGTACAGGATAATCAGTCTGCATCCAAGAAGGGTGTTCTTCGTGGTCTGCATTTCCAGATTAATTATCCGCAGGATAAGCTTGTCCGCGTTGTTGTGGGAGAGGTTTTTGATGTGGCTGTTGACTTGAGAGAGGGCTCTAAGACCTATGGAAAATGGTTTGGGGTTAAGCTGTCTGCAGAGAACAAAAAGCAGTTTTTTATTCCAAAGAACTTTGCTCACGGATTTATTGTATTATCTGATCATGCTGAGTTTACTTATAAATGTACCGATTTTTATCATCCAAATGATGAGGGTGGTCTGCTCTGGTCTGATCCAAAGATTGGTGTGGAATGGCCAATGCCGGAGGGTATGACCGTGGCTGACCTCACAATCTCTGACAAGGATACCAAATGGGGCGGAATTGATACTTACAAAAAATAAGGAGGGCGTATTTTTGAATCCTACCGCATTACTTTCACAGTATCTTTTGAAAAAGGCATATCAAAACTATTTGATTCAGGTGGAGGATTTGACGACTCCCTATGAACATTGGATAGAGGAAAACGAAAAAGACAGGGACCCAGTTGATGGGTCCTTCTTTGAGTTTATGTCTTTTTCTGATTTTACAGACAGAATCAGAAGTGGAAATATTGATTTTTCAAGGAAGTTTATCTGTATTGCAGATTCACAGGGAACAGCAGCCTTTCCGGAGAAAAAATGGAAGAGGGCATTCGAAGAAAAGGTTGCCCTGGCCTATGCTGATGAGGATCTTATGGATGAGAAGAGCGGCAGACGCTATGGGGCCTGGTTTAAACCGGGGGAGAGCCCTGATACGCTGCTGTCTTTCTTTTACTATGGCAGTATTCTGTTTTTGAATACAGAATTTTTAAAGAGTGTTTTTCCGGAGTATCGGCCGTCCTTTGACTTGAGCTCGTGTTCAGACAGACAGTGTCTCTATGACTTTATTGCCTTTTTCAGTGAAAAAATTCAGGGCACAGACTACGAAATCTGTCACATTCCGCAGGTTTTATTCCATGGAAAGGGAAGTGATTACAAAGAGGAGGACCCTAAAAAGCCGGAGGTCGTGAACACAGGGGCTTACTGGGGCTTTGAATCGGAGTATGATGCACTGAAGCTTGCGGCGGCAAAGCGCAGAGTAGAGTATGCTCAGGAGTGCATTACCCACTTAGAACCGAAGATTCGTGAAATCAGGAGAGAATCGGGCATTTATCATGTGCCCTGTTATGATATCAGGGGAGAGAAGCCAATGGTTTCGGTGGTGATTCCATCAAAGGATCATCCGGAGGTTCTTGGCAGATGCGTGGAGAGCTTTTGCCGACTGACGGAATACCCCAACTATGAATTTGTCGTGGTGGATAACGGAAGCAGCGCAGAGAACAGGGCTGCTGTGGAGCAGCTGGCTGACAGGGTGAGAAGCCAGGGGCACAGCTTTAGCTATCTCTATGAGCCCATGGAGTTTAACTTCTCCAAAATGTGTAATCTGGGTGTGGAAAAGACCCATGGAGCATTGCTCCTTTTGTTAAATGATGATATGGAGATTGTAGATCCGGCCTGGCTTTCCGTCCTGGCGGGACAGGCTTTATGTCCCTGGGTGGGCGCTGTTGGAGCAAAGCTGCTTTATCCGGACAGTGATCTGATTCAGCATGTGGGCATTTCAAATCTGCCCGTTGGACCTGCCCATAAGCTTTTGAAGGAGCATGATGCCATCGATTATTACTATGGCAGAAATGTGCTGCCCTACGATATGGTAGGTGTGACAGCGGCCTGTCTCATGGTGGAGAAGGAGAAATATCTCCGGGCTGGTGGTCTTCCGGAGGAGATCAGCATTTCCTACAATGATGTAGGCCTCAATTTTGGCTTGCAGGAAATCGGCTGCAATAATATTATCAGAAACGATGTCATCTGTTTTCATCATGAGTCGTTGAGTCGTGGCGATGACAGGATGGATGAGGAAAAATGGAACAGGCTTTTGCAGGAAAAGGATGTGCTCTACAGAATGCATCCTGGATTCAAGGGTGTTGATCCTTATTATACGGGGAATTTGGCAGGCTTTAAGCATAAGTATTTCTGCAGCTATCTCTATCCGTATGAGAGAAGAAATTCCTTCAGTGCCCTGCGTCCGTTTCGTAAGCAGATTAAAGAAGAGTGGCATAACAACTGTCTGGTGTTGAATTTAGAGCATGTGAGACTGGAGCGAAAGCTGGATCTTGAAGAGGAACGGGATGTTTACTGGATTGAAGGCTGGAGCTATGTGTTAGGCATGGATAACTGCCGATATAAGAGAACTCTGCTTTTAACGGATGAAAAGGGTGTTACCAGGGAAGTGGAGATGTGGAACCGCTACCGCGGGGATGTGGTAGATATTTTGCCGGAACAGACCAATGTGGCACTGGCCGGCTTCAGTGCCAGAATTCGGATGGAACAGTTATCTGAGGGTAACTATACACTATCCATGCTCTACAGTGACAGATGCTCCAGACAGAAGCTTTATAAAGAGTGTGAGACTAAGGTTGAAATAAAGAGATAAGAGAAGATGGAACAAAAGAAAAAGGTAGAAAAGAAAAACCAGGAAAAGAAAAATGAAGAAAAGAAAGCAGCCTGTGTAACAGTGCTGAAGGTACTTCTTTGCCTTGTCCTTGCAATTTTTCTTGCAGAAGTGCTGGCATGCGCCGGTGTATGTGTAAAAAATGGTTATCAGGCGGAGTCCTTTGTGCGTTTTGCAGTGAAAAGTCGAAGCATAGAGGCTGATGAGCTTCAGGTAAATGGCTATCAGGTCACAGAGGATGGTACATTTATCTCGCAAAGCAATGATGCCTGTTTCATCACCCCTGATTTAAATACAAAGGTGGAAAATGTAGTACTCAGCTTTAGTGAACCGCTGGCAAATGATTTGGGAGTGAAGGTTTACTATGATGAAAATGGACAGGGACTCAATGAAAAGAATACCAGGGTCGGAGTAGCGGAGGCTAACACAAGCTATCTGGAAATTCCGCTATCAAAGCGCGTGATAAATCTGAGAATTGATATTGGAGAAACACAGTCGGATCAGTTTGTACTTGATCGGGTTATGATCAACCATTTCAACTGGCTGCATAAAGATGCAGTATATTATGGAATCATGATTTTTATTGTCCTGCTTGTCTTCCTGTTTTGGGAAAGCAAAACAGTGCAGTTTGTTTACAAAAGGAGATATTATGCAGCCGCGCTTGTCTGTGCGCTGGGAATTTTACTGCAGCTTCATGGGGCCTCCATCAATTACTGGAGCAATATTTACGGGGCATCTGTCTATGATGAGATCCCAACCAATGTTTTTGGAACAACCCGCGCTGTGAGAGGTGATGACTGGGCTGCGTTCACATCCATGGCTTTTTCTCAGGAATACAATGATTATGGCTATTTGACAGACCGTATTGGAATTCATGATAAGGATGTTTCTATTGTGTATGGCCAGCCGGTAAAAAGTATTGCCGGGCTTTTCAGGCCTGAGCTTTGGGGCTATATTCTTTTGGGCTCTGTCCGTGGACTTTCCTTTTTCTGGATTGTC
>CAZUCI010000054.1:0-23153 GCA_964619485.1 uncultured Lachnospiraceae bacterium
TTTATGAAGGCGGTTGGATACTCTCTGATCAGTGGAGATGTCAGAAGTCTGTTTGCGGGAAGTGGAAATAGTGCTTTTTATTATGGAAGCATTCTGTTAGGCTGCCTTATGGCTTTTTTCAGTTTTGATTATGTAATGCAGGAGGAACAGTCAGAATTTTATTTTGCGCTTCCGTTGTCCAGACATCAGCTGTTTGGGACGGCTGTCAAAAACGATGTCTCTATTTTTATCGTGTTATTGGTAATAGGACGTTTTCTGTTTTCTTTGGCGGCAAGCGCGGACGGAAAGGCGAAGGGGGACATTCTTTGGAATCAAACCTGTGTGGCAGTTGGAGTCAACATTCTTGTATTTTTGCTTTTTTATATGATTAGTGTTTTGAGCATTTTTTTGGTGGAGTATCGGTGGGCAGCCTTTGGAATGAATGTTTTTTTAGTGTTTTTTGGAAACGCATTGTCTTCGGTTATGGAAAAAATGTTTGGCGAAATCAATACATCCTTCTATCGATCAAAATGGCTTTATGGCATGAAAATATTTTTATCACCTGTTTCATTGTCTGAACGGATGGCGCAGTTATCAAATGCTGACGATTTGAGCTGGAATTTGACAGATAGCGTACCGTATATTGCAATAATTACCGTTTTGATTTTTCTTCTTGTGGGATTGTGTCTTTACCTTTTTGACAAAAGAAATATGCAAAGAAGCGGTTTGGTGCTTGCTTTTCCAAAAACGTCTTATTTCTTTGGAGGGTTGGCGGTAACGGGAATCACTTTGTGGCTTACAAGTGGTTTTATGTCTTTGGAGATACATGGCTTTTCCATGAGGCTTATGCTGGTAGGGGCAGTATTGGGATTGCTTTTGGGACATTGTCTTTATCAGGGACTGCTTCATATGGATGTGAAAAGTATCTTTGGAGGAAAAGCTTTTTGGGGAGTAGAAGTGAGCCTGATTGTTTTGGTTTTATTGTCCATGGTCCTGTGGGGAAAGCAGAACGAAAAATTACCAGATTATTCCAAAATTGTCAGTGCGTCAGTCTATGTCCAGGGTTTTGACTGGGAACAAAGGGATGAATGTGATTTGGTTTTAGAGCGAATGAAATTATCTGGAATGGAATTGGATATGCTCTATGGCTGGCTTCGGGATAATGAAGAAAAACAGGAAAATGAGAGAGACAGGTATTACGATGAAAATGAAACAGAGCTTGTAGTTAAATTTGATTTAAAAAGTGGAAAAAGAGTATACTATCGCTTTTTACCAGGGGATGCAGATTTATGGGGTATGACCTCTCTGTATGATTCTGAAGATTTTAAGCGTGGAATGTATTCGATTCTGGGTGAGAGGGCAGATGAGGGCAAAGAAATAACCTATTCTAATGGAGTAGATAAATTTACATTGGATCTTTCGAGACAGGAAAAAGAAGAATTTTTGGCTATCTATCAGGAAGAATTTCTGTCGCAAAAATTTCAGGATATTTCAGATAATAATCCTTTGGGAATAATTGGAATAGAGAGGCTAAATGAAGAAGAGTGCAGGGGACTTGTCTATTCATCTTTTGAAAAAACAATAGGATGGCTAAAGCAGAGGGGCGTTGTCGCAGATAAAGAGCTGATAGATTATAATGTTACCCGTGTTGAAGCAACACATTATGAGGATAGCACAGGCCTACTGTATTCATTGCATCAGATTGACTGGCAGAAGGATATTTCAGACCCAAAGACGATAGAGGAGTTGCAAAAGGAACTGTTTCCGGAAGAATTATATGCATACCCTCTGTTTCACCAGATAGACAGCTCCTATGAGTATGAGGTTTATTACCGGGACAGCGAAGGTCAGACCGTTAAGCATCTGACCTGTCTGGCTGGGCAATCCTTTGAAGTGCTTTTTTAAATTGAAAGTGAAACATGGTCACAGTGGTGCAGACGGCTAACAGATCTGCAATCGGTTCTGCCAAAAAGACCGCAGTGGTTGCATCCTTCAAATAAAGATGAGGCATAATGTAAATGAGAGGGATCAACAGAATAATTTTACGCAACAGTGCCAGAAAAAGTGAAGTCCTGGCATTACCTAAGGAGATAAAGGTCTGCTGACAGGCAATTTGTGCACCAAACACACAGTTGGCAGCTAAATAAATTCGAAGCGCTCTGACAGCAAAGTTAACTAAAGTGGGATCGTTGTTAAAAATCAGAATAAACATCTTTGGAAACAGTTCCACCAAGGCCCATATTGCAAAAGAATAGCAAAGGCAGGCTATGAGCAATATGCGAAATGCTTTTTTGACACGGGCTGCATTCTTTGCGCCAAAGTTATAGCTGACAATGGGCTGTGCACCCTGGGTAAGCCCCATGAGCGGCATCAGTGCGAAGTTCATAATACTGGTGAGAATAGTCATGGTTCCAACAGCCAGATCTCCACCATATTTTAACAAAGAAGAATTAAAGCAGACAGAAATCAGACTTTCTGTACTCTGCATGATAAAGGGAGCCAGTCCCAGTGCAACACCGGGAAGCGCAATAGAGGGAACCACTTTAAGATTGGAAAGCTTTAATCTTAGGGTGGTCTTTTTGCCGGTCAAAAATATGAGAATCCAGATGGCGGATACAGCCTGGGAGATGATAGTTGCAAGAGCGGCCCCTTTAACTCCAAGACCAAATCCGAAAATGAAGACAGGATCTAAAATGATGTTGCAAACAGCACCAATTAAGGTGGTGAACATACTGATTTTGGCAAAGCCCTGGGCACTGATAAAGGCATTCAGACCAAGTGTCAGTTGAACAAAAATAGTACCTAAGCTGTAAATTTTCATATAATCGATGCCATAAGGAACCGTATTTTCGCTTCCACCGAATAAAAGAAGCAAATCCTTGGAAAAATATTGAAACACAATAGTTAAAATGATAGATAGACAAATCAACAGGGTTGTGGAGTTTCCCATAATCCTTTCAGCGGTATCCCTGTCCTGCTTTCCAAGAAATATAGAGGCTCTTGGTGCAGCACCCATGGCAACCAGCGCAGCAAATGCAGAAATCAGCATAATCAGTGGGAAGCAGATGCCAACGCCAGTCAGGGCAAGCTTACCGATTTCCTTGATATGTCCGATGTACATGCGGTCTACTAAATTATATAGAAGATTTATGATTTGTGCTGTAATAGCCGGAAGTGCCAGGGAAAAAAGCAGTTTTCCAATAGGCATGGTTCCTAAGGCTTCTGTTTTGTTCTGATTCATATGTAATTTCTCCTTGTGTGAAATAGTTGAACCTATTCTAACATAAATGAAAGAAAAAACCTATTGCAATATACCCTATAGGGGTATATAATACAAAACAGAAAATATAGTTATTTACTAGGAATAGAAGGTGAAAATTTATGGAGCATGTGGAGTGTCATTGTGATCGAACCAAGCATCGTTCTGAAAAAGAGACCAAGGATTTGATGAATCGCCTGAGTCGCATTGAAGGGCAGGTGCGGGGCATCAAGGGAATGGTAGAAAATGATGCATACTGTGTGGATGTCCTGACACAGGTTTCTGCAGTGTGCGCGGCATTAAACAGCTTTGAAAAGGTTCTTCTCTCCAATCATATCAAAACCTGTGTGGTGGATGATGTGAAGGAGGGAAAGGAAGAAGCGGTGGATGAACTGGTTCTGCTGCTTGGAAAGCTGATGAAATAGTAGAGGTACAGGAAATGAAACAATTTGATGTAACAGGAATGAGCTGCGCAGCCTGCAGCACCCATGTGGAAAAGGCTGTCTGCAAGCTGCCCAATGTGGATAGTGTTTCGGTAAGTCTTTTGACCAATTCCATGCAGGTGGAGGGCGAAGCTTCAGCAGAGGAAATCGTTGCAGCAGTAGAGAAGGCGGGCTATGGCGCAGCAGAAAAAGTGAGCGCAGCGGCGGATAAAAACCGCTCTTCCGGACACGGAGAAGTCGGAGGAAAAGTACAGAATCCATTTGTGCAGAAGGAAATTCCACTTATGAAGCGAAGATTATGCTGGTCAGTGGTATTACTGTTGATTTTAATGTATTTTTCCATGGGACATATGATGTTTGGATGGCCGCTTCCGGCATTTTTACAGGATAATCATGTGGGAATGGGACTTTTGCAGTTGCTTTTGTCAGGAATCATTATGGTAATCAATCAGAAATTTTTTATCAGTGGATTCACCAGCCTGATTCATGGAGCACCAAACATGGATACCCTGGTGGCACTTGGTGCAGGAGCATCCTTTGGCTACAGTACCTATGCGCTGTTTGCCATGAGCTATGCACAGAGCACAGGCAATATGACTGCGGTATCCGGGTATATGAATGAATTTTATTTTGAATCGGCGGCAATGATTCTCACCTTGATTACGGTTGGAAAAATGCTGGAGGCATATTCCAAGGGAAAGACGACAGATGCCTTGAAATCCCTGATGGAGTTAGCACCCAAAACTGCAGTAGTGGAGCGGGACGGCGTAGAGAAAACGATTGCAATCGAAGAGGTTCTGGTAAATGATATCTTTGTTGTCAGACCCGGAGAGCGTATTCCGGTAGATGGTGTTGTTTTAAGTGGAAGCAGTGCTGTGGATGAAGCAGCCCTGACTGGAGAAAGTATCCCTGTGGATAAGGAAGAGGGCAGCCATGTCAGTGCGGCAACCATTAACACCTCCGGCTTCCTGCGATGCCAGGCACTTCGCGTTGGGCAGGATACCACACTTTCACAGATTATCCAGATGGTGACGGATGCATCGGCAAGCAAGGCACCTATTGCAAAGGTTGCGGATAAGGTTTCAGCCATTTTTGTGCCTTCGGTGTTAGCCATTGCTTTTCTTACAATTGTGGTCTGGCTGTTTGCAGGGCAGAGTGTGGGCTTTGCGCTCGCAAGAGGTATTTCTGTTCTGGTAATCAGCTGCCCCTGTGCACTGGGGCTCGCAACACCGGTGGCAATTATGGTTGGTAACGGGATGGGAGCCAGGAATGGTATTTTATTTAAAAATGCCACAGCATTGGAGCAGACAGGAAAAACGCAGATTATTGCGTTGGACAAAACGGGTACTATTACAAGTGGTGAGCCAAGGGTAACAGATATACTTCCGGCAGATGGAGTGGATTCCGAGGAACTGTTAGCGTATGCTTACGGATTGGAGGAAAAGAGTGAACATCCTCTTGCAAAAGCAATTAATCTATATGGAAAAGAGCATCAGATCCTGCCAAAATCCATGGAGAGGTTTGAAGCGGTTGTGGGAAGCGGTTTAAAAGGAAGCTGTGAAGGAGAGACTTATTTAGGTGGCAGTGTTTCTTATATTAAGAAGCAGTTTCCTCTGCCGGAAACATTTTTAATGCAGGCAGAAGCAGTTTCCATGGAGGGAAAAACTCCATTGGTGTTTGCCAAAGGCAACTCACTTCTTGGAATGATTGCAGTCGCTGATGAAATCAAAAAGGATTCACCACAGGCAATTGCCCAGATGCAGAGGATGGGAATGCATGTGGTAATGGTTACGGGAGATAATGCTCAGACAGCCCAGGCGGTAGGAAAGCTGGCCGGGGTGGATGAAGTCATCGCAGGAGTTCTTCCGGATGGGAAGGAGGCTGTGATACGAACACTTCAGGAAAAAGGCAGGGTTGCCATGGTTGGTGATGGAATCAACGATGCACCGGCCCTGACCAGAGCTGATATGGGTATCGCCATCGGTGTAGGTACCGATGTGGCCATTGAGGCGGCGGATGTGGTTCTGGTGAACAGTACACTTTCCGATGTGCCGGCGGCAATTCGTCTGAGCAGACTGGTGCTTACCAATATTCATGAAAATCTGTTTTGGGCGTTTTTCTATAATGTCATCGGGATTCCACTGGCAGCAGGAGTATGGTTCCCAATCTTTGGCTGGAAGCTGAATCCCATGTTTGGAGCGGCGGCCATGAGCCTGTCCAGCTTCTGCGTGGTAACCAATGCACTGAGGCTGAATCTGAAGAAAATCAGGAAGGAAAATGTTCAATTGGAAGGCAACCATCAGGAAAAAATAAGTAATCAGGAAAAGGTAAGTAATCAGGAAAAAGTAAGTAATCAGGAAAAGGTAAGTAATCAGGAACAGATAATTTTAGAAAAAAAGGAGAAAAAGACTATGAAAAAAACAATGCATGTAACAGGAATGATGTGTGGACACTGCGAGGCAAGAGTAAAGAAAGCGCTGGAGGCAATTCCGCAGGTGAAGGAGGCAACAGCAAACCATGAGGATGGAACGGTTGTGGTGGAACTTTTGGAAGAACTTGCGGATACCGAATTAAAAGCAGCTGTAGAAGCTCAGGATTATGAAGTTACAGGAATTGAATAGGATATCCTGAAAAGATGTGAAATGTCATTCGCGGATAAGCGGGTGGCATTTTTCTCTTTAAACAAAACTTTTTTGAAAAACTTTTAAATTTTTGAAGATTTCTTAAAGTCATCTTCGTTATAATAAGTGAAGCAGATAAGAAAAGAGAGAGGGAGGCGGATATAAATCAATGCAGAAGAACAATTGAAGCATCTGTTAGAGGAATACGAGAAGCTCGTATACTCCATCTGTTTAAGGATGGTAAAAAATCCTTTTGATGCGCAGGACTTAACGCAGGAAACGTTCCTATCCGCCTATAAGAACAGTTCAGAATTTGACGGAAGATACGAAAAGGCCTGGTTAGTACGAATCGCGACAAACAAATGTCTGGACTATTTAAAAAACAGCGCGAGAAAAACAGAACCACAGGAGGATTTCTTCTTTTCCCAGATTCCGGCAGGCAACACAGGACCGGAGGAAGAGGTGATAAGAGAGGAATCCAGAGAGAAAGTATTATCTATCTGCTTATCGCTGAAACCACCCTATGACAGAGTGGCGAAAGCACATTTTTATGAAGAAAAGACAGCTTTGGAGATTGCGGAGGAATCGGCAACCAATGTGAAGACGATTCAGACGCAGATTTACAGGGCAATCATTCAGGGAAAAATGACAGTTTGCCACGGGGCATAGATTCATTAAAAAAGCATGTTCATGCCCCGGAAAAACCAGAAAAGAGGTTTACATAAAATAAAATGGGCAAAAACTGAACACAACCTTATAGCTATGCCCCGTTTTCCTGGAGAAGCGGGGCATAAAGACGTTTCATTTATCACATCTCTGCCCCGCTGCCTATTATAATGTACCCCATACAGTGGACACGGAGAAAAAAGATTTTATACCAAAATTTCTGGAGAGACCTGTTCGCATCAGTAATGTAATATAAGATATTTCGGAAAGAATACATAATTCTTAATTCCTATTGACAAACTAGGAATTAAGAGTTATTATATTCATACAAAAACAGTATGAAATAAAAGGAGGAATATTATGTATATATATGCGGATCATGCAGCTACAACCAAAACCAGTGAACATGCCATAAAGGCTATGGTGGACTGCATGGAACATTTTTATGGAAATCCATCCAGCCTGCACACAGTTGGACAGGAAGCAGCGGTGAAGTTGGTGGAGGCAAGAGAACAGATTGCAAATATCCTGGGAGCAAGCCCAAAGGAAATTTATTTCACATCCGGTGGAAGTGAGGCAGATAATCAGGCAATTTTGTCGGCAGCAGCGCTGGGAGAGAGAAAAGGAAAGAAACATATTATTAGTACCGCATTTGAGCATCATGCCGTACTGCATACCCTGCAGAAATTGGAAAAACAGGGCTTTGAGGTGACTTATCTGGACGTTCATGAGGATGGTATTGTGACACCGGAACAGGTCAGGGCGGCTATCACAGAGCAAACCGCGCTGGTAACAATCATGTATGCCAATAATGAGATTGGAACCTTACAGCCCATTGCAGAAATTGGACAGGTTTGCCGTGAAAAGGGTGTTCTGTTTCATACGGATGCCGTTCAGGCGGTTGGACATATAGAAATTGATGTGGAAAAAGAAAACATTGACATGCTGTCTCTTTCTGCACATAAATTTAACGGGCCAAAGGGTGTAGGCGTTTTATATGCAAAGACAGGCATTCCACTGGTGAATGTAATTGAAGGTGGAGCACAGGAGAGAGGTAAAAGAGCAGGAACAGAAAATCTCCCAGCCATCTGTGGTATGGTGGCGGCACTGACGGATGCACGCAATGCAATGGATGCGGATGGAAAGAAGCTGGGTGCCATGAGAGACCAGTTAATTGACGGACTTTCTCAAATCCCTTATGGACATCTCAATGGAGACCGCAGCAGAAGACTTCCGGGAACCGTCAATTTCTGTTTTGAAGGAATTGAAGGAGAATCCTTATTACTTTTACTTGATGCAAGAGGAATTGCAGGTTCCTCCGGTTCCGCATGTACTTCGGGGTCCCTGGATCCCAGCCATGTTTTACTGGCACTTGGATTGCCCCATGAAGTTGCCCACGGCTCACTGCGATTATCCATCGGAGCAGAAAACACGCCGGAGGAGATGGAATATATCATCGATCAGGTGCGGGAGGTTGTCACATATTTACGAGATATTTCTCCAGTATGGGAAGAACTTGAAAATGGCGGAAGGAAGCACTTTTTTACAGAGGACGGAAAACGTGCCTGAGAAATGCAGCTAATGAAAACAGAGTTCTGTCCAAAGCAGAACAGACAAAATCACATAGAAAAGAGGAAAAGCCCATGTTATATAGTGAAAAGGTTATGGATCATTTTCAGAACCCGAGGAATGTTGGAAAAATGGAAGATGCTGATGGCATCGGAGAGGTTGGAAATGCCAAGTGTGGAGATATTATGAAAATGTACATCAAGGTGGAGGATGACATTATCACTGATGTAAAATTTAATACCTTCGGCTGTGGTTCGGCAATTGCCTCCAGCTCCATGGCAACAGAGATGATTAAGGGAAAACCGGTGAGTGAGGCCTTAGAGCTTTCCAATAAAGCGGTGGTAGAGGCCCTGGACGGACTGCCTGCACAGAAAATTCATTGCTCTGTTTTAGCAGAGGAGGCTATTAAAGCAGCCATTGATGACTATTATGAGAAAAGTGGAAAAGCAATTCCGGCAGAATAAGAGCAGCTGACCGGATTACAGAATAAGCGCGATAAACTCACAGACTTGCAACAACAGAATAAAGATGATAGAATCCCTCTTGTAACTTAGCAACCGGTTACGAGAGGAATTTTTTATGGAGAAAAAAGAGTTAAACGAAAATGAAAATATTAAGGATGGTCTGGAGAGCTTCTTAGACCAGGAATTATATGGATACACAGCACCGAAGGACAATCTGGACCTTTCCATGGTGCAGAACAATCCAAATGTATTTAAGCCGGAGGACGACCTGGATGTGATGGATTTCGGAAGCGTGGAACAGCCGGTGAAGCACAAGACGGCTGAGCCGGTCCGCCGCAGAGAGCCGGAGACCATCCGCCGCAGAGAACCGGAGGTAATACGGAGAAGCGACAATCAGAACCGCCGAAGAGAGTCTGAGCAAACCCGCCGCAGAGAATCCGAATCAGCCCACCGCAGAGAACCGGAGGTGCCCCGCGGACGAAAGGTGGAAAAGGAAGAAAAAGAATACCGTAAACCATTGAAGCAGGAGAGCAGGAAGCCAAAAGAAAAGATGAGTAAAAAAGCAGACAGCCGCAAAAAAGGCGGAAAAAAGAATAAGAAAGAAAAGAAGAAAAAGAACGGCTTCATCAAATTCCTGATTATTCTTCTCATTCTGTTTGCAATAGGCTTTTTATTTTTACAGAGCATGGTATCAAAGGCTTATAACAAGATGACCTACGAAGAGGCAGAGAGCTATACCAAAGAACCATTGAAGGAGGATGGAGTCATCAACATTCTGTTGATTGGAAATGATTCTCGTTTAAATGGCGAGGATGGTCGAAGCGATGCCATGATTCTGATGTCCATCAGTGATAAAACAAAGACTGTTACCATGACCTCCATGCTGCGTGATATGTACGTGGAAATTCCCGGCCATGATGGAAACAGACTGAATGCAGCATATTCCTATGGTGGAGCAGATTTACTGATGCAGACTGTTGAACAGAATCTGGGAATTAAGGTAGACCGTTATGTTCTGGTAAACTTCCAGGCATTTGCAAATCTGGTTGACGCAGTAGACGGAATTGACCTGGAGCTGACCAACGATGAAGTGCAGTATGTAAATGGATATTTGATGGAATACAACCAGCTCAGAGGCATGGATCTTGCAACAGATTTTCTGGACCCTTCTCTCAGCGGAGAGATTCATTTGAACGGACCACAGGCTCTTGCCTATAGCAGAAACAGATACATTGGAACAGATTTTGCCAGAACGGAGAGACAGCGTAAGGTGTTAGACCAGGTTATGAAGAAGCTGCCCGGAAAAGTGCTGACAAACAGCAACGAGATTATTGATGGACTGTTTCCAAACCTGACAACGAATTTGAAAAAGAGCGAGTGTACCAATCTGACACTCAACGCCTGGAAATTTATCTCCTATGAGAGAGTTCAGCAGGTGGTACCGCAGGAGGGCACCTATTCAGATGCAACCATTCGGGATATGATGGTGCTTCAGGTGGACTTTGAGGCCAATAAAAAATTCCTGCGCCAGACCATCTACGGGGAATGACTCAGGAAGTGAAAAGCATCAGCTATGACAGCTAACAGTCAGTGGGATTTTCCTCGGGCAGAGCGATGCCGCGCCGCTCAACGGAGGTGGAGAAAACAATCAGAGTTTTGGTTCGGCCAAAGCTCTGCAATTCACCGATGAACTGATCAAGCTTTGTGGTGGTTTCAAAGAGAACCTCCAGTACCATGGAGTATTCACCGGTCACACAGTTGCATTCAATGACGTTGGGACAGGATGCGATGTAAGGGTAAAAGTCATTTTTATCTACCGGTGCAACCTCAAGATGAATAAAAGCTTTAATGTGATAACCAAGGATATCGGGGTCGATCTGGGCCTGATATCCTTTTATTATGCCCTGCTTCTCCAGAACGGAGATTCGCGCGGAAACAGCGGGGGACGACAAAAATACCTCTGCTGCAATTTCCTTGATGGGAGTTCGTGCATCCTTCATAAGAATATTCAGTATTTTCCTGTCAATGTGGTCCAATTCCATTTTTTTCATAGCGGTGTCTTACCTTTCTTTCCTGGATGATTGTCCTGGAGCAGACGCCTGTAAAGGTAAACTGCCCTTTGGATAAAAAATAGCAGAATGGGTAAGGATAGTCAAGAATTAAACTTAATAAAATTAAGTAAAAAATACTTAAACCTTATTTAATTAGAATAAAATGATTAAAACTATAAAGAATTTTGCCTTTTGATTATTGAATTGACCTTTTGAAAAGGATATCTTATGATACTAACAGTGACATTATTGTTCGACTTGAAAATGAATATTATACAAAGCGAAAGCCCTCGGTCCTCCAACCGGGGGCTTTTTGTGTGCAATTAAGGATTGACAGTGGGTGAATCCTGTGATATTGTAAGTGTACTAACACGGATAGTACACATAAGCTGGAGTGTACTACACGAATTTAGAAATGCTTTAAGACAATGGTCTTATTCATTTTTTCAGCAGATAGATGGAAGGAGAGAGCAGCATGATATGGATCGATTATACCGATGCGACGCCAATTTATGAGCAGATTGTATCAAAGTATAAGAATCTCATAGTGAAGGGCGCACTAGGTGCCAATGAGAAAATGCCGTCAGTCAGGTCTCTGGCAATGGAGCTTTCCATTAATCCCAATACGATTCAAAAGGCCTATACCCAGCTAGAGCGGGAAGGATTTATTTATACCGTAAAGGGGAGAGGCAATTTTGTGGCAGCCGATGAGGGACTGGCTGATCAGAAGAAAAGAGAGATTCTTTCTCAGTTTGAGGAGCTTTTAAAGGAGGCTTCGGAGGCTGGAATGGAACCGAGTGTCTTTTCGGATTATCTGAAGAGCCGTAAGAGCTAACGTGATAAAAGGGAGGTAAGAGGAATGATAGCCATAAAAGGTGTAACCAAAAAATTTGACGATTTTATTGCCGTCAATCAGATAGATTTTGAAATGAAGGAAGGCATGGTATTTGGATTGATTGGAACCAACGGAGCCGGTAAATCCACACTTCTTCGCATGATTGCAGGTGTTACCAAAGCAGATGCAGGAGAAATCTTCATAGATGACGAGCCGGTCTATGATAATCCAAAGGCAAAGGAAAAAGTATTTTTTATCGCTGATGAACCACATTTTTTTGCTCATGCAGATGCACATGAAATGGGGAGCTATTATGACATGGTTTATCCAGGCTTTGACAGAGAGGAATTTTATCGGCTGCTTGGTCAGTTTAATCTGGAAGCAAAGAGAAAGCTTGCAACCTATTCCAAGGGTATGAAAAAGCAGCTGGCTTTTATCTGTGGTCTGGCTGCCAGGACGGATTACCTGCTCTGCGATGAGACCTTTGATGGACTTGATCCTGTGATGCGCCAGGCAATTAAAAGTCTTATGGCCAAGGAGATGGGCGAGCGGGGGCTGACTCCAATTATTGCATCCCATAACCTGAGAGAGCTGGAGGACATTTGTGATACCATTGGTCTTTTACATAAGGGCGGCGCACTTTTGTCCAGGGATTTAGACGAAATGAAATGCATGATTCAGAAGGTACAGTGTGTATTTAAGGATGAGACAGAGTACGAAAAGGCCGTATCCATCTGCAATGTTGTGAAGACAGAGAAGAGAGGTTCTCTATATACACTGACTGTGCGGGGCGAGAAGAACGAGACCATTCAAAAGTTTGATTCGCTGAAAACGGTATTTTGTGAGGTACTTCCATTAACACTGGAAGAAATATTTATTAGTGAAACGGAGGTAGTGGGTTATGACATCAAAAAGCTCATTCTGGAAGATTAGTCTTTGGAATATGAAAAAGAGAATGTGGACAGCATTGCTGTGTCTGGTGGTATGCTTCTTTATGTTCCCGGTTGCCTCTTTTATTAATGGCGGCTATTACGTGAATTACATGTCACAGGGAACCTCCTATACCTTGGATTATGCAGTAAATGGATTACTCACCGGCAACATTATGGGAGACGGTTTCTTCGGGGTTGCAGCAGTTGTGATGGGAGTATTCCTTTCACTACAGAGCTTTTCCTGGATTAACAGCCGAAGCAAGGTTGATTTGTACAAATCAGTACCGGTCAAATCATCCACCCGCTTCCTTTACATTAATTTAAACAGCCTCTATATTTTTGTAATCACCTTTGGATTAAATCTGATTTTGGCCAATATCGCCATTGCAATCAGAGGCTTCTGGAAACCTGTTTTTATTGCAGTTTCACTCTACAGCTTTCTTTTACATCTGTTATTATTTATGGGAAGCTACCTGCTTACGCTGATTGCCCAGCTTTTGACTGGAAATCTTGTTCTGGGCTTTTTTGGCGGGGCAATTCTGCTGGGGATAGAGCCGGCAGTATTCTTTGTCAAAAATCTGTTGATGAGCCAGTATTACCACACCTTTTTATCAGAGGGCAGATTTGATTTCGCGGGGAAGGGTATCTTTTCTCCCTGCAGCGCTTATATTGGTGCGTATAAGAATATTGCAGAAGCGGCAACGAATTTTTCAGACCTGTCCAATTATGCCGCAAGCATTGGGAAAATAATCCTGCTGCTTGTTCAGATCATTGTTTATGTTCTGCTTGCTTATTTCCTTTATCAGAAGAGGCCGGCCCAGAATGGTGGAAAATCTCTGATTTTTAAACCTACCAAACCGATTATCAAGTGTGTGATTATGATTGTAACCAGTCTGCTTGCAGCATGTGCCTTCGGAAGTCTGGGCGGACATCCATTCTGGTACGGCGTCTTTGGAGCTGTCTGCAGTCTGATTATTCTGCAGGTGATTTTGCAGTCCATTATAGAGGGTGATTTCAAGGAATCCCTAAAGGGAAAATTAAGCTTTGCAATCTCAGCTGTGATTACAATGGCTATTTTCCTTGTAATTGCAACAGATATGACAGGCTATGACAGATATCTGCCAAAGAGTGAAAAGCTGGAAAGCTTTGCAGTTGTAAGAGACGGTGACTGGGTCAATAACTATTATAACCGTGATGGAGCTTATGTTTCCAATGATGATTATCTGCTTGGAAATATGAAAATCGATGCTCCAGAGGTAAAGGAACAGCTCTTATCTGTGCTGCAGAAGGCTATAGAGAGCGATGAATATTATGATGATAATTACTATGGAGTAGCAGTTTATGCGGAGGATTCTGCGGCTGCAAAAGCAGATATCGTTGCAGGAGCCTATCCGGCGGAGGAAGAAACAGAGCTTTTTGCTGAAGACGGGGAAGCGTCAGTGGATGAAAGTCAGGAAGCAAAGGAAATTACCTACGATGCTTCTTATTCCAATCCAGATGCAAGGGAGCAGCTGCTGGTGCAGTTTAACCTGAAAAATGGAAAGCAGGTATGCAGAAGATATTATCTGAAAATCAGTGATATTCGTGCACTTGAAGCAGGCTACTATAATCTTCCACAGTACAGTGAAGTGAAATATCCAATTTTATCAGAATATGTTAAAAATGAACTTACCAATTCCGAGAAACATAACAATGTGTCTTATCATGCGTATAGTATCAATGCGACTCTGGGTGATGGCAGTACAGCTAACCAGGATGTGGTAAATCAGCTGTATGATGCAATCTGTAAGGATTTGAAAGCACGTACCTATGAGATGGTGTTGAATGAAGCACCAATTGGTCAGCTCAGTTTTCAGGGAAATTATGACATCTATGATGGAAGTGATTCGGTCTATCAGACAGTGCCTGTCTATGAATCAGATGAAAATGTTGTCTCCTTATTGAAAGAGAATGGCTGGTATAAGGATGTGAAGCTGGATGAAGACCTGGTAAATGCGATATCTATTACGCAGAGCCTCACTGATTCCGATGGCTACAAGGAGCTTGTTTTAAAAAAGGATGATCCACTGTTTAAGGCTGTTGTGGATGCATTGATCAGTCAGGAAACAACCAATGCTGTATCAGATTCTTCCTTTGTGAAGGGTGATTACTGGGTGAAACTGGGAAGCATCGCGGATGATGACAGCGAAACTGGATTTGTAGGCACCTATTCCTGCCAGATGCTTCGCGTAAAATTCCCGGCAGAGTTAGTTGAGCGGTTCAAGGATGTGGAAGAGAAGCAGTATACAGCATATTAAATTTGCAAATTAGTAAATAGAAATATGAAACAGGCCCAAAAGGCTGCTGGAAAGGTTTGTTGTGTAAAAGATTTATATACAAGGGAAGCTGAATATATGTCAGCTTCCCTTTTTAGCGCCTTATAATTTCCCATTCATGAAGTGTTCCGGGAACTACATATAGAATTTGGTGATATGTCACAAAAAAAACAGAAAGTACTAAGCATAATTGACGAAAATGTAAAAAGGGTATTGTCAAACGATAAATGTGGTGGTAAGTTATATTTACAAGTTGGAAACATTACCGAGACCGATACCGACATCGATACCGGAAACGATTTCAAATAGAAACATATAACAACTATGCTGAAACGCTCGGAGGGTGTTTTCAACAGGGAGTTACAAAAAATATTCAAGTAAAGGAAGGAAAACTATGAAAAAGTTCAAGAAATTGACAGCTGTTGTTTTATCAGCAGCAATGGTAGCAACCCTGATGATGGGCTGCGGAAGTAAAACAGAAGAAGCAACAGATGAGGCAGCAGTAGAAAGCACAACAGAGGACGCTGCAGCAACAGAAGAAACAGCAACAGAAGAGACAGCAGCAACAGGTGATGGAAAAGTTTATTACTTAAACTTCAAACCTGAGCAGGCAGAAGCATGGGAAGATTTAGCAGAAAGCTATACTGCAGAGACAGGAACACCTGTAACAGTTGTAACAGCTGCATCAAACACATATGAAGACACTCTGAAATCAGAGATGGCTAAGACAGAAGCGCCTACCTTATTCCAGGTAAACGGTCCAGTTGGTCTTGCAACATGGAAAGATTACTGCTATGACTTATCCGGAAGTGATTTTTACGGTCAGCTTACATCTGATGATTTCGCATTAAAAGATGGTGACGCAGTTGAGGGTGTTGCTTATGTAGTTGAGACATACGGCTTAATCTACAACAAAGAAGTTTTAGAGGACTATTTCACAAAAGATTATGCAGTAGCAAAATCAGTTGATGAGATCAACAGCTTTGATCAGTTAAAAGCAGTTGCTGATTCCATTCAGGAAAACAAAGATGATCTTGGCGTTAAAGGTGCATTTACTTCCGCTGGTATGGATTCCTCCTCAGACTGGAGATTTAAAACTCATCTTGCAAACCTTCCTTTATACTATGAGTTTGAAGCAGAAGGATATGACGGACAGCCTGCAACTGTAAAAGGAACTTATCTTGACAACTACAAAAACATCTGGGATCTGTATACAACAGATGCTACCTGTGACAAAGGTCTGTTAAGCTCCAAAACAGGTGATGATGCAACAGCAGAATTCGCTATGGGTGAAGCAGTATTTTATCAGAATGGTACATGGGCATGGACAGATCTGTCTGACGCTGGTATGACAGAAGATCAGCTTGGAATGCTTCCAATCTACATCGGAGTTGAAGGCGAAGAGAACCAGGGACTTTGTACAGGATCAGAAAACTACTGGTGTGTAAACAAGAATGCTTCTGAAGCAGATATTGCAGCAACACTTGATTTCATGAACTGGTGTGTAACTTCTGACGAAGGAACAACCTCTATGGCAGATACAATGGGATTTGTAATTCCTTTCAAGGCTGCTAAAGAATCCTCTAACCCATTAATTACAATCGCTAACGATTACATTGCAGCAGGAAAGACAGCAGTTTCATGGAACTTCTCAGCTATTCCTTCTGAGACATGGAAAGACAACGTTGGTTCCGCTCTTCTTGAGTATGCTCAGGGAACAGGCGACTGGGATGCAGTTAAGACAGCATTCATCGATGGATGGGCTACAGAATACGACGCAGCACACTAATTAAACTTTGAAATTAAATAGACATATTGCTTACCAAGGCAACTAATGTTTGGAGGGTGGGCCAGGCGGCCTGCCCTCTTTTTCATCAAATAGAGTATGCCAGACATAGAAATGTGTGACATATTGTGCAAAAACTTTGTAAATTAATTAATCACCGCAAAGTGAAAGGAATAAAAAATGAGAAAATCAATGAAAAAATATTTCCCTCTTTTTGCGCTTCCAACGGTACTGGCTTTTCTGATTGGATTTATAGCACCATTCTTTATGGGAATCTATTTGTCCTTTTGTAAATTTACTACAATATCGGACGCAAAATTTGTAGGCTTTCAGAATTACATTAAAATATGGGGAGATGCAACCTTTACCCATTCTCTGTGGTATACAGCATTATTTGCAATTGTATCCATTATAACGATTAACGTGCTGGCATTTACCATTGCCATGCTACTGACAAAGGGCTTTAAGGGAACTAACATTTTCCGTACTGTTTTCTTTATGCCAAACCTTATTGGTGGTATTGTTTTAGGATACATATGGCAGATGCTTTTAAACGGCGTGCTGGCTTATTGGGGAAAGACACTGACCTACAATGCCTCTTATGGTTTTTGGGGACTGGTCATTCTGATGAACTGGCAGCAGATAGGATATATGATGATTATCTACATTGCCGGTATTCAGAATATTCCTACCGATCTAATTGAAGCAGCCAGAATGGACGGCGCCACAAACTGGCAGGTTACAAAGAAGGTTATTATCCCTATGGTTTCGCCTTCTATTACAATCTGTACATTCCTGACACTGACCAATTCCTTCAAGCTGTTTGATCAGAACTTCGCATTGACGGCAGGTCAGCCTTCCAACAAATCAGAAATGCTTGCACTGAATATTTTCAGTACCTATTACGGCAGAAACGGATGGGAAGGTGCAGGACAGGCAAAGGCTGTTATATTCTTCATTTTGGTAGCAGTTATAGCACTAATTCAGCTTAAGGTAAGTTCGCGTAAGGAGGTGCAGCAATAATGGCAAAAGTAAAAGCAGCTCATCAGGAATCCTCAAATCAGGTGAGAAAAACAAAATTTGGTGCCGTGCTGACTGTGGTTTTTTCCATTTTCAGTATCGCTTATATTTTTCCTATTATAATGGTGTTATTTAACTCCTTTAAGAAAAAGGTGTTCATTAACGGAAGACCTTTTGAACTTCCAAATGCAAAATCCTTTGTAGGGCTTGAAAACTACATTTCCGGAATTAAAAAGATAGACTATTTCGAAGCATTTGGTTATTCACTGTTTATTACAGTGGTATCCGTATTCTTGATTATTCTCTGCTGCTCCATGTGTGCATGGTATATCACGCGTGTGAACAGTGCAGTATCCAAGGTTATTTACTATTTCTGCGTATTCTCCATGATTGTGCCGTTTCAGATGGTAATGTTTACTCTTTCCAAGGTGGCAGATATGTTGAAATTAAATTCCCCATTTACCATTCCGATTATCTATCTCGGATTTGGTGCGGGCCTTGCTGTATTTATGTTCTGTGGTTTTGTAAAGGCAGTTCCTCTTGAGATTGAAGAAGCAGCCATGATAGATGGTGCATCTCCAATCCAGACATTTTTCAAGGTAGTACTTCCTATTTTGAAACCTACCTGCATCACAGTTGCCATTTTACAGGCTATGTGGATCTGGAACGATTATTTACTGCCATACCTGGTTCTTGATATTCGTAAATACAAAACAGTTCCGATTGCAATTCAGTATCTGAAGGGTGGATACGGTTCCATTGACTGGGGCGCAATGATGGCGATGTTAGTATTAACTGTTATTCCAATCATTATCTTTTATCTGGTTTGCCAGAAACACATCATTGAAGGTGTTGTTGCAGGTGCCGTTAAGGGTTAATAACAACAAAGGAGTTATATATTATGAGGGAGAGCGGAGTTTTACTTGCAATTTCAAGTCTGCCTTCCAAATATGGTATTGGATGTTTTTCAAAGGAAGCCTATCAATTTATTGATTTTCTCAAGGCTGCCGGCCAGACCTATTGGCAGATTCTGCCATTAGGACAGACCGGCTATGGGGATTCTCCGTATCAGTCGTTTTCGACTTTTGCGGGGAACCCATATTATATCGATCTGGAAAGTCTGATAGAGGAACAGCTTCTGACAAGAAATGAATGTAATGCCTGTGATTTTGGGATAGATGAAACAAAAGTAGATTATGGTAAATTATTTGAATATAGAAATGCACTTTTGCATAAAGCGTTTGAAAGAAAAAACCTGCAGGAAGATGAAGGCTTTGAAGCATTCAGACAGGAAAACAGCTACTGGATTGAAGATTATGCGCTTTATATGGCGGTAAAAAAACATTTTGGTGATGGAAGCTGGGAATCCTGGGAGGATGGAATACGTCTTCGGACTGAGGAGGCGATAGCACACTATACGCAGGAGCTCTCAGAGGAAATCAGCTTTTATATCTTTCTGCAGTATTTGTTTTCCAGACAATGGAAGAAACTGAAGGACTATGCGAATGAAAACGGGATTCAAATCATAGGAGATATTCCGATTTATGTTGCATTTGACAGTGCTGATGCATGGGCACATCCGGAGCTTTTTCAGTTTGATGAAAATCGTATGCCGATTTCCGTAGCAGGCTGTCCGCCAGATGGTTTTTCTGAGGATGGTCAATTGTGGGGAAATCCATTATATAAATGGGATTATCACAAACAAACCGATTACAGCTGGTGGATAAAAAGAGTTGAGTGCTGTTATCGCTTATATGACGTGATTCGCATTGACCATTTCCGTGGATTTGATGAATATTATTCGATTCCTTTTGGTGAACCAACAGCCAGAAATGGACATTGGGAAAAAGGACCGGGAATGGATCTTTTTAAAACAATTGAAAAAAAGCTTGGTCATATCAGGATTATTGCCGAAGATTTGGGCTTTATCACAGATACGGTAAAGAGGCTTGTTGCGGACAGCGGATACCCGAATATGAAGGTGCTGGAGTTCGCCTTTGACTCAAGAGAAAGCAGTAATTATCTGCCACATACTTATGATAAAAATTGTGTTGTCTATACAGGAACGCACGATAATGATACAATCACAGGATGGTATAAGGCACTGAATAAGCCGGATAAAAGGATGGCTGATGAGTATCTGAATCTGAGCTACTATTCTAAGGAAGAAAAGCCCTGGCAGTTTGTAAGGCTTGCCATGTTAAGCTGTGCCAACACATGTATTATCCCCATGCAGGATTTTCTGGGATTAGACAGCTCTGCAAGAATGAATATACCGGCAACCTTAGGTGGAAACTGGCAGTGGCGCATGGAAAAGAAAAATATAAACAAAAAACTGGCGAAAAAAATTTTGAAATTAACACATATCAGTGCCAGACTACCCAAAAACTGGAAGTAGTGATATACTATAGAAAAATTTGTGTAAGAATAGGAGTTTAGGCATGGAGGAAATAACAATCAAGGATGTCGCAAGATTAAGCGGAGTTGGAGTAAGTACCGTATCCCGTGCAATCAATAATCATCCTGATATTAATCCGGAAACCAAGGAAAAGGTTATGCGTATCATCGAAGAGTATAACTATGTGCCTAATAATTCCGCCAGAAATTTGAAAAGGCAGGAGTCAAAGACAATTGCAGTTCTGATTAAGGGTATTTCCAACCCATTTTTCTTATCTATGTTAAAGCCTCTGGAGGATTTTGTTGACAGGGAACACTTTGATTATATTATTCAGAGAGTGACAGAGGAAGAGGATGAGGTCAGTATTGCCATGCAGCTGGAAAAAGAAAAACGTCTGCGCGGTCTGATCTTTTTAGGTGGAAATTTTGATCATGCGGAAACCAAAATGAAGAATCTTTCTTCTCCATTTGTACTGTGTACTTTGGGAAAGCTGGAGGGCGTCAGTCTGAAGGCCTATTCGTCAGTTTCTATTGATGACTTTACAGAGGGCTATAAAATGACCGATTACCTGATTGGGCTGGGTCATAAAAGAATTCTGATTCTTGGTGGCCGAAAGATGGACGATGTCAGTATTGGTCAGAGACGTAGAAATGGATATCGAAAAGCACTGAAAGATCATGGCATTGAGGTGGATGAGACTCTGATTTGTCCAATGCTTGAAGAGTATATTCCATATTCCATGGACAACGGCTATTTTCTCATGAAGCAGATTATGGAATCAAATCTGGAGTTTACAGCTGTGTTTGCTCTTTCAGATGAAATGGCCATAGGAGCCAGCAAGGCGATTCTGGAATCAGGGAAAAAGATTCCGGGGGATTATGCGGTAGCAAGTTTTGATGGGACAAGCGCATCCAAATATTATCATCCGAGTCTTACCACGATTAAACAGCCTGGGGACGAGATGATGACAGAGGCGGCTCGCATTTTGTTTGATCTGATTTATGAAAGGGATGGAAACCAGCATAAGACCTTTGATGCACAGCTTGTTGTCGGAGAATCGACAATTGACATAAACTGATATGGAGTAAACGTATGGGTTCATTTTTTAGTCTGGATGGAGGGGTTTTTAGAACTCTGAGCCGTCTTGCTGATCTTGTTATTATTAATATTTTGTGGCTGGTCTGCTGCATTCCGGTTTTTACGATTGGAGCATCAACAACGGCGATGTATTATGTTTGCTTGAAAATGGCAGACAATGAGGAAGGATATATGTTTAAGGATTTCTTTAAATCCTTTCGTATGAATTTTAAGCAGGGTACGGGTCTGACAATGATGATACTGGCTGTCCTGACAGTGCTGGGAGCAGATTTGTACATTGCACTGCACCTTTCGCAGAATATGATTTCCATGCAGAATTATATCCGGATTCCTGTTATTGGAGCTGCAATTTTGCTGTTCTTTGTTGCAGAATTTTTGTTTCCCGTACTTGCAAAGTTTGATAATACAGTCAAAAATACGATTCGAAATGCTTTTTTGATGGAGGTTTCCAATATTGGCTGGTTTCTGCTGATTACCTGTGTAAATCTGATTATTCCCGCAATTGCCGTTTTGCTCCCTCAGATGTTTGTGGATTTTGGAATTGTCTGGTTCTTAATTGGAGGCTCAGGGACAGCATTCATCAATTCTTATATGTTTAAGAAGGTATTTGGTAAATATATTAAAACTGAAAGTAAAGCAGAAAACCAGGAGGATTAGTTCTCCTGGTTTTTCATGTCGTTAATTTTCGTGTCGTTAATTTTCATGTAGTTCTTTGTCATATAGTTTTCGATAGAGAAAAAGATTTCAATTAATATAAGGAAGCCCTGCTTTCCTTGCTCCATCGGCCGCTTGCTCCACAGGGGAGTACCAAACCATTGGAGGAAACGGGCAGACCGATTTCAGCAGCCTCCACCACACCGCCAAACCTTGGAGTAAGGACTGTGCTTAACATATAGGATAATACAGCTGGCTGCAGACCGGTAGTATAGGAGTTGATAAGGAAAAACAAAGGATCCTTAGAGAGAACTTTGGAAGCCAGCTCAATAAATGGATAAACAGATTCTTCGATTTTCCAGATTTCACCTTTGGGACCTCGCCCGTAGGAGGGAGGGTCCATAATGATTCCATCATAGGTGTTTCCTCTGCGGATTTCACGCTCGATAAATTTGACACAGTCGTCAACTAACCAGCGAATCGGTGCTTCGGAAAGGCCACTGGAGGCAGCATTTTCCTTTGCCCATGAAACCATGCCCTTTGAGGCATCCACGTGAGTGACGCTGGCTCCGGCAGCAGCAGCGGAGATTGTTGCACCTCCGGTATAGGCAAATAAGTTCAATACCTTTACCGGTCTGCCGGCTGACTTGATTTTTTCGGAGCACCAGTCCCAGTTGACGGCCTGCTCCGGGAATAAGCCGGTATGCTTGAAGCTGAAAGGCTTCAGGTGGAAGGTGAGCTCACGATAACCGATGGTCCATTCCTCCGGAAGATTACGAAATTCCCATTCGCCACCGCCTTTGGCACTTCTGTGATAATGACCGTTTTTCTTTTTCCAGGCTGCATTGTCGTGTCCGGTGTTCCAGATTACCTGTGGGTCCGGACGAACCAGGATGTAGTCTCCCCATCGCTCACATTTCTCTCCGTCAGAGGTATCAATGACCTCATAGTCTTTCCAATTATCTGCAATCCACATATTATGTCCTCTGTTTCTTCCTATATATAATGTAATTAGTGTCTGCTGATTAAAAAGAAAATCAGCTTGAAAGCATTGATTTTACTG